>NZ_JBALQL010000012.1:0-54498 GCF_036964885.1 Bacillus sp. JJ1122 | reverse complement strand
TTCTGCCGGGTTTTCGTTAAAAGATAAGAAAGTATAAAATTCACTTCGAGAAATGTCCAGCTCCAGCGCCTAGCCCCTCGAGTCGCTTCGGTCCGCCCAATGAAGTCAAAGAACGACTTCACTGGTCGGCCCTCCAGCGCTTGTCGGGGCTGACCAAGGCGCTTGCGCTTTTTGTTCTTTACGCAAAGACAGTGCAAGGAAGGTTCCTAATGACAAGCTGCAAGTTTGAAAGCTTCATAATTTGGTTAAAAGTAAAAGACTGTTAGGAAAAACTTTAATTAGAGGGGATGGCTGCTGTGAAACCAGTCGAAGTCAAAAGGGAAATTCTTCGTTTTGGAGATGGCCAGGCCGAAAGAATGGTAGACAGTATCGTGACCGAATATACTGTCACGGTTAAGGTGAACGGACAGGAATTTGTCACGATGGTTTGTACCCCTGACTACATCGAAGAAATGGTCATTGGCTATCTTGCTTCAGAGGGGATCATAAGAAAATTCACTGATATTGATGATATATGGATCCAGGAAAAAGAGGGTTTCGTACACGTGAAAACCAACAGGGAAAATCCTTATTATAAAAACCTTCAGGGGAAGCGCTATTTAACTTCCTGCTGCGGAGCAAGCCGCTCAAGTTTTGTATTTGCCAACGATGCTCTTACAGCGAAAAAGCTTCATGGAGTCAAAACAGAAATCGAGGTAAAGGATTGCTTTAGATTGATGGAGGAGATGCAGGACGCTGCTGACTTGTTCCAAAATACAGGCGGTGTCCATAATGCATCTTTGTGCAATTTGTTCGGGCCTGTGGTTTCAAGGGTGGATATCGGCCGGCACAATGCCCTGGATAAAATTTATGGCCATTGCCTGAAGAACGACATTCCGATTCATGATAAAGTAATTGTTTTCAGCGGGAGGATTTCATCTGAAATTCTGCTGAAAGTCGCAAAAATAGGATGTCCTATCGTTTTATCTAAGTCGGCACCAACTGAGCTCGCCCTTAAGCTTGCCGATAGTCTTGGAATCACGACAATCGGCTTCATCCGAAATCGATCATTAAACGTTTATACTCATCCTGAACGTATAGCGGATGCTAAATATACACTTCCAGAAAGCCGGGTTAAATAAACTCGGCTTTTTCTTGCAGGTAAGTGGAGCTTTCGTCTCATTTTGTCATCATTCCGGATTTTACTTTAAGTATAATGAACGATGTACTTTGGAAAAATGGAGGTGAATACAGAGGAGTGATAGAATGGAAGAGCATGAACTTGAAGATATGTTTGATTGGGCTGGCTTATCGAATGTTTATGAAAGACACGGTTATAAAATGTGGCTCAGCGGGCTTGGGGAAATTATAGATGCTGAACTTTTAGATAACCTTTCAAATGCTTATTCTTTTGAAAGTGCCGAAGCAATGTATTATGATGAATTTCTTTTTCATTTGAAAATTTTTAAAGGAATTTGTAAAAATAATGAATTGCCACCTCGGTATTGGTGAGGCCGTATAACACAATAGAAAATGATTGAAGCTAGAGGGGGGAGAGCCATGGAACCGATTGCTGATCATCTGCGCAAGAATTTAGATGTCATCTTTGTGGGGTTTAACCCTAGTATCCGTTCATCCGAAACCGGCCATCATTATGCAAACCCTAATAACCGGTTTTGGAGGATTCTATTTGAATCAGGGATTACACCTAGAAAGTATGTGACAACGGAAGATTATAAGCTGTTGGAGTTAGGCTACGGGATGACAAATATCGTGGCAAGACCAACTAAAGCTGCGGATGAAATAACGAAAGAAGAATATCTTCAGGGCAAGCAGGAGCTAAAGCGAAAAATAGAAACATACCATCCGAAAATCGTTTGTTTTGTCGGCAAGGGAGTTTATCAGCAATATAGCGGCAAGAAAGAACTGCATTGGGGAAGGCAAGAGGAATCCGTAGTCTCTGGAACGATTGATTTTGTTGCTCCTTCTTCAAGCGGGCTTGTCAGAATGAAGATGGATAAAGTTGTGGGCATCTATAAAGAGATACCAGCTTTGCTTGGGAAATTGAAGTAATGAAAAGGCAATCCCGTTGTATGAGGATTGCCTTTTAAATTTGCATCGAAAGTCTGATCATGTCCCGACATTGGATTCCGTTTTCGTAGATGGGTTCGGGATAATGGCGAACGAAAAAGTCATGGTCAATCCCGATAATCCGAAAGCCGGCTTTTTGATACAGCGCTAGCTGACTAATACTTGAATTGCCGGTCCCAATCTCCACAGTGTTAAAGCCCTTTTCTTTTGCAGCTTCAATCCCATGCTTGATCAGCTTGCTGCCAATTCCTTTCCCATGCAAGTATTCTGATACGGCTATGTTCTTTATTTCAATTATATCTTTCGACTTTGGAAACAGAACGATTATCCCTACAACGGAATTGTCCAATTCTGCAACATAGCAGTAGCCGCCTTTTAAATAAGCTGAAACCATATCTTCAGATGGATCTGCCAGTAGAAGCAAATCCCAGGGTGGATGTTCATCCTTTCTAAGCGGTGTAATGATCATATTATTCTTTCACCCTTTTCTGCATAATCCTTAAAACCATCGCAAATAAAAGGTAGCCGATGAAGCCGCCTACTGTATTCAGGATGATATCATCCACATCAAAGCTGCCTACCCGGGTCAGAAACTGCAGGACTTCCACTGAAGATGTCGCTAAAAAGACCGCACCTGCCGTTTTCCAGAAGCCATTAAACCTTCTAAAGAGCAAAGGAAGGAAGAACCCCATAGGAAGAAAAGCAAGCACATTGCCTAAAAGATTCGATATCCAGATATTCTGGTTGATATGGGAAGATGCTTTAATATAATTGTTGATCGTTTTGAATGGAATAATATTGTATGGATGGGTTCCTGAAGAATTGATTTCGTAGGCAGCCTGCCTGTATGGGCTGAAAAATAACAGTGCCGCTGCAATGATCACGTAAAGTCCAAACAGGGCATAAGCAATCGCAATCGTCCACTTTTTATTTTTAAATTCTAATTGATTTAGCATATACCCTCCTTATATGTACTTTTATAGTTAATTCTCATTTTACCAGACTTTAAACATCCAATTATATATACTATTCTTTTTATGAAACTTATTGCCAGGAATTTATGATTTATAGTTGATTGAGAGGTAATTACGTCATATAGAGTTCAGAGTTAAGGGAAGAGGTGAAGACTTAATAGAGAGATTTCTATAAAGTAGTAATATAAAAAACCTTACAGAAGAATTCCTGTAAGGTTTTGGTCATGTATATGTATTCCTGCATAGCAGGGCCCCTGCCGTCCGTACAGTGGTTAAGTGTCCCGCAACAAGCGAATGTTCGGCAGAGGCACTTTTATTTTAACACAAAACAGGGCGAAAAATACATTTTTAACGATGGAAGGGTACATGACTTTCATTTTTATTTAAAAAAGTGTTATGATAACAGTGATTTTAACATAAGGAGATGATTTTCATGGCTAAAAAAGGATACATAGAGATGCAAAATGGTGAGAAAATCGAATTTGAACTATACCCAAATGAGGCTCCTGGAACAGTTGCAAACTTTGAAAAGCTTGCAAACGAAGGCTTCTACAACGGTTTGACTTTCCACCGTGTTATTCCAGGTTTCGTCAGTCAAGGTGGCTGCCCTAACGGAACGGGAACAGGCGGTCCTGGCTACACAATTAAATGTGAAACGCAAGGCAACCCACATACACATGTACCAGGCTCGCTTTCTATGGCGCATGCAGGAAAAGATACAGGCGGCAGCCAGTTCTTTATCGTACATGAATCACAACCGCACTTAAATGGTGTTCACACTGTTTTTGGAAAGGTTACTTCTGGCCTGGAAGCAGCTAAGGCTATGCGCAATGGCGATGTAATGGAAAAGGTTGTCTTAACTGAAGAATAGGACATAATAGAAGAGCCCTTGTGGCTCTTTTTTTTGTACTTTTCTACCCATTGTGTCGAACGTATGCTCTTGTTACAATGAAAGTGTACTGAGCTGTATAAAATAGTTATATTGGAAAGTCTAATATTGAATAAATTTGACTATAATATCTAATTTATATAAAATTATATCAATTAGTCTAATTAATTTAATGTTAGGTGGAATGGCCATGCAGCCAGCTTCAATCTTTATCATGGATATATCTAAATCTTCTTCTGCTGAGCTAGGGGAGAAACTGAGCTCTTATTTATCTGATATTGAGGAATGGATTAATAAATGGTTTCATGGTTATGGACATATTCAGGTACGCCATCGTTCAGGCGATGAGCTTATCTTCCTCGCGGAGGGTTATGCCTCTGCCTTCGTAACCGCGTTCTTCATAAGTCGTCTATGGAAGTATGAGAACAATAAGCCGTATTTTGGACTGGCTTTTGGCAGCATAGATAAAAGTATAGAGGAAATCGATATTGAAAAGTGGATTCATCCAGTAGTGAAACAAGCAAGGCTGGCAAATGACTTCTTAAAAAAGCAAAAGGAAAGAGAGACATTTCATTTTGACTTAAAAGGAAACATACATGCGCATGAACTAATAACGTTACTAAATGGCATGCTAAAACTGCAGAATGCGTTAAGCAAGCAGCAAACGGATGTCCAGCGGCTAGTGTGTTCCCTGTACTTGGTATATGAAAAGCAAAATGTGATCGCAGAGCTGCTTGAAAGGTCAGCGCCTACTATTTATAGTCACTTTAAAAAGGGCCATAGCGAACTCGTGCTTGGCAGTTATCATGAAATTTCCCGCGTATTGGCTTCGCTTCAAACAAAGGAGTTTGGTGTTTCGACGGAGTGTAATCCAGAATTGCTCGAAGAAAATATTAGAAAGCATGTGAAAGGTCTGTTGAACGATGTATTTAATCTATAGGCTTTAACTGCAGAAAGGGGTCGGCATGCTTTTATTAAGTTTAATCATTGCGCATTTAATAGCGGATTTTTACCTGCAGACAGATAACATGGTGAATGACAAACTGAAGAATATTAAAAAACACTTGTTTCACCATTTAATTGTTAATGCTGCCGTCCTGTCCTTAGCATGGTATTTGAATGATCAAGGGACTGACCCTTTAACAGCGATCATTTGGCCAGTTCTTTTCATAACAGGTACTCATTTTTTTATTGACCTGCTTAAAATTAAGCTTGTAGATCAATATACCAACAGTGAAAACTTAAATAAATTATGGTTTTTTGTGCTTGACCAGCTATTGCATCTGGTGACGATTTTAATAGCTTTACAGTTATTTTATCAAATCCCGCTAGTTTCAATTCTTGATAGACTTTCAGAACTCCTCATGGGAGAAGGGGGCGAGATTGGGGCGCTAAACACAATTTTGTTCCTTGTGATCATCTTAATTTTAGGAACCACAGTGAGTGGACATATCATCAGGATTCTGCTCGGATCCCTGCCAGGCCAGCTTCTAACTTTTGAGGGAAAATATACGTTTAAAAATGACCTGAAGGAAAGCGAATACCTTAAAAACAGCAATGGAGAAAGAGGGCTGTCTGAACAATACAGTTATATGATTTTCAACAAACATGACTTATCGCGTGGGAAGCTGATTGGTTATATAGAACGCCTGCTCGTTATCCTTCTTACATATTATGCTTCTTATCCCGCAATCGCCTTCATTGTGACAGCCAAATCAATCGCACGTTTCAAGCAGATGGATGACCGCGACTGGGCGGAATATTTTCTGCTTGGAACATTAACATCGATGTTTTTGGGAATTGTATTTGGAATCCTTTTAAGAGAAGTACTTAATTAGGAATAAATGAATGGCAGCCATTTGGGATGCCATTTTATTTAAAGGGTAAAAAGTATATGTGGATTGAAAAATGGAGTGATTAACGATGAATCTTGTTCTTTTTCAAAGAGATATACGGATATTTGATCATCAGCCATTAGCAGAAGCAGCCAAAATCGGGGAGGTTTTGCCTTTATACGTGATTGAACCTTCTGTTTGGAGGGAAACCGAGCTCTCTGCCCGCCATTTTCAATTTGTCCTTGAAAGCCTGGAAGAGTTGTCAGTGCAACTCCAGGAAATCGGAGGAGAGTTATTTTTTGCAGTTGGTGAAATGGAGACTGTGCTATCGGAACTGCTGAACAAATATGAATATATCACGTTGTATGCCCATACCGATGCAATTAAAAAAAGCCGTATCAGCCAATGGGTTAATGAAAATAACCAGAAATTGTTCACCTATGGTATGGAATTTGTAAATGTTTCAGAAAAGGGATTTAAAAGCCGGTGGACAGCCAATCTAAAGAAACCGATCATTGATGTTCCAAAAAGGATAGAGAAACCTTCATTTATACCTGAAATTCTTTTTACTGATTTTAAAAGGTTCCGAAACTATAAGGTGAATGGCAGCAAGATTCGTTTTGGTCAACAGGGCGGTGAAATAAAAGCAATAGAAACGCTGGAATCATTTATTGAGAAGCGATTTGCGAATTATATCATCAACCACGACAAACCTCTGCCATCATCCTTATCATCGAGCAGGCTGTCGGCATATTTGACATGGGGAAATATTTCAGAGCGGATGATTTATCAAAAGACCATTGAACGGCTGCAAACTTGCAGTGATGAAGAAAAGCGTCAATTTGAAGAGTTCTTATCAAAGCTGTATACACGAGCAAAAATTATTCATCTTGCGAAAGAATATCCGGTAAATGCAGAAAGGAGCGCAATCAAGAAAACATGGAATGAAGAATGGTACCAACGCTGGGCAGATGGGAAAACAGGAATCCCGATAATAGATGCAGCGATGAGGAGTGTCCATAAAACCGGCTGGTTAAATTTCAATTTAAGGGCAATGGTCATTTCTTTTATCTGCAATACACTGCTGCTGGACTGCCGAAAACCTTCAATAGCACTGGCTGAGTTGTTTTTGGATTACGAGCCGGCGATTCACAATTTTTATGTACAAAAGCAGGCTGGTTTATTTGAAAAGCATAAAGTGAAAATGATTAACCCCATAAAATTCGGAAAACAACACGATCCCGACGGGGCGTTCATTCGCAGATACGTTACAGAATTAAGCAATGTACCTGCTGAATTCATACATGAACCGTGGCTATACCCAGGCTTTTACAAGCTAGGGTATCAAACACCAATGGTGGATGCAGTGAAAATGAACAAGAATGCCAAGCTCCAGTTTGAAAAGGAAATAAACAATGAAAGTACTGCCCTGTCACCAAAAAAGGCTGGAGAAACAGAGCAGCTATCCTTTGATTTATAAAATATTATGATGGTTGAATATAACCATCTATGAAACGCAAGATCGATTATCAATAAACGCTAATGGCAATTTAACATGACGCCTTTGCTTCTTCAATTTCTGTCCTGATCACCCTGAAGTAGGTAAATGACACCCCGATGAGTGTGATCATCCCACCGAACAGTGTCGTCATTGTCGGTGCTTCACCGAGCCATATCCAAGCAATGATGAACGTAGCAGCAGGCGTTAAATACAATGAGCTTGCTGCTTCAGAAGCTCCTGATTTAGCAGTAATGTAAGCTAAAGCGAAATAGGCGATCACAGTAGGGAATAATCCAAGGTATATGGCGCTTGCCGTTGCCCCGGCAGGAGCCTGAGCCAGCTGTGCCCCCAAACCTGGTGCGTATACGAGCATGAGAAGAGTCGCAGCCCATATCGTATAGGCTGTAAAAGGAAGCGCCCCGTATTTATTTAAGAACTTTTTTTGGAAAACAAAATAAAGTGATTCGGATAGAGAAGCTATCAATATCAAAATGACACCTAAACCGAGTTCCAGCTCTCCGCCTGAGCCCCGATAAATAAGGAGAATCCCAGCTATGCTGATGAAAGCTCCCATCCAATACCTCTTACCGGTTCGCTCCTTAAAAACAAGCCTTCCTAACAAACCAATAAAGACTGGTGATGTAGAAATGAGCAGGCTTGCAGCTCCTGCACTGACAGATTTTTCACCAATATTAAGAGCAGTCTGATAGACCGCAAATCCAAGAAATCCAAATAAAAAAATAACAGGCCAATCTTTTAATTCTGGTAATTTCATCTTTGTCTTCCCGGCATAAATCACAAGGGCAATGGAACCAACCAGAAGCCTTAGCAGCGATAAATGTTCAGGTGAATATCCTTCTAGACCATGCCGTATACCGGCGAATGCTGAACCCCAAAAGAGAATGATCAGCGCATGTGCAGCCATAATTTTTATGTTCAAGCGTCATCACCTCTAAAAAACCATCCAATTTAAACCTGTATCAGTTTATTTCTTTCAAATATAAACGGGTCTTGGTAAAATGTATCCAACCAATCAGGAAATATAAAAACCAACCAATTTTTTAAAAAATGAACGGAGCCTTTATATGAAAGCACCAAAATATCAAATGATTATCAACTTTATAAAAGACCAAATAATGAATGGAACTTGGCCGGTTGGCAGCAAGCTTCCCAGCCAGCGTGAACTTGCTAAGCAATTTGCAGTAAACAGAAGCACGGTTGTTACGGCGCTTGATGAACTTACTGCTGAAGGGTTGGTTGAAGGGAAGCTTGGAGCAGGAACAATAGTAGTAAACAATACCTGGTCTCTCATGCGTTCAAATGTCCCTGTGAACTGGAATGAACAGGTCCATTTTGGTTCCCATCAAGCAAGCTTGGGCACTGTTCAGGCTATTAATCTTGCTGAATCGGATGAGAGCATGATTCAGCTGAGCAAGGGTGAGCTTTCAAAAGATCTTTTTCCGCTTGAAGAAATGAAGGAAGTGATCTCGAAGGTTGGCAAGGAACTTATGCCTTTCGGTTATGAAGATCCAAAAGGAAATCCTGCTCTCAGGGAAGCGATAAGCAATTACCTGAAACCAAAAGGTATCGAAGCGCCGCCATCCTCTATTCTTGTTGTATCAGGTGCATTGCAGGCATTGCACCTCATATCAATAGGATTATTGCAGAAGGAATCAACTATATTTCTCGAAAATCCTTCCTATATTTATTCATTATCGACCTTCCAATCTGCTGGCATGAAGTTGCAGGGAATCCCCATGGACCAAGATGGGGTAGTGCCTCATTTGATTGAAGCATCGAGGGATCATAGGAAATCCGTACTATACTGCCATCCGACTTTCCATAATCCGACCGGTGCTTTAATGGGAGATGCCAGGAGACAAGAACTGATCCAAGTCGCGGAAAAAGTTCAGCTTCCGATCATTGAGGATGATGTATATGGTGATCTATGGCTTGATTCACCGCCGCCGCCGCCAATCAAGTCATATGACAAACACGGAAATGTCTTATATATTGGAAGTTTGTCTAAGAGTCTTAATCCCGGTTTAAGGATTGGATGGATTGCAGGGCCTCAGGGAGTTATTGACAGGCTGGCTGACTTGAAGATGCAAACGGATTACGGCTCAAGTTCCCTTTCACAAAAAATTGCTGCAGAGTGGCTATCAAGCGGAAAATATGACCTACATTTAGTAAACGTGAGAAAGCAGTTAAGAGAGCGGAGAGATGCGGTGCTTGCTGCTGTAGAAACTCATTTAGGACGGTATGCGGATTGGGATGCCCCTAAAGGCGGGTTCTTCATCTGGATAAAAATGAATCCTGAAATATCGTTAGCAGACTTATATAGGAAAGCTTTTGCAAAAGGGGTCCTCATAAATCCGGGAAGAATTTATGCCACAAAGAATCTCCAGCATTTCAGGCTGTCATTCGCAAATGCTCCTGTAGCTGATATTGTAAAAGGAATCGGTATATTAGAATCAATTATCGAAGACTGCTAAAATAAAAGGGGAAAGTCGAGACTTGTAGGTAAGTATGATTCAAGGTAAGTGATACAAGTAAAATTTAAAGGCTTCATAAAAGAATAAAGCTAGTGTTGATATAGAATCATTTATTTAATACTTTGGCTGAGTTAATGCACAATATCGTTTTTTTTAACCTGTTGACCTTCGTTCCAGGCGCGAAGACTCCTCCGAAAATACTAACGCATTTCCATCGTGCGTGGGCAGATTCGAGAAGATATTCAGTGTCCTGCAGGCTCAGCGCCAGCCTGCGGAAAGCGAAGGGACTGGAACGAAAATCAACAGCCTTGTTTAACAGAGCTAATACTTTAAATGATATCTTTATTGCAACAACACTGGGCTCTGTTAAGAATCTGAACGGCAAAAGAAAACACTAACTGAGGGGAACAGAGAGAATATGAAATTAGTATCATGGAATGTGAATGGAATCCGCGCCTGTTCGGGTAAAGGGTTTTTAGATTATTTTAAAGAAGCAGATGCTGACCTTTTTTGTATCCAGGAAACGAAACTTCAAGAGGGCCAGATTGATCTCGAGTTAAAGGGATATCATCAGTTTTGGAACTACGCAGAGAAAAAAGGTTATTCCGGTACAGCTATTTTTACAAAGAAAAAGCCTATAGCGGTCAGATACGGAATCGGGTCTGCTGAATATGATTGCGAAGGTCGAGCGATCACACTTGAATTTGAGCAGTTTTTCCTTGTGAATGTCTACACACCAAATTCACAGCGTGATCTTGCCCGTCTTGGCTACCGATTGGCTTGGGAAGACAAACTCCGGGAATACCTTATGGAATTGGACGATAATAAATCTGTCATCCTGTGCGGAGATTTGAATGTGGCGCACAATGAAATAGATCTGAAAAATCCTAAGCCCAACCGCGGGAATTCGGGTTTTACGGACGAAGAACGAGGGAAGATGACGCAGTTGCTGAACGGTGGTTTTGTTGATTCGTTCCGCCATTTATATCCTGAAACTGAAGGAGTATATACATGGTGGTCATATATGAACAAGGTAAGGGAACGGAATATTGGCTGGCGTATAGACTACTTCATTATTTCCGAAAGGCTTGTCCCTGAAATCATAGATGCCGGTGTTGAATGTTTTGTTATGGGAAGCGACCATTGTCCAGTTACGCTTGAATTGAATATAAAGGAATAATTTTATCCCCTGGCTTTTTAACCAGGGGTGTTTTTTGTATTTATAGAGATTGAGACCAAAAGTATGGCTTATTTAATACATGATAAATTGCTTATTTTAAAAGAATTCGAGAATAAATAAAACCTTTTCTTTTGATTTTTCATTAAATGTTATATACTATAAATTAATAAGGATAACACATTTAAAAATTCCTTGATAATGTAACATCATTATTATTGGAGGTAAGTTGGTGGTGAGTTCTATTAAACTAACAAAACGGCAGGAAGAAATCGTTCAAATCGTCAAGGAAGATGGCCCAATTACAGGGGAACAGATAGCAGAAAAGCTGAAGTTGACTCGGGCTACGCTAAGGCCTGATCTTGCCATTTTGACAATGGCTGGCAGCTTAGAGGCCAGGCCGAGAGTGGGCTATTTTTTTAACAAAGATAAAGAGAAACAATTTAACGGTACAGCCTTTCTTGATCTGAAGGTCAATGATTATAAAGGGCACCCGATTGTCGTGCAAAAGTCAGCCTCAGTCTATGATGCTATTGTCCAGATGTTCCTTGAGGATGTAGGTACGCTTTACGCGGTGGATTCAGAAGGATGCCTGGCAGGAGTTATTTCAAGGAAGGATTTGCTGAGGGCGGCTATCGGAAACAAGAACCTGGAGGATCTTCCTGTAAGCGTAATCATGACAAGAATGCCAAATATCATTACTGTGAAGCCGGAGGAGACAATGCTCCAGGCAGCAAAGAAGCTTGTCCTGAACCGAATTGATTCACTCCCTGTCGTCCGTGAACTCAAAGAAAAACCAGATACATATGAAGTCATCGGACGGATTACAAAAACCACGGTTACAAAGATTTACTTAGAAATAGTAGAGCAAAAATCTGTCTAGGAAGTGAGCGCGTTTTGGATATGAAGGAAGTTGTCTATGTAGTTTCCGATTCTGTCGGAGAAACAGCAGAATTTGTAGTAAAGGCTGTGGCCACACAATTCAATGGGGGCCAGGTTGATATTCGGCGGAATTCGTACGTTGAGGACGAAGAGGACATTGAGGATGTCATCATGGTCGCAAAACAAGGGCACTCCATCATTGCATACACCATTGTCGTTCCGGCCTTGAAAGCCTATCTTGATAAAAGGGCAGAAGAAGAGGGCATTTATGCTGTCGACTTGTTAAATCCACTTATGAATGCCTTCGAAAAAAAGTTCAACAAAGAGCCAAACCATCGCCCGGGTATGATGAGAAAGCTAGATGATGACTATTTCCGCAGGATAGAAGCGATTGAATTCGCGGTTAAATATGATGACGGAAGGGACCCGCGAGGAATTCTAAGAGCTGATATCGTTTTGGTCGGCGTTTCCCGTACATCGAAAACCCCGCTTTCCATGTACCTTGCACATAAACGGTTCAAGGTGGCCAATGTACCAATTGTACCTGAAGTAAAGCCTCCTGATGAACTTTTCCAGGTCCCCAGAAGTAAATGTGTAGGTTTGATCATCTCGCCTGACAAATTAAACGAAATCAGGACAGAGAGGCTGAAAGCACTAGGATTAGGCTCCAGGGCTAATTACGCGAGCTACGAACGCATTCTTGAGGAATTGGATTACGCAGAAAAAATCATGAAGCGTGTAGGCTGCCCGGTTATCAACGTGTCAAATAAGGCAATTGAAGAAACAGCCGGTTTAATTCTCGATATTCTAAAAAGTGAGAGGAGTTTTACTTGATGTCTAAATTCGTTTATCTCTTTAATGAAGGCAACAGCGGCATGAAAGAAATTCTTGGAGGCAAGGGTGCTAACCTGGCAGAAATGACTCGAATCGGGCTTCCAGTCCCTTTCGGGTTCACGATTTCCACTGAAGCCTGTAATGCTTATTATGATGCAGGTAAAACAATTACAGCTGAAGTCCAGGCTCAAGTGCTTGAGGCACTAAGAGAACTTGAAGAGAAAACAGGCAAGAAATTAGGCAATCCGCAAAATCCTCTGCTTGTGTCCGTGCGCTCAGGTGCGGTATTTTCAATGCCAGGCATGATGGATACCATCCTTAACCTGGGAATGAATGATGAAACGGTTGAGGGAATGGCTAAGCTTACAAACAATCCTCGTTTTGCATATGATTCATACCGCCGCTTCATCCAGATGTTCAGTGATGTTGTGCTGGATGTTGATGTATTTTTCTTTGAACGTCTGCTAGAGGAGACCAGGGAAGCTAAAGGCTATAGTTCGGATCCTGAAATGACGGCAGAAGACTGGAAGGAAGTAATCCAAGGCTATAAAAATATCGTGACAAAGCATACCAGAAAGCCTTTCCCACAGGATCCAAAAGAGCAATTATTCCTTTCAATCAATGCAGTATTTGATTCATGGAACAATCAGCGAGCGATTGTTTACCGCCGACTGAACAAGATCCCTTCTCATTTAGGAACAGCAGTAAATATCCAGAGTATGGTTTTTGGTAACATGGGTGACGATTCCGGAACAGGAGTTGCATTTACAAGGGACCCATCTACTGGTGAACATATTCTGTATGGTGAGTACTTAATCAATGCACAAGGAGAGGATGTTGTTGCGGGTATCCGTACTCCACAGCCGATCCAGACATTAAAGGATGAAATGCCTGCGGTTTATCAGCAGTTTGTAGATACTTGCAAACGCCTTGAACAGCATTATGCAGATATGCAGGATATTGAATTCACAGTAGAGCGAGGTGAATTATTCATTCTTCAGACCCGTACTGGAAAAAGAACTGCACAGGCAGCAATCCGTATTGCTGCAGAGCTTGTTGAAGAAGGCATTATTGATAAAAAGGCTGCGCTGCTTCGCGTTGATCCAGAACAGCTTGACCAGCTTCTGCACCGCAGGATTGATGAAAACTTTGAACGGAAACAGCTCGCAAAAGGGTTGCCTGCTTCACCTGGTGCAGCTACTGGAAAGGTCGTATTCGATGCGGACGAAGCTGAGCTTCTATCAAATGATGGCCAGAAGGTCATATTAGTTCGTCCGGAGACAACTCCTGATGATATCCACGGAATCATTGCCGCCCAGGCAGTGGTTACAAGCCGTGGCGGCATGACCAGCCATGCCGCTGTTGTTGCCCGCGGTATGGGGAAGGCATGTATCTGTGGATGTGAAGCCATGAAGATCGACCTTCATGAAAAGCAATTCCGTGTTGGGGAAGTTGTCGTTAACCACGGCGATATCATCACGATCGATGGTGGGACCGGAGAAATCATGCTTGGTGAGATTCCAATGATTGAACCTGAACTTTCTGATGAATTCCAGCTTCTTCTTTCATGGGCGGATGATGAACGCAAGATTGGTGTCCGTGCAAATGCGGATAATCCAGAAGATGCAGCAAAGGCGCTTGAATTTGGAGCGGGGGGAATTGGATTATGCCGTACTGAACATATGTTCATGGATCCAACTAGGGTGCCGATTGTCCAGAAAATGATCCTTGCCGAAAATTATGAAGAGAGAACTAAAGCCTTGGATGAGCTTCTGCCAATGCAACAAGAAGATTTTGAAGGTATCCTTGAAGTTATGCAGGGACTGCCCGTGACAATTCGATTGCTTGATCCGCCTCTTCATGAGTTCTTGCCTGATAAAGAAGAACTTATCGTTGAGATTACCAGGCTGCAAATCCTTGATCCGCAGTCTAAAGAGCTGAAGGAAAAGGAAGCATTGTTAAAGAAAGTCCGTCAATTGGATGAATTCAATCCGATGCTTGGCCACCGCGGCTGCCGACTTGGTATGATCCATCCGGAAATCTATGAAATGCAGGCAAGGGCAATCTTTTACGCAGTAGCGAAGTTAGCTGATAAGGGCATTGAAATCCAGCCGGAGATCATGATTCCACTCGTAGGCCATGTAAATGAACTTAAGGAAATGCGTGAGCTGGTTAATGCAGCAGCTCAAAGTATTAAAGAAGAAACAGGAAAGAATTTTGAATATACAGTTGGTACGATGATTGAAATTCCACGAGCTGCATTGACTGCTGACCAAATTGCTGAAGAGGCAGATTTCTTCTCCTTCGGAACAAATGATTTAACGCAGACAACGTTTGGTTACAGCCGTGATGATGCAGAAGGAAAATTCCTTCAGGCATACATCGAACAAAAAGTCCTTCCTGAAAATCCATTTGCGGTGCTCGACCGTGAAGGAGTCGGCAAATTAGTTGAAACCGGGGTAAATCTTGGCCGTCAAACAAAACCAGGCCTTAAGACAGGAATCTGTGGTGAGCACGGCGGCGAAAAAAGTTCAATTGAATTTTGTTACAACGCTGGACTTGACTATGTCAGCTGCTCTCCATATCGTGTGCCTCTAGCCCGTCTAGCAGCAGCACAAGCTACAATCCGTCATGGGCAAAGCACAGAGAAGGTTGCAGTATCAACAAAATAAAAACCAGTGAATAGCGCTACTTTTAAAGATATAGTTTTCTTTTCCTGTATTTCAAAATGAGGGTGTCCCAAAAAGTATCTTGGGACACCCTTTCTTGTTATTGAAAGGAGTCGGTTGATATCGGCTGAAGGTACTCGTTATCGGCATGTTAGAGAAACGAAAAGCTCAAGTTCCCTGTTTTTTTGAAGGAGTGAGTGCCCTCAGCTACAATAAATATAGATCCCGGTTTAAAAAACCACTTAATTTAATGTTGTTTTAGCATGGATTGTTGCTTTTTGAACAAGTACGTGTTCCGCATTTGTAAGGGCTCTTTTCGAGGAGGCTTCTCAAAATTCACATTAAAACTTGTGAAAATCCAAGTGGAGGGTTTAATTTGGTTGAGAAAGCAACAAAGGTCACGTTAAGAGCCAAATTAAAAGAGGCAAAAAGTAAAAATAAAATAAACAGAACCGGGTCATCAATAAATCCGATTGGCACCCAAAAAAGCGGGGACAGAGAAAAACAGGTCACCCATGAAGCCGATTGGCGCCAAAAAAGCGGGGACAGAGAAAAACAGGTCACCCATGAACCCGATTGGCGCCCAAAAAAACGGGGACAGAGAAAAACAGGTCAAAAAAGTTGTCAGAGAAAAGCAGGTCACCAATCTTATTGGTTCCAAAATAATACGCACTGAAAGAAATATGTCATAGGAAAAAATCAAAGAGCATAAATTACTAGGTGGAGATAGAAAAATACCGCTCCAGGAAAAAAATGCAAGAAACATCTTGTATTTAACTAATCACCTTAATAATAGGTAAACGGTGGAAAAAAGGGTATACTATGTATATGAATGAAATCCTTAGGTCTTCTGGTGTAACGACTAACCATGAGAAGGCGTGAGACCAAAACCAGAAAGGATGAGGGAAATGATCGTTAAACTTTATCAGGCAAAAGCGGGCGATGGCAATACGAAAAAGGGATTAAGGAGAACCCAGTCATATTTCACAACGCCGCAGGATGCTGTTTCAGAAGCACTGGCTTTAAAAGAAAGAATGGATTCTAAATATGCAAATGAAATCGAATGGGATTACAAGAGTGATTTTACTGGAACTTCGGATAAAATGAAAATCCTCAAGGGATATTTAAATGGAAATCGGGAAAGTACAGCATTTTATCTTGAAATTCTTTGCTTGGAAAATACAGAAAAAATTAAGCCTGTTTCACCGATTAAGCCGAAGAGCGTAACGAAAGAGGATAAGAAAGTATTAAATCGGGTCGTAAAAATGTTGAAGGTAAAGAACGCATAAGCACAATTATTCAGGCATATCCTTTAACTCAGTGAATAATGGAAATCAAGGGGATCGCACAATAATTTGTGCGGCCTCTTTTTTTGCGGATCTTTGGGAAACATTGCATTGTACTAAGAAGGAAATGATGGTTTCATGATTTTTGAGCATGATACTTTAAATGTACCTTTTCAATAAACCAATAAACCAATTAATTACGGTAAGTTATCATTATGAGCACACAACAAATTATTAATTCTATCCAATCAAGGGGCTTACATATGAATCAAATCGATACTATTTATCAGCAGTCAGTTGAACATACAAAAAACAAGGTAAAGGAAGATGTTGAGAAATTTCTTGGTGAGCATGAATATCCTCCATCATTTAATGAGTATTCTGAGAAAAGAAAAACTTATATCAACCAAATTTGGCTGAATGTCTGGCTTACTAAGTCAACGAATGACTTCTCGAAGCGCGATAAGAAAGCTTTTTTAAGTGAGAGAGGGTTTGTTGTCGAGGGTGTTGACCGCAAGCTGATCAATAAGCTTTTCAGAAATGAGATGAGGGACTACAATCCTTTTAATGTTTTTACCTGGATCGAGTCTGCTTTCGACAATCAAACATGGGAAGTATTGCACGAAAAAGCCAGAAAAAAATTTTTGAAAAAAGAAGCAGAAGAACAGCTCCTTGAGGAAAAGGCACTTATCCGTGAGAAAATTAGTCAGAATGCCAGAGTTACACTGGAAAAGTATCAGGAAATCTCTTACCTAAAGATCAGGTACCATATTGCAAAAGATTTATTCCATATTTTCAAAGAAAATCCTAAGTACAAGGATATCGATACATTTATGCTTGAAGAGAAATTGACAGAAGAGGGTTCATTTCAACCAGATGATTACAGCGTTTTAGCAGATTTCTTCGATGAATTGACCGGCCAGATCCATCAGACCACCCATTGGGGAAGACATTATTTTGAATATGAAACGTACGAATTTTACTTTGAAAAAAAGGTAATTAAGTATTTTGAGGATATTGGCTCTGAACAAGTACTGCTAAGTCTTCCAGCAAATATAATTAGTGCTTATGAGAAAACGGTAGATGATAAGCTTTCAAAGGAAGAGTTAAAAAGGATTATCCGCGATATGTTGCTAGCATATACAGATGGCTATCTTTATAAACTGCATGAGGAATACATTAGTGATCTTTTAGGTTTAGCAGAAACTCCTTATGATGAACAGATCCATCGTGAGATTTATGAGAGGGACCTTGAAGCTAGGGAACGCAGGAAAGAAGAAGAAGAGGCTGAACGAAAGCGGAAAAAAGAAGAAGAAGCAAGAATGCTTGAAGATATTTTCGCACGGGAATACAATCCTTCACTTCGGAGGAATGTCCGGTATATCCTTCATATCGGGGAAACCAACACAGGGAAGACGCATCACGCACTTGAAAGAATGAAAGAAGCAAAAAGCGGGTTATATTTGGCCCCACTTAGGCTTTTGGCTCTTGAGGTGTATGAAAAACTGAACACAGAAGGAGTTCCATGCTCTCTGAAAACTGGTGAAGAAGAGAAGCCTGTCGAGGGAGCTGCACATATTTCCTGCACCGTTGAAATGTTTCACGAAAAGGATTTTTATCATGTTGTGGTGATCGATGAATCTCAGATGATTGCCGATAAGGACCGTGGATTTTCCTGGTATAAAGCGATTACTAAAGCCAATGCGGAAGAAGTTCATATCATTGGAAGCAAGAATATTAAAAGCATAATGATGGATCTTCTGGAAGATAATTTAATGGAAATTTATGAATATACACGAGACATTCCCCTTCAAGTGGAGAACAAGGAGTTCAGCCTCAACTATACGAAAAAAGGTGATGCGCTAGTATGTTTTTCACGTAGGCAAGTACTGGAGAACGCATCGAAATTGCAAAATAGTGGTCGACAGGTAAGCATGATTTATGGCAGCATGCCACCAGAGACGAGAAAGAAACAAATGGACCGTTTTATTAAAGGTGAAACGACGGTAGTTGTGGCCACTGATGCGATTGGTATGGGGCTCAACCTGCCAATAAGGAGAATCGTTTTTTTAGAAAACGAGAAATTCGATGGAACTAGGAGAAGGCGGCTTACCTCACAGGAAGTGAAGCAAATTGCAGGTCGGGCTGGCAGAAAAGGGATCTATAATGTTGGAAAAGTCGCATTCACCTCGGATATCAATATAATGGCAAAGCTTCTTGAAAAAGAGGATGATCCTGTTGCGATATTTTCAATTGCACCGACATCAGGCATCTTTGAAAGGTTCCAAAAGTATTACCGTTCTCTTGGTGTTTTCTTTGAGCTTTGGGACCAATTTGAAAGTCCAAAAGGAACAAAAAAGGCTTCACTTTCAGAAGAACGGGAACTGTATGAATATGTCAGAGACACTGAAATTGAAGCACGACTGCCGATGATGGATTTGTATGGTTTCCTACACTTGCCCTTCTCATCAAAAGAGCCTGCTCTTATTGAACAATGGCTGGAAACAATCAAGGCAATCGTAGCTGGGACAGAGCTTCCAGAACCCGTTATTAAAACAGCAAGCCTTGAGGAGCTAGAGCTTTCCTATAAAGCAATCGGTTTACATCTATTGTTTTTATATAAACTTGGCCGCAAAACGGAAGCTGTTTACTGGGAAAGGCTTCGTACTGGGTTAAGTGATGATGTCCACGAATTTCTTAAGACAGAGGTCAAAAACTATAAAAAGAAGTGCAGGCACTGTGGTAAGGGAATCCATGTAGAATCTCCTTATCAAATATGCGATGGCTGCCATTCTGCAAGGTTCAGGAATCGTTCAGATGGACGAGATCGATGGAGATAATTAGCGTTACTCAGGGTCCCTTAAATAAGGACCCTGTTTTTTGTGTATTGTTGCAGAAATCTGGGTTCGATTCATTCTGTAAAAGCTTTTTACGGGAAGTAATTCCTGGATTTTTCATTTTTCAGTGTTTTGTTTTGTACCTAACGTTATAAATTAGCAAAGTAAATGATAAGTGCTCCGCCAAATTTGTAATAAATACAATCTTGATCACCATATGATGATTATAGAGACCATTATAAAGGTGTGATCAGATGGCTGTACATGTAGTAAAAGCAGGAGAAAATCTTTGGTCCATCGCTAAAACCTATGGAGTGACAATCCAAAACATCGTAAATGTGAACGGGCTGCCTTCCGCAAATTTAATTGTTCCTGGTCTAGCCCTTTATATTCCTGATCTTCAGCCGATTACCCGATTCTATAAAATCAAATCTGGCGATACTTTATGGAAGCTATCCATTCAATTCAGTACAACGGTCATTAGCATTATGAATGCAAATCCTGGTCTTGATCCGAACCGAATGTATATTGGACAAAATATAAATATTCCTTCACCAATAAAACCACAGATGGCTACACTTGGCTTCATTGTACCGAGTTCTCTTCCATCCTTCCTTAGCTGGTTTGATGCATTAGCTACAAAGCTGACTTTCCTTGCGATCGTTAACTATACCTTTACAAATGAAGGTTATGCTTTTGCGATAATAGATGATTCAGCATATGTAACGAAGAGTAAGGAAAAGAATGTCATCCCTATGTTAGTACTTCAAAATACAACACCTGATGGTTTCAGCAAAGAGCTTGCCGGTACAGTTCTAGGCAATCCTGTGTATAGGAAAAACTTGATAGCAAGTCTTGTCAACCTGGCAAATCAGAGAGGTTTTGGCGGTATAAGTATTGATCTGGAGTTCGTTCCTCCGCCACAAAGGGAGGATTTCAACCTATTTCTACGTGAATTGAAAGTCGCAATGGAAACTCTGATTTTACATGTGAATGTCCATGCTAAGACAGAGGACATTCCAACGAACCCAATTATCGGAGCCTATGATTATAAAGCAATCGGAGAAATAGCTGATGTGGTTGCAGTAATGACGATCGATTATGGGTATCCTGGTGGCCCGCCAGATCCGATAACCCCTTTATGGTGGTTAGCGCTAGTCATCCGGTACTCTCTGAGTTTGATTCCTGCTGACAAACTTCAAATTGCACTTGCGCTGTATGGGAATGATAAGGTTGTAGGGACGAACCAGACCAAATCTCTTTCGGGACTTCAGGCGCAAAATCTCGCTATAACAACTGGCTCGATCATTCAATTCGACCAGGCGGCAAAATCTCCATGGTTCAGATACTGGAAAGGGACAGAAGAACATATCGTATGGTTTGAAGATATTAGAAGTTATATAGAAAAATACAGACAAATTGACCTCTATCAATTATTTGGAACGACTTACTGGCAAATGAGTTTGCCTGCTCCACAAAACTGGGCATATCTGGAGAAGTTCGATATCCTGAAAGCTGGAACATGAGGTTTTCTTCGAGAAGTGGATAGAGATAAATATATAAAATTTTCAGCCTGAACAAAGGGTTCAGATGAATGAAGGCAACATCTGCTTTTAAGTTAAAGCGGGTGTTTTTTTATTTTATAGGGTGATTACGCCACCCTTTTGGGGTAAAGGTATGGAAATAGTTTTATATAAAAGGAGGATCTTTTCATGAATGGTTTTATAAAAAGCGGATTTCTGCTAGGTTTAGGAGCGGCAGTTGCAGGAAAAGAAAAGCTTGATGATACTTTTATGAAGCTGATCGAAAAAGGCAGCATGACACAAACAGAGGCAGATACCATATTTGATGATTTATTCAGAAAAGGAGAAACTAAAAGCGAGGAGTGGGATAAGGAATTCAGGGAAATGTCAAAAAGTCAGCTGAGCGAACTTGGTTTTGTGACCAGGGAAGAATTAGATATAGTCCAGGCACAGCTTGTATTGCTTCAGCAGGAGTTGAAACAGCTGCGAAACAATAATTCAAATACGGATTTGGATCAGACGGATCAAGGGATAGAAAATATTCCTCCTGGCTTTTCAAAAGACGTGAAATAATAGCAGGTGACGGAATGTTGACAGAGCGTTTGAGAAGGTTGAATAGATATAGAGAAATAGCATTAATATTAGTAAAGTATGGATTTGGTTATGTTTTGGAAGAGGTAGGGCTGTTTCAGGTTCTTTCCTTAAAAGACAGGATCGTTGCTGAAGTGAAGCATGGAAATACGAAGGAAGCAGGGTACCGAATCAGATGCATGCTGGAGGAATTAGGACCGGCATTCATAAAACTTGGCCAGCTGCTCAGTATAAGGAGCGACCTGCTTCCAGCTGAAATTGTTAAGGAATTAGAAATGCTGCAGGATCAGGTTCCGCCTGTTCCTGTAGAAGAAATAAAAGCGAAAATCCATCAGGAATTTGGTCGTCCAGTGGACCAAGTTTTTCAAACATTTAATGAAGAATGTATTGCTGCAGCTTCAATTGGTCAGGTTCATGAAGCAGCCCTGCCATCAGGTGAAACGGTCATGGTCAAAATACAGCGTCCAGGCATCAGGCAGGTTGTGTATACAGACCTCGAAATTCTTATGGATCTTTCAAAACTAATTGAACAGCGATATGACTGGGCTGAATATTACAATTTAACCGAGATGGTAGAAGAACTTTCTGAGTCGATCCGCAGAGAACTCGATTACTCTGAAGAAGCTCGTAATACCGACATTATTCAGAGGCAATTCGAAGAATGTGAATCTATCAAAGTTCCGGAGATATTCCATGATTATTCGACCGACCAAATCCTTACGATGGAGAAGATAGATGGTATAAAGCTGAATGAACTGCACCCAATGGCTGCCACCATAGATGAAAAGCGGAAGATTGCAGATTTACTGGTAAGTGCCTTTATTACCCAAATATTAAGAGAAGGCTTTTTCCATGGAGATCCTCACCCTGGAAATATTCTCTATATCCCTGAAAACCAACAGCTGGTATTCATCGATTTTGGACAAGTGGGAAGGCTTTCCGCAAGCATGAGGTATGATTCATCTTCTATGATGATGGGCATTATGCAGGAGGATACTCATCAAATTGTAAAGGCGATTTTCAGGATGGCGTACGTTCCTTCAGATATAAATGAAAGGCACTTTTATGATGATGTGGAAGCGATCAGAAAAATGGTTGATCACTCTCCTAAAGAGGGCCTGAGTTTAGGATTGACCGTCAAGGAGCTTTTTTCAGCTGCTCAGGAACATCGCATCATTTTGCCTAAGGAAATGACGATGATGGGGAAGGCACTTGTTACAATTGAAGGGATCATTTCTGAAATGGACCCTGAGCTGGATATGATTGCGCTCGCCAAGCCATATGGCGAACAACTCATGAGAGAACGTTATGACCCGTTAAAAATGGGCAAAAGGCTATGGAACAAGGCTGACGATTTTACAGATACTTTAACCAATATCCCTAAAAAAATGGAGGATGTTCTAGACCAGACGTCCAAGGGAGATTTAAAATTTGAAATCAGTCTTTCTGAAATCAACAGGATCCTTCATAAATTCGATCGAATCAGTAACCAGGTTTCATTCAGTTTAACACTTCTTGCATTTAGCATTGTTGTTCTTGGTCTGATCGTGGGGGCAACCTTTGGGAATAATACCATGCTGACTAGCGTGCCGGCGATTGAGATTGGATTTTTCATCGCATTTATGATGTTCCTATGGATCATTTATTCCATATTAAAATCTGGCAGGTTTTAGTTGTAACTGCATGAAAAAGGCGATGTTGATACATCGTCTTTTTTTCTTGGCTAAAATGGTAATAATATTTGTGCAGGATTAACTGTTAAATGAGATAAATCAGGGAGGGATATTTCATGCCATGCAGAACGACAAAAGAATTGAATGAACTTGTTCAGGAGGCAAAAAAGTATACTGGGAAGGGAAAAGTGGCTGACTATATACCGGCATTGGCGAAGGCGCATCCTGAAGAACTTTCTGTAGCTATTTTTCATGATGATGGAACATGCGTTTCTGCTGGGGATGTACAACAGAAGCTTACCCTTCAAAGTGTTTCAAAGGTGCTTACCCTTGCGCTTGCATTAATGGACTACGGGGAGGAAGCGGTTTTTAGTAAAGTAGGCTATGAACCGACCGGTGACCCATTCAATTCAATTGTTAAATTGGAATTTAGCCCGTCCAAACCATTGAACCCGATGATTAATGCTGGGGCACTGGCCGTTACGCATATGATTAAAGGAAAAAATGAAGAAGAACGTTTTGAAAGAATCCTTACATTTATTCAACAGCTCGCAGGTAACTCTACAATCGGGTATTCAGAAGAAGTTGCCGAATCAGAATATAGAACTTCTGATTTAAACAGGGCGCTTTGCTATTTTATGAAACAGCATGGAGTAATTGATGAAGATATTGAGGAATTGCTAAGAGTATATACGAAGCAATGCGCAATTGAAATGGATTGCCTGGACCTGGCACGAATCGGATGTGTATTAGCAATGGATGGAGTGGAGCCGATGACAAATCTCAGATTGATTCCTGCTTCTGTAGCAAGGCTTTGTAAAACATTCATGGTGACATGCGGAATGTACAATGCTTCGGGTGAGTTTGCAGTGAGAGTGGGTATTCCGGCAAAAAGCGGTGTTTCAGGAGGAATCATGGGTTCTGTACCAAATCGGTTTGGCATAGGAATTTTCGGGCCGGCATTAGATGAAAAAGGGAACAGTATAGGCGGAACCAAGCTTTTGGAAATAATGTCTGCTAAGTATAATATGAGTATGTTTTGATAAGATTCATTTGGTAAACTTTGACGATAATGTTTATTCATTAACTCGGGTCATTGGGAATTTCGTTCAGTAGGTTCGATCTTAAAGCGATTTATATATGTAAAAATTCAGACAAAAAATTACTCATATCAGTTTAAAATTCTGTGCTACGATATGGAGGTGACACTAAGTAATTGAAAGGAGAAAATTAATGTTCAATGAGAAAAATGTTATTTCGATGCAAGAAAAATTAAAGGATGTGGTTTTTGACGAACTTGGAGAGCTTTTTTATTATGCGGATCAGTATTACGGAGAATATTTGCTAGATTTGATAGATGATTTTATAGAAGAAAAGCATCAAGATGATGACTTATCATCCATGATGATTCCTCATTTTATTTCGTGGGCGACCCTATGTCACCGTGTACGTAATAGCAACAAGACTATTTTTCAGCATTATCTTGAATCACCGGAATATAAAAGCCGAAGAAGGCCGAAGGTGCATAGAATCATCAGTGAATGGAAGTATACGATGCCTGGATTCTACTATGTTGAAGAAATTGCTGGAGAAAGGGTTCTTGTCGTTACTGATGTTTTTCAAATGAAAGAGAAACTTGTAGCGGTTTATAATGAGATTTACCACCTGCCTCGTGAAGGAGATCTGATTTTTGGATATTTGCTCCCTGCCGGAGATGGAACTTATTCACCTGTCATTGACTTTTTTCATATCCCTGTAAACCAAAAAAGAGATACGGCTATAAAAATCATTGAGTTTTATAACAAAAAAGCCGTTGCCACAGACCATGAATTCTTCGAAAAAAACTATCCAAAACTTCTTTCCCTCATTTTTCGTTTGCTTCAAAAAAAGTAATAATCACTTGATTGTTTGTATGATACTATAGGCAAAATGAAGGACGCGTACAAATGTACCGTCCTTGATTGTTTTAATTTAGTTACCCGCCGAATGCATCTAGGATATCTTCAATTTCTTTCATGTCGAGAAGCTTAGCAGCGGCAGTTTGATCTTTTCGATACTTTGGCTGAGCAGAAGGATGAATTTGGTATACACCATTTTCGAGTATTGCTCTGATATCTGCAAGCTGCCGCAGTATTTCAGCAGAACCCCCATTTAAAATAGGTTTAGGAGTGAGATACTGATGAAGAGCCGACATAATAAGATGGTTCAATGTGCTGTTATCTGCATGGTATTCTACTTGTTCAATGACTTTTGGTGAGACACTGTATGACTCGCCAGTTTTAACATCAATATATCGTTCAGGGACAGTTATCGCGATCTTATTGTGGTAATCCGTATAAGTGTTTGACATACCGATCATCCTTCAACGGAAATTAATTCCTCGGTATTCTCATGTTGTTTTTTAAGTTGGTTCATTTTGGCTAAAATCATGAGGCCGAAGACATTCAATTTTTCCAGGTTTTCAGGAAAAGTCAGGTCGATTGGACGGCCTTTTTCTGACCATCTTACTGCAGCTTCCTGAATTTGTTTTTTGGCAAGCTTGGCAGCTCCGCCTACTGCGATATAACGGGATGCACCTTTGATCTCACTGGAACTGCTTCTGGCACGGTCAAAATGTTCAAGATATTTGATAGCCATGATCTTTAATTGAGGAATCACGTATTTGCTAATATCTTTTCTGACCCCGGCGAAAGGTTCTACATACCATTCTGACTGTCCTGCGTATAATTTCTCTTCAAGTTCAGACCTTGAATCAAAAGTGTATAATTCATTTTTGCTGACCTTTTTAATGATTGTATCCAGGAATAAATTGATTCCAAAATGGTCTCCCTCAACAGAAGCGACCGGCTTATTATTCTTGATGCCTACAAAATCAACAGAGTCACCGCCAAGGTCACCAATGATGATTCCTTTTCGTGAATCCTTTACCAGATTATCATCCTTGATGGCCAATGTGTCGATATCCCGAATTAAGCCTAAATAAGCACAGGCTCCTTCCGCACCAACGATGACATCCTTGATTTGAAGCTTTACAGTCAATTCCTTAGGCTCAGGAATGCCTGGGACCTTATGGAGTATAACTGTATGGCTGCCTATTAACCTTTGCTTCAATAAATCTTTCTTTTCCTTATACTGTGTAGTTGGCAGAGATACGGCTAATTGATCAATTGAATAATTTATTTCAATGTCTTCGGGATTAATTAATGAAGCGTGGTAGGCTGCTGCTGCAAAAAGAAGGACATATGTGCGATCTTCATCTGCTTTTTGGTTGTTGCTTGATGTCAAGCTGACGTTTCTTTGCTTGGCAGCAGCTTTTCCTGCATAAAAAACTTCTCTCTTGTTAATGATTGCTGGGCTTTTTATCTCTGCAATCAAGTTTTCCTCAAGGTCTATATCTTCCTCGTCATAGGGCTTTTCATAAAATTCATCATCATATAGGGCGATGGCGTTTGGCAGCTGGTATTCTGACAGTTCCCCTTGATCAGAGGCCAAAACTTTATACCAGCTGTTGCCTATATCAACTGCAAAGTAATTATATTTGTTCATTTTATCCTCCTCCTTTTGAATACTATGCATATGGCATGGGCATCTGTGCACGTACCCAATTAAAAGGTGCCTAATTCTTCAATTCTTTTAAAAATCCGCGTTTGCACCGCTACATTCATCTATGCCAAAAAGACTTAGAAGAATAGGATAAACTGTACAAGAAATTACAAGGAGGAATTAAAGAATGACTAATAATCATAAAGGTTCTCATGGTTGTGTCAACATAAATAAATCAGCGTCTATGGAGCAATGTGAGAATGTTACTGTTAACCCACCATTGGTAGACGCAGGACCAACAATTGTGCAATTGCCTATTACACTAGCGGAAATTCGTGTAACTAGCAATCTGGTTGCCAATATTCACTTCCCAGATCCTGTACTTGAAATCAAGGATATTAAAAAGCGGGTGAAAATTGTCCAGTGCAGACTTTTATTAGGTGGAAACACTGTTGATGCTGCAACTGGATTATTAACTAGACCTGTTCCGCTGTTCATTAAAGGTTTCATCCGTAAGAATATTCAGTATGCAACACCTTGCCCAACTGCCAAGAGTGACTGCGTAGCATCAGAGATGCGCTCCCTGACTGTAGATGTACCATTTGAGTGTGTAACAAATATTCAACCAGACCAATTCTTTACAAATCCAATCATTCCAGATCTCAATACACGGAACGAATTCGATTTCTTTAGAGCTCAAAATCTGGGCCACGGGTTCCCTGAAAAAGATCAATTGCTTTCCAGCGACCTATCCCAATTCCATCAAGTGAGTGAACAGTTCTACAATCAGCTTCCATTTTGTGAGCTGATTTCCAGCCGGATTGTTCAGTGGGATGAAGCAATTGACCGCTATCCATTGCCAGGTAATGGTCCATTTGAGGAAGGAACATTCGAAACAATCGTTGAGAAGTCTATGTTGGATTTCACAATTAAAGTACTGCAAAAACAGCAAGTAAGGATTCAAGCTCTATAAGTCGTAGTAGTTCGATAAGTAAATAAGATTTCTATAAAGCATGCCGATTTCAAAGCTGAAAACGGCATGCTTTTTTGTATGCTTATGATTTTATATGCAATTCAAAATGGATTTGATAATGACAATAGAAGCAAAAAAAAACTTAAAAATTTTTTGAGGATGAATCGAAGCATGTACAGTGTAAGGATTAAAGGGAATCTAATGGGTATTCACCCTAAATTCCGCTTATGCCTACGGGCTAATGCCTAGACCCAAAAATTCAAAGTGCATAGGATAGAACATCTTCACTCTCAGGAGTTTAAGGAGGAGCCATGTATGTTAGATAAAAATAAAAAGCCTGATTACGAGTGTGCGCCATCAAAAGATCACTTTGATTGCAAGCCTCACCATCATCATCCACATGTTAGCCTTGGGAAAATTGTTACGAAAGTTCCGGTGGTGCTAGCGGAGTTAACTCTTCAAGTGAATCTGGATACGATCATCAATTTTCCAGAGCCGGTATTGGAAATCAAGGATATTAAGAAGAGAATTAAATTAACTCAATGCAGACTGCTGCTACCGACAAATAAATTATTCATTAAAGGATTTGTCAGGAAAAATATCCAGTATGCAAGCCCTAGCCAGGATATTCAAGCTTCTTCATCATCGTCTGTAGCTTCTGACCTGCACTCTTTTACAGTAGATATTCCATTCCAGGTAATTGCTGAAATCAAACACTTCCTGTCAAAGCCAGTAATGCCTCAAGTGAACAATCGCAAGGAATTTGATTTCTTTGTATCAAAACCATTGCCTACTGGATTCCCTGAAAAAGACGAATTGCTGACAAGCGATTTATCTCAGTTCCACCAAGAAAGCACGCAGCACTATAATGAATTGCCTTTCTGTGAACTGGTATCCAGCCAAATCATTGAATGGGATGAGGCAATTGACCGTCAGCCGCTTCCGACAACATCACCGATCGATGAAGGGTTTTTCCAGAAGATCGAAGAAAAAATGGTTATCGATTTCACAGTCAAAGTCCTGCAAAACCAGCAAATCCGCGTTTCTTCTGCAACAAATGATCCAGATTACTTTGACGAGTCAGAATAAAAATGATTTAAAATTTGCGGGGCATTATACTAAGCATTCAATAGTATATGCCCCTTTATGTATTTTTTTAAGGCAATGTTTAGCGAATTGTTGTTATGGCACTATTAAGGTCGGCAATATACAGCCAACTTTAACAGTGCTTTTCAGAAAGGGAGAAGGGAGGTTAGGGAAAGGATGCACTGAATGTAGCACCTTCCAGAGAACATGCAAAATGGAAATCGAACCTTTCATGATGTGAATCTACTTCAAGGCAATTGGACAAATCGTGGACAAAACGCAAGGCAGCCGGTTAGTGAAATCGACATGGAAAAAGTTTTTGAAGAAATCGATCATGATCTTGGCAAGATTCAACCTGAAAATAATAATCGGTTACGGGCAAAAGGAAAACCTTCCGGAATACCTTTAATCCTCGCTCCGCCACCAATTAAAAGTATTCAGGAAAAGCCTTCAGCATCAAGGACAAGGATTCTCCAAGAAGACGATGATCAAGAATCAAACGATCTTGTTGAATTAAATGTGGAAAAAGAAGTTCTTGATGATTTAAAGGATGAAAGCGAGGATTCATATGAAGAAGAAGAATCTTCTTTTGATGAACAAAGCTTCCATGAGGAAGAGTCGGAAGAATGGTTATCTTCAGGTAATGAATCTGGAGAAGATACTGAAGAGATTGAATCTGAGCAGGATGAGTCTGAGCAATCTAAGCTAGATACCGAAGAAGAGCAAGAATCAATGAACCTTGTTCCAGCGGCATACAGGGGAATCGATTATGAGATAACCGGTACAAAAGTAAGAGTTCCGGTACATTTAGCCAATGTTAATTTGGAAATTGACATTTTCGACACCTTCCAATTATCAAGATCAATTGCCTCAGTTTCGAAAGTAGATTGCTCACTCCACTCGATTGATGTCGAAGTACTGCTTCCTTCTGCAAACCTTTTTACTAAGGGTATCTTGCTTTTGGATATTGATTATGTAGGTAAAGATGATTGTGGAGCAATGCACTCAGTAAAAATTCATATACCATGGAAGAAAATCATCAAGGTAGAATGGGGTCATCAACCGGAATTGTCCTGGAAAAACAGCAAAGAATATATGTTCACAGATTCCTGTGGGCAGGATTCAGGATACCATCGAGAATACTGTGAGAGTTTGACAGAGAAGATTCATTTTCACCTGGCGAATTTACATTGTGTTTGGAGTGAACAATTTATTAATCATGAAAAGGTATTGGTCCAGGGTACAGCAAGTATGAAAATAGATTTATACCAGAAGCAATGTGTAGACTTAAAGAGTTTACTTTTACCATAAAGAAAAAAAGGGTGCCGCGAAAAGAGACACCCTTTTTTAGATTAGCCTTCATAGTGCTTGTGCAATTCAGACATTCTATCCCTCATGCTTTTTGGCTGGGACTCCATGTCATAACCTGCCTCAGCAGCAGCAGAAGAAGAAGAAGAGGAAGAAGAAGAAGAAGACTCTTCGTATTCTTTAGATGGATATGAAGATTCTAAGTTAACCTGTTGCGTTTGTAGCAATTTAAAGAATAGGCCAACTTCCATTTTTTCAGTAATACGGCTGAATCTTCCCCAGCTATCGAAATCCTTGTAAAGGTCTAGATCATTGACGAAAGAAGCAAGCAGTTTGCACTCGATAGGTTCGTTGTAGTATTCATACGTAAATGCTCCAGAAGTACAACGGTCCGCTCCGTGGCCTTTATTATCAATGAATCTTCTTTCGTAGACTGTGTTCTTTTGGCTAAGGTGCTCGTAATCAGGATAGTTAAAGACCTTAACTGCCTGGCTGCAGGTAAATGGCACATCTACACTGAAATCTTTTAGCACACCGCTGCACTGCTCTACATACTGGATATTCTTGTGGACAACACCAGAAATATAGAGTTTTACTTTTTTGTAATCCATTGCTGAACGGATCGCTTTGCATTGCGTCAGGGAAACGTTCCTGCGCATATGTTTGATTTCCTTTGCAGCAGTTGGCAAGTAGATATCTGATTCTACTTCTACTTGAAGTTCTACTTCGGACAGTGCAACAGGAATATCCGCGACTGGAAATTTTAGAGTATTGCCATACGGATGAAAGGCATCACTATCGCAATCTACCCGAATAGTTTTTGCTTCATCACATTGAAGTTGTGGCGGGCAGCCATGCTGAGAATTGCAACCTGTATTTCTCTTCATTTTATTCACTCCTTTTTTTAATAATCAAAAGCAGTAAGAAACAGAATATTTCAGTTTCTTTCTTTTGACTTACTATTTTATATGCCAGTTCAAAGGCAATGGCATAGACGAATGATAGAGGGCAATCACATATTTTTACATTATGTGTGTACATATTAAGAGAATTCGGGACAAGTGCGGATTACTGGTAAATCAAGAGACCCCACTGGCTTTAAGCGGGGTCTCAACCAATCTAATTAGGAGGAGTCAATTGTGAAAGCATTGGGAATGCAATCCTGCCAGGAAAGCAGAATAGATTTTCCCTATCTTGACTTCTTCCTGCTGTCTGTACACAAAATCTTTTTTGGGTCCATTTTCTTTGCATTCACAGGAGGGAAGCAGGTAATTCCAGTAAAATCTTTTAAATCTACTTCTAAACAAGCCCCGGTTCTGATGAAGCCTTCAATTCCATGATGCTTTCCTTCGCAGCGCTCTGGACATAACAATTCCAAAATCGCACAGCAATCGGAGCCTTTTACAAAATCGACAACACGGAAAAATGTAGAGCGGATATCAAAAAAACAGCCGTCCATTTTTATTACTCCCGTACCGACAAATGTCTCGCAATCTCCCTTGCAGCCGCACAATAATTTAAACGGAATTGTATCCAAGTCTGAGTGCTTACATTGGTTCAGCAACTCTTTAATTGATCTGTCACAGCTGACATCGCAGCCATGTTTTTTTCGTTCCGCTTCATGCTGTGCGTCATTGATGTCCCGGACTTTTTTACATACACAGTTACGGGAATGCATTTCAGTATCTCTGTCCTTTTTGCATCCACAGTCATGAAAATCCTTTTCCTGTTCTCTGTGCTTATCGCGATGGTCGTGTTCATCCCAATCGTCGTGCTTTTGAAAATTCTTTTGTCCTTGCCTCGATTTCTCCTTCTTGCATCCACAGTCGTGGTCATGATCGTGCTCATGATGGGAATTCATTTTAGCATCTCCTTTCTTATAGAGTGGTGATGATAATAACAAGATATGGGGAAAAGCACTGCTTTGTATGGGGATGTGACTATTTAGCAGGAAAATCTTTCTCGAATATGGAAAAATGAAAAAGAATATTTGCTATTTCTTTAATAAACATTCAATATAAAAATTGATTCAGATAGAAGTTGAACGAAAGTGGAGGTACAGAGAATATGCTGAAAAAACAAGTGGAGAAATATCTTGCCAAGAAAATCAATGAAGCGTCTGCTAAAGATGCCGTTGAAATACATAGTGAAGAAAAAGAATATGCTGACCGAAATGGCCTTTTGGCAGGAGTTGAACATCCCATTAGAGTCCTGCCGGCAGAATACCGATTTAATGGTGCTTATCTGGAGAGAGGAGACAAAGAAACAGAAGAGTTCCTCGGAGAAGAATCCGCGGATTTCTTAAAGCAGCCGATCTCCTATTTCAAAAAGCATAAGAATGAATTTTTGTATGCCGAGTCAGAGTGGTGGGAAATAGTAGGTGTTGATGCAGTAAGCTTTGAGGCTGATGATGTTTTCGGGACGTATGATGTCATGCTTGGACTTAAGCTTCAAAAGAAATATGATCCTGTGATCAAATCCTACTTAAAAGAAAACCTTCTGGGAAATGAAGAAGGCTTTGATTTAATGTTTGATTCCAATGAAGGGATTTGGAGTCTTAATTTTGCGCTAAATGGTGTAGAGGGTTACCAGGAAGAAATGACAATCAGTGAAGCATACAATTTAATTTACAGTTTCTTATTCAGTCTTGCTGAATGGATTGAAGCCAAGAAATAAATAAAAACCGAATGGCGTTTCAGACAGTAGACAAACATGGGAAATTAAGTTTGTCTACTGTTTTTTCTAGTTGATCATTACTCCAATCAGAAGGGTTTCAAAAACTGAACGGTGAACTATTACTTATTTCACAAACTGAAAAGATGTATGGCGTTTTTTTATGGATTATTTTAACTTCAATAAATTATTAAATCAAACGCTTTAGTGTGTCATCATACTACTATATTAGAATACTAAAATTTCCCAAAATCATTGACAGAGACGGGTGGGACACATAAAATTAATATTAGTTATTAGTCAATAGTTAAAATTCAGAAAACGGGGTTTGTTATGGGGAACCGAATAGCGATTGGTAAAACAGCGATCCTGCTTTCATCATTAACTGAAGAAGAAATGGCTTTTTTTAGTGCTTCATTAAAGGATGCTAATTATTGTATCGGCAAAGTTGGATCGATGAATATGCAAAAAGTGATTTCCGCAGTGGAAACAGCAGCCAAGCGCCACGGACTCATTCATCCCAATTTGTACCGCGAGACCCATGCGCTGTACCATGCAATCATGGAAGGAATGGAAGGAGTAACGAGAGGCCATCTTGCTATCGGCGAGATGAGCAGGACCGTTGGCCTTCGGTTTGCGATTGTCCGTGGAACTCCCTTCCCAGACAATAGTGAAGGAGAATGGATTGCCGTCGCTTTTTATGGAACAATCGGCGCTCCAGTTAAAGGCTCAGAGCATGAAACGGTAGGTTTGGGAATCAATCACATATAGTTGTACATTGCCTATAGTACACAAGTCAGTAGGAGGCGATGATGGTTTAAGTATGCCATTGTCGTCTCCTTTTTATTTTATCTATTAAATAGGGGGTAAGGGTCAATGGTTGTTTTAACAGGGTCAACATTAACATTGGAACAAATTAAACAGGTTTGCTACCAGGGTGAAGTTGTCAAGATTAGTCCCGATAGTATGCGAAAGGTTGAAGAAAGCAGGGCTGCGGTCGACAAAATTGTAGCCGAAAAACGTACAATCTACGGAATAAATACAGGTTTTGGGAAATTCAGTGACGTCATCATTGAGGAACATGATGTAAATGCCCTGCAGTTAAACTTAATCCGATCGCATGCCTGCGGAGTAGGTGAACCGTTCCCTGAGGTGGTCTCGAGAGCCATGATTTTACTTCGTCTTAATGCACTTATCAAAGGATTTTCAGGAATTAGACCAGTGATTGTCCAGCGATTGACAGAGCTTCTCAACCTGAAGATTCATCCAGTCGTACCTCAACAGGGGTCACTTGGTGCTTCGGGTGACCTTGCCCCCTTATCACATCTGGCGCTTGTCCTTCTTGGAGAAGGTAAGGTCTTTTACAATGGCAAGGTACTTAAGACAGAAGAAGTATACAAACAGGAAGGCCTTGAGCCAATCGTTTTGCAGGCTAAAGAAGGATTGGCGTTGATTAATGGTACACAGGCGATGACAGCAATGGGTGTTGTGAACTGGATCGAGGCAAATGATATTGCCTACCAGTCTGAATGGATTGCTGCTCTTACTATGGAAGGTCTGGAGGGCGTTATTGATGCATTTCATCCTGCAATCCATGAGGCGCGCGGCTACAAGCAGCAAATAGATGTTGCGGAGCGTATGAGAGGTCTGCTGTCAGGAAGCAAGCTTATGACAAGGCAAGGAGAAAAAAGGGTCCAGGATGCCTATTCATTGAGGTGTATCCCACAGGTTCACGGTGCTTCCTGGCAGGCGCTCGATTATGTAAAAGAAAAACTGGAAATTGAGATGAACGCTGCGACAGACAATCCATTAATTTTTGATGGAGGGGAAACAGTCATATCTGGCGGCAATTTCCACGGGCAGCCCATAGCAATTGCAATGGATTTCATGAAAATTGCTATGGCAGAATTTGCGAGTATTTCTGAGCGGAGGATCGAACGACTTGTAAATCCCCAGTTAAACGATTTGCCGCCATTTTTAAGTCCGCAGCCAGGACTGCAATCCGGCGCCATGATCATGCAATATAGTGCAGCTTCATTGGTTTCAGAAAACAAGACGCTTGCCCACCCAGCCAGTGTTGATTCCATCCCTTCCTCCGCAAACCAGGAAGACCATGTAAGCATGGGAACTATTGCAGCGCGTCATGCCCATAGTATTATACAAAATGTCAGGCGTGTACTGGCAATTGAATGTATCTGTGCTCTGCAGGCTGTCCAATACCGTGGAGTCGATAAAATGTCACCTCAAACAAGAGGGTTTTATGAGGAAGCCAGAAAGATTGTCCCTTCTATCACAGAGGACCGCATCTTTTCAGAGGACATTGAGAGGCTTGCTGAATGGCTAAAAAAAAATAATAGGCAATGGACAGCTATAACAAAGGATGAAGGAACCCTGGTTCTGGAAAGTTAATGGCTTTAAAATCTAATAATCTATATTTAAGAGATAAAAGAAGGAGTGGGAAACATGGCAATCGAAGCTAAAAGAAATATCAAAGCAAAAAATGGTCTTGAACTTGAATGTAAAGGCTGGGAGCAAGAAGCAGCATTAAGGATGCTATACAACAATTTAGATCCTGAGGTGGCTGAAAATCCTGAAGAGCTTGTCGTTTACGGCGGTATTGGGAAAGCAGCAAGGAACTGGGATGCTTTTGATGCAATTGTTGATACGCTTCGCCGCCTTGAAAACGATGAAACGTTGCTGATTCAATCTGGAAAACCGGTTGCTGTATTTAAAACACATAAGGCTGCTCCAAGGGTTTTATTATCCAATTCCGTATTGGTTCCAAAATGGGCAAATTGGGAGCATTTTCATGAACTTGACCAAAAAGGATTAATGATGTACGGCCAGATGACTGCTGGCAGCTGGATTTATATTGGCTCCCAGGGAATTTTGCAAGGGACATACGAAACCTTTGCAGAAGTCGCAAGGCAGCATTTCGGCGGATCATTAAAGAACACAATCACATTGACAGCAGGCTTGGGAGGAATGGGTGGCGCCCAGCCATTAGCGGTAACGATGAATGGGGGAGTTTGTATCGCAGTGGAAATTGATCCTGCAAGAATTCAAAAACGTATTGATACACGTTATTGTGACCGCATCGCCTACTCGATTGATGAAGCGATTGAATGGGCAAAGGATGCAAAGCATAAGGGAGAAGCGATGTCGATTGGGTTAGTAGGACATGCAGCTGAGCTGCATCTTGAATTGCTTCAAAGAAACTTCAAGGTTGATATCGTGACGGACCAGACTTCTGCACATGACCCTTTGAATGGGTATATTCCTGTTGGCCTTTCTTTGGAGGAAGCTGCTAAACTGCGCGAAGAAAATCCAAAGGAATATGTAAAGCAATCATCATTCTCTATGACTAAGCATGTAGCAGCTATGCTTGAATTCCAGCGCAGGGGCGCGGTCACCTTCGACTATGGAAACAATATCCGCCAAGTCGCTAAGGACAATGGTGAGGAGCACGCCTTTGATTTCCCGGGTTTCGTACCTGCCTATATTCGCCCGCTTTTCTGTGAGGGTAAAGGACCTTTCCGCTGGGCAGCTCTATCTGGTGATCCTGCAGACATTCACCGAACAGATGAGCTGATTAAAGAGCTATTCCCAGAAAATGAGCCTCTCCAGCGCTGGATTGACATGGCTCAGGAAAAAGTCGAGTTCCAGGGACTGCCTGCCCGTATTTGCTGGCTTGGTTATGGTGACCGTTTGAAAATGGGTCTCGCAATCAATGATTTAGTGCGCAAGGGAGAATTAAAGGCTCCGATTGTCATCGGCCGTGATCATTTGGACAGTGGATCAGTTGCCTCTCCGAACCGTGAAACTGAAGCAATGAAGGATGGCAGTGACGCAGTTGGGGACTGGGCAATTTTGAACGCGCTTGTAAACGTTGCAGCCGGAGGTTCATGGATTTCTGTCCATCATGGAGGCGGTGTTGGTATGGGTTATTCTCTTCATGCAGGAATGGTCGTAGTGGCAGACGGCACCGACCTCGCCGAAGAACGCCTAACAAGAGTACTGACAACAGATCCGGGCATGGGTGTTGTCCGCCATGTTGATGCTGGATATGAAAAGGCAATCGAAACAGCAAAAGAAAAAGGTGTCGACATCCCAATGCTTCCATAAATTTCAGATATCAAGATGAGAAGTGTGTAGTTCATCTTGATTTGGCATCGACTCACATATGAATAAAGAAAGGGTGGAGCAGAATTGGAATTCGATTTACTTGTACACAATATTGGACAGCTTATTTTACCGAAAGGCACTAACAGGCCATTGAAAGGCCAGGAAATGAAGCAGCTTAATATAATGGAAAACGCGGCGATAGGGGTAATTGACGGGAAGGTGGCCTGGTTTGGCCCTGAAGCGGAAGCCGTTACATTTAGTGCAAAAGAACGTGTAAATGCTAACGAAAAGGTCGTTTCCCCTGGCCTGGTTGATCCACATACACATTTAGTCTTCGGTGGGTCTCGTGAACATGAACTATCCTTGAAACAGGCGGGAGTGCCGTATTTAGAAATCCTCGCTCAGGGTGGTGGAATTTTATCTACAGTTACTTCGACCAAAAATGCTACAGAGGGAGAACTGTTTGAAAAGGCATCTTTCCATTTGGAAAGAATGATTTCCCATGGTGTTACCACTCTCGAAGCGAAAAGCGGTTATGGATTGGATCCAGAAACAGAATTAAAGCAACTGAGGGTTGTTAAGAGACTAAAAGAAAAGTATCCCATTTCAATTGTTTCAACGTTCCTGGGAGCACATGCTGTACCGCGTGCCTATAAGGGAAAAGAAGATCAATTTCTAACAGAAATGGCCGATTTGCTTGATGAAATCAAAGAAAATGAACTAGCAGAGTTCGTTGATATCTTTTGTGAGACAGGTGTCTTCACAATCGAGCAATCAAGACAATTTTTACACAAGGCAAAGGAAAAGGGATTCGGCTTGAAAATCCATGCAGATGAAATTGATCCATTGGGTGGAGCTGAATTGGCGGCATACCTAGAAGCAGCAAGTGCAGACCATTTAGTTGCTGCTTCAGACGAAGGCATTGATCGATTAAGCAAGAGCAATACGGTGGCGGTACTTCTTCCTGGCACTACTTTTTACTTGGGAAAAGACCAATATGCACGAGCGAGAAAAATGATTGACGAAGGTGCAGCGGTTGCATTGGCAACTGATTTCAATCCTGGAAGCTGTGTAACGGAAAACCTGCAGTTAATTATGTCGCTTGCTGCTTTGAAGCTTAAAATGTCTGCAGAGGAAATCTGGAATGCTGTCACAATAAATGCAGCTCATGCGATCGGAAAAGGGATGGAAGCTGGCACGCTTGAAACAGGAAAGGATGCTAATTTTGTTCTTTGGGATATTCCAAACTATAAATATATTCCTTACCACTTCGGCGTGAATCACGTACAAAGCGTCTATCATTCAGGAAACAAACTGTGGGAGAGGGTGTCTTATGGAGAAATTCAGCTATCTTCAGCCAGGTAAAACGACTGTATTTAAAGACCAGTATGTCACAAAGGTAAATGAGTGTCTTTTTCAATATGATGAAGGTGAAAAAGGTGAGATAGGATTGATTGGTCTTCCTTTTTCCAAAACATCTATCTCTTTATCTCAGGCATCGGATGCCCCGAAAACGATCAGAGCGAGTCTGAATAGTTTTTCAACTTTTTCAGGAGAGCGTGATACTGATTTCCAAGATGTGAGAATCATAGACTTTGGTGATGTAATGATCCACCCAACCGATATGGAGGAATCACTTTCACGCCTCCATATCAGTGTGAAAGAAATGATTGATAAAAATGCTTGCGAACGGTATATCATGCTTGGCGGTGACCATGGAGTCAGCTATCCTTCTATCCGCGCATTTCAGGAAAGTTTCGGTAAAATAGGTGTTATCCAATGGGATGCTCATCATGATGTAAGGAATCTAGAGGACGGTGGAAGGACCAATGGGACTCCATTCAGAAGCCTTATTGAAGGCGGTTATTTAAAAGGGGAGCATTTGGTGCAGATTGGTATCCGTGATTTTGCCAATGCTAAGAAATATCATGATTATACAAAAGAAAAGGGTATTTCTGTCTATACAATGGCAGATGTTGAATTGACTGGAATCGTCTCAATCATAGAAAAAGAATTAGACAGACTATCTAAACTAGTAGACATAATCTATTTATCTGTTGATATGGACGTAGTGGACCAGGCATTTGCGCCAGGTTGTCCAGCAATTGGGCCAGGCGGAATCACAAGCAGGGAACTGCTTTCAAGTATTGCAATTTCTGCGTCTCATGAAAAAGTAAAAGCGATGGACATCGTAGAAATTGATCCATCAAAGGATTTCCGTGATATTACAAGCAGACTTGCGGCAGCAGCCATGCTTAGATTTATGTATAGCAAGAATAAAACGTTTGAATAAACTTAAAAGGAGAAGAATCCATATTAGGATTCTTCTCCTTTTTGAGCACAACTGTCAAGTTAGTCCATCTCTTTAAAAATCTTAGATACAATTTCAAATGATTTCAGCCTTGCGTCATGATTGAAGATCTGGGCGTTAATGATCATTTCATCTGCTTGAGTGTCATATAGGAATTGCTGAAGCTTTTCTTTTACTGTTTGCGGACTTCCGACGATTGATGAGCCAATACGGCTGTCCAGAAGCATCTTTTCATATTCAGTAAGCTGTTCACCCATATTTTCAACAGGAGGGAGTAATGGGCTTGGATTATTCCTGAACAGATTAAGGAATTGCTGCTGCATGGATGTAGCAAGGAACTGAGCCTCCTGATCTGTTTCAGCAGCGATTACATTCACTCCTACCATTGCGTATGGCTCTTTAAGAACATCTGATGGCTGGAAGCTTCTTCGGTAAAGTTTAAGGGCACCTAATGTATTCTCAGGTGAGAAATGGCTGGCAAATGAGAATGGCATGCCTAACTGACCTGCCAATTGGGCACTGTAGCCGCTTGAACCCAAAAGCCAGATCGGAATGTTAAGCCCCTCGCCAGGAATAGCCCGAACACTCCGATATTGTGAATCCAATTCTGGATTAAAATAAGCGCGCAGTTCGTCTAATTGCTCAGGGAAATCCTGTCCATCACTTCGACGTTCGCGCCTTAAAGCGTATGCGGTCACTTGATCGGTTCCTGGAGCCCGGCCAAGTCCGAGGTCTATTCTGCCAGGGAAAAGGGACTCCAGCGTCCCGAATTGTTCTGCGATTACGAGTGGGGCATGGTTAGGAAGCATAATTCCGCCGGATCCAACACGGATTGTGGAAGTACCTCCTGCCACATGGCTTATTACCACCGATGTTGCAGAACTTGCAATTCCAGGCATGTTATGATGCTCTGCTAGCCAATAACGGTTATAGCCCCATTTTTCCGCGTGTTGTGCTAGGTCAAGTGTATTTTTAAATGCGTCTGCTGCTGTGCCCCCCTGAAGAATCGGAGACAAATCAAGTACAGAATATTTAATGTTGTTTAATGATTTTCCATTTGTCATTTTTTCATCTACTTTCATTGAAAAATAAATACGCAGTAATGATAGTTACTATTCCCTGCGGTTTTACAAATCAATAGTACCAATTATCTTTCGTTAATCAAAATAATATGTTTTGAGATCATTATATGAAGAAAGAATGAGGAAGAATAGGGAAGCTGAGAAATCTATCTTTGCCTTGAAAGATACTCATATACTTCCCGAAGATTATTGTAGCCTTGATGCTGTGCTTTCTTAAGAAAAAATGCCCATATTTGAGCTGCCATTTTCGCATCTGCCAATGCATGGTGGCGATCTGTCACTTCAATTCCACAGTCATTGCAGAGCTGTTCCAATGGCAATGGATGAAATACAGGATTTGTTAACCTGACTAAAAATGATGTGTCTATGATTCGGTGTTCAAAACTTACTCGAAGCTGTTCTAAGGAAATTTTTTTCATGAATGCTTGCTCGTGTTTTGCGTGGTGTGCAACCAATATGGAGCTGCCGATAAAATTAAAGAAGTCTATCAGAACATCCTTTGCTTCTGGAGCCCCTTCAAGCTCTCCATTATCAATATTGGTTAATTTCGATATCTCTATTGGAATGGAGGTATCTGTTTTAACTAAAGAATAAAATACGTCCTTCTCATGTATCTTGCTCCCGGTCATTTTAATTGCTCCTATGGAAATCACTTTATCTCCTTTCTCAGGGAAAAATCCCGTTGTTTCTAAATCAAAGACGATAACTGGCAACTCATTCAAAGGACAATCAAGGCTGTTTTTTTGTTTCATTTCTTTTTGCAGCTGCCTGATAAATGAAATTTGCTGAGCGTTTGTTTGAGGCTGTAATCCTGCATATATATTCGAACCCAGTTTGCCAGACATTTGTCTCACAAAGCGGACCATATCATTCATTCCCATATTGATTTTCCTTTTCAATCTGTCCTTTGACATTGAAATACAGCAGTTCGCCTGATTTTAATAATGCTTTTAACTCTTTTCTTTCCGATTTTGTCAGATTGTCTCCGTTTACATAGTGACCCGATTCGTAATTATGATGAATGCCATGAAGAAGCCGGAATTCTAGCAGTCTCGAGAAGTTTTTTGCAAAAAAAATGCTCTTTTCAGATGGCATCGCATTTTGTGAAACTAAAGTTAACCTTGAAAGCGTTGAGGTTTCTGTGATTTTTTCGTTTAATGCCAGGAGTCTGGCGGCATTTACATATGGAAAGAAGGCTGTGTCTTTAAGATTGATTGAGCCGGAAAAGTTCCCATGGGTTTCGACCAGCAGCTGTCCCAGGACACCAACTCCTTTTTTAATATGCATCGTATTTTGCAGCATTCTTCTTATTAGGTGCTCTTTTTCAATGGATGAAGAGTATTCTTTTTTTATACTCATGAGCAGAGAAGTCGTTCCGTATAGTGGACGGGAATCTGCAAAAATTAATAAATACCGGATCGATTCCCAGGAGGATTCAGCTGTCCACTTATGGATTTGTGCTTTCCATTCTGTCATAGGTTTGCACCATAATGGGTTGCCGGCCATTACTCCGCCCGAGCATTTCGGATATCCAGCTCGTTCAAGACCATCGGATATTTCCTGGCCTAGATGAATAAAATATTTTTTTGATTCATCGTTATTTGTCTCAAATACGATTCCATGATCCTGGTCACTCCAAATCGATTGCTCAAACCTGCCAGCACTTCCCATGACAAAGAAAGTGAAAGAGGAGGGAGGATCGCCATAACTCATGTTCATACGTCTTAAAGCTAAAGAAATAACAAGTTCGTAAACCTGGTCGTGAAAATCATTCAGTTCATGATTGTTACGTGAGACTAGTGCGATTCCCTGTAAGCGAAAATCATTTATTTGCTCATAACTTGTAAATTCCATCTGACATTCTTCCTCCCGATAACCATAAAATAGAAAAGACGGCAAGCCCCGAAAAAGGGACCGCCGTTACATTATACGTCTGTCAATTAATTTATAGATGGCTGCTGTGATTTCAATTGTACAGTTTGGGTATTCGTACCCGTACCAGTTGCAACTGTTTCTCCGTTTTTCGCTAATACGGAATGAACAAGTTCAGGATAACCGTAGCTGCCATGTTCACTCATGTCTAAACCGATGATTTCTTCCTCTTCTGTGACACGCAATCCTTTCATTGATCCTTTCATGATTGCCAGAATGATATATGAAACAACGAAAGCAAATGCCGCGCATGCTGCCACTCCCATTGCCTGGACTCCCAATTGTTCAAAACCGCCGCCGTAAAATAGACCAGGCTTTCCAACAGAAGCCAGCTCAGGTGTTGCGAAAAATCCTGTTGATAAAGTACCCCAAACACCTGCCGTACCATGAACTGATAAGGCAAAGATAGGATCGTCGATTTTTCTGCTTTCAAAGAAACGAATGCTATAGAATACAAGGATTCCTGCGATTAGGCCAATCACAACAGCAGCCCAAGTGTCAACAAATGCACATGATGCCGTAATAGCTACCAGCCCAGCTAAAGCTCCATTCAGCATCATTGGTACATCTGCCTTCCCGACTACAATCCAGGAAATCAACATAGCTGCGACTGTTCCTGCAGCGGCTGCAAGATTAGTATTGAGTGCTACAAAGCCAAAGAAAGCTCCGTCAACAGAAACAGTGCTCCCAGCATTAAAGCCGAACCAGCCAACCCAAAGCAACAGGACACTTAAGGCGGTGAAGACCTGGTTATGTCCCTCGATGTTGTTAGCTGAGCCGTCCTTGTTGAATTTTCCCATTCGAGGCTTCAATAGGATCGTAGCTGCGAGTGCTGCCATCGCTCCTGTAAGATGGACGACGGTTGAGCCGGCAAAGTCCTGTTTGCCATGTTCAGCCAGCCAGCCGCCACCCCAAATCCAATGTGCGATGAAGGGATAGACTAAAACAGAAAATAATAATGCGAATACCAGGTATACAGATAATTTCGCTCGTTCTGCAAATCCACCAAATGCAATAGTTAAAGAAATGCCAGCAAAAGCTAACTGGAATAAAAAGAAAACAGATCCAGAAAGACCAAGGCCCTCGATATCATATCCGGAATAGAAAAAGTCAGAAAAACCTATGATTGAATTCCCTGCTCCAAATATTAACCCATAACCTACAGCCCAGAACGCAAGGGAAGAAATACCAAAGGTTAAAATGGTTTTTCCGGCAATATGGCCAGCATTTTTCATCCGTGTTGATCCTGTTTCCAGCAGGATGAATCCTCCCAACATTAAAATAACAAGAACTGCGGCAATCATCACCCATAGACTGTTCATTAAAAATAAAGTTTCCATAATGGCTCCCCTTTCAAAAACTTGAATGTAATTTGTATTCTCGCATGTATTTGGTAAGGTTTCTATATTCGTGTGAGGAAATCTAACATTGTTTTCGCTTGATTAGTTTTCTCTTAAAAGAAAAAACCCCACAAAAGGGGGTTAGAATTAGAAAATATTCATAAATTAATATTTTTTTATCCCAAATCGGGCATTTAGCTGTCCCTGGATCATCTTTTTATGGGCTGCTTCATCATTGCGTTTCTTTTCACGAATCATTTCCTGTCGGATTTCGTATGTTTGGACACCATCTTCTATTTTATTTGCAATCTCGACTAATTGTTCAACATCAGCAAATGAATATCTTCGGCTTCCGCCTGGCGTCCTGTCGGGGAATATTAATTTTCTTTCCTCATAATATCGGATTTGTCGCTCTGAAAGGCCTGTCAACTCCTTCACGATACCGATTGTAATTACCTTTTTATCCTTATAGGACGCTTCGTTTGCCATATGTTTCACCACGTTTCAATATGTTAATGTATTATATGTTATATTTTCTCACATGTAACTTGATTTGACAAAAGGAAATTATCTATTCGAAATTATTTTGAAAACTTGTTTGTTAGATTCTTTAATTCGGTTATTGTGAATTTCTTTAATTCATCTTCCGTTACATCAGTTAACCCTGACTTAATTAAATAATGAATATAATGCTCTTTTAGTTTTTCAATGGCTGATCGTAAATGCAAGGACATCTTTGGATTCCTCCTTTAAGTAATTTCGTTTTGAACACTTCTTAAAATAATCTGTGCCTGGTTTCCTCGACTTTTCAGCAGTTCCTCATATAATTCATCCCTCATAACGTCCAGCAGTACAATTAATTTTGCTAAACTCAACTCATTTTGATATTTCATAGACAGTGCCTCATTTCTTTTCTGTAATTGATTTTCATAATCGTAAGTTATTTTCATATTAGCGTCAGCAAATGTGTAAGAATTTCTAACCGAACTTTTGCGTGAAAGTAATGTTTAAGTAAAAAGAAGGAAAAACTATAAACGAAGTGTCCACTAGGAGGAATGAATTTGGAACAGAACAGTCAGGAAGATAATAAAGGATTTGTGATGAATGAATATGATGTGCTAAAAAAAGTCATTTTGTGCCAACCTCAGTATATGACGATTCGCGAGGTGATCAATGAAACGCAGAAACACTTCAAGGATGAAGGCATACATATTGAACGAGCATTAGAACAACATAATGATTTTGTAAGTACTCTTCGAAAATACGGCGTAGAGGTCATATTGCTTCCATATCATAAAAAATATCCTGAGCAGGTGTTCACAAGAGATATAGGGTTCACTCTTGGACAGACCATATTTGTCGCTGAAATGGCAAGTGATATCCGTAAAGGTGAAGAGGATGTTTTGAAACAATGGCTCGAGGACGAAGGGATTTCGTACTACAATTTACTTGGTGATCAAATCGAGGGCGGCGATGTTATCATTGATCGGGAAACTATTTATATTGGTCTGAGCAATCGTACAAATCAAAATGCTGTAAACCATTTACAAGGATTACTGCCGCAATTTGAAGTAAAGGCAATCCATTTCAAAGCGGAATATCTTCATTTGGATTGTGTCTTTAACGTAGTATCTCCAGATGTGGCGCTCGTTTACCGAAAGGCGCTGACAGAGGAGGACATTACATTATTCAGTTCCCGATATGAACTTATAGATGTGACGGAAGAAGAACAATTCACTCTCGGAACAAATGTTCTGTCTGTTGGAAACAAGCATATTTTCAGCCTGCCTGTAAACAAAGGAGTCAATGATAAGCTTCGGAGTAAAGGGTTTGAAGTTATTGAAGTGGATATAACGGAGATCATTAAATCTGGTGGTTCGTTTAGATGCTGCACACTTCCAATCCTGCGTGAAGTGAAAGCATTCTAAAACAGAATACAAATGGGAAACACACCCTTTTACTAGGTAAAAGGGTGTGTTTTTGTACAGGTTAGGAAAAAGTATACTGTTTTACATCACATTTTATTTGTCCCACAAGAAATATTATTTTATAATTCTAAATAGAAAGAATTTTAAATTTGTAAAGGGGGATTCACTTGGAAGTATTTGTTAATTGGTTAAATGGAATTTTGTGGAGTACACCGGTTATTTATATCATTTTAGGGATCGGCCTGCTCTTCTCAATCCTGACACGATTTTTACAAGTTAGGCATATTAAAGACATGGTCATGCTTATGTTTCAAGGGAAAAGTTCTGATGCGGGTGTGTCGTCATTCCAGGCCTTATCTATTGCTTTATCCGGCCGTGTTGGAACTGGTAATATCGCAGGAACGGCAACAGCGATTGCAATGGGAGGCCCTGGTGCAGTGTTCTGGATGTGGGCAATTGCCTTTATCGGTGCAGGAAGTGCATTTGTAGAGTCTACTCTTGCACAGATTTATAAGGTTAAGCAAGATGGTTTATACCGAGGCGGACCTGCATATTATATCGAAAAAGGCCTTGGAATCAGATGGTTTGCAATCGCTTTTGCCATTTCAGCTCTATTAGCGATGGCTCTATTGATGCCAGGCATCCAATCCAACTCTATCGCAATTGGCATGGAGAACGCGTTTGGGGTCAGCAAAAGTGTTACTGGTCTCATTGTAATTGCACTTTTAGGATTAATTATTTTTGGCGGTGTTAAAAGGATTGCGAATGTAGCTCAATATACAGTTCCTTTTATGGCACTAGGCTATATCTTGGTTTCATTAGTAATTATTGCTATGAACATCACTGAACTACCTGCTGTCTTTGCTCTTATTTTTAAAAGTGCATTCGGTGCTGATTCCATGTTTGGTGGTATCCTAGGAAGCGCCATTGCTTGGGGAGTAAAGCGAGGGATCTACTCAAATGAAGCAGGACAAGGTACTGGACCGCATGCTGCAGCTGCTGCAGAGGTTTCACATCCTGCAAAGCAAGGGTTAGTACAGGCGTTCTCGGTTTACATCGACACACTGTTTGTATGTTCAGCAACGGCATTTATGATTCTATTTACTGGTATGTTCAATACTGTAGGTCCTGATGGAAAGGCATTCCTAGTCGAAAACTTAGCAGGAGTTGAAGCTGGGCCTGGTTATACACAAGCAGCTGTCGATTCTGTTATTCCTGGATTCGGGGCTGGATTTGTCGCTGTGGCCCTTTTCTTCTTCGCTTTCACTACCATCATGGCATACTACTATATGGCTGAGACGAACATCGCTTATCTTCTTAAAGGACGAGATGGAAAAGTTCCAATGTTCATTCTTAAGGTTGTCATCCTGGGTGCGACATTCTACGGAGCTATTAAAGAAGCATCGCTTGCCTGGGCATTGGGAGATGCCGGTTTAGGGTTGATGGTGTGGCTGAATCTGATTGCCATTATCCTTCTGGCAAAGCCTGCTTTAATTGCTCTTAAAGATTATGAAGCGCAGAAAAAGCAAGGGTTGGATCCTGTTTTCAATTCGAAGAAGCTAGGCATTAAAAATGCAGAGTATTGGGAAGAAGAATATACATTTGACCGTGAAAAAGAAAAAGTTTCATAATGGTTGCTAAAGGGCAGAGCCGATCGTTTATGATCGGCTCTGCTTTTATATTTATACAATTATATTGTTTCCATATTAGGGAAGGCTGTTAATGACAATGAGTAATATCGGGGGATTAACATGAAAATGCTTTGCATAGATGGCGGTGGAATAAGAGGTGTATTCCCTATAGCCATTTTACAGGCGATTGAGGAAGAATACCAAATGCCGGTTGCAGAATTGTTCGATGTTATTGCTGGGACAAGTACGGGATCGATTATAGCTTCTTCTGCTGCATTAAATACAAAAATGGATAAAGTAATGGAAAGCTATCTTACTTATGGGGAGAAAATCTTTGTGCGGAAAGCAAAGGTTGGGTTTTTCAAGAGCGTTTATAGTGATCGATACTTGCGCAGGCTGTTGAAAAAAGCGTTTGGTGATATAGCGCTAGGGGATATAAGTAAGCCTCTGATCATACCGGCAGTTGATCTTACGCATGGCAAACCATATGTTCATCGATCAGATTATGGATTCTCCGAAAAAGAGGTGTTAAACGTTAAATTATGGGATGCTGTTCTATCTTCTTGTTCAGCACCTATCTACTTTCCACCCAACAATGTAAACAATCAATACATGTCGATTGACGGAGGTCTATGGGCAAATAATCCATCGCTGGTATGTGTGACAGAGGCTTTACACCATTTCAAATCTGAGCTTACGGATATTAAAATACTTTCTATAGGAACAGGACAGCAAAGGATAGATTTTCAAATGGAAAAAGAAAGATATTGGGGTGTGCGGCAATGGCTGCCGTTCCATTTTCCTTCAATGAAGGTCACCCCAAAGCTTCTGGATCTCGCGATGGATTTGTCGTCCGAGTCCGTTTCTTACCATTGCCGTCTTTTACTCGGAGGGCACTATTTACGAATCAATAGAGAATTATCAGAAGAAATTCCTTTTGATGATATTAGCTTTATGACAGAAATGAAGCAGCTAGGCAAACAGGTTTTTCAAGAGCGAAAAGCAGAGATTCATGCATTTTTGTTAGAGAATCAATAAACTTGTGTTACCTTTATTATTGAATTGGGAATAAAAAGTTAAGAAATACTATTTCTGAGTGTACCAATATATTGAGAGGGGACTGACTGGATGATGGATAAAATCGAAGTTGGCGAAGTTTTTACAATAAGTGATGAAAATGAAGAGGAAAATGAAGTAGAGGTAATTGGAACTGTTACCATTGAAGGTACAGATTACGTTGCTGTCAGTTTTGTAGATGATTTAAAGGAAGAAAATGAAGAAGATATCGATATCTTCTTCTTAAAAGTCGATCAAGATGGCGATTTTGCTGCAATTGACTCAGATGAAGAGTTTGAAAAAGTATCGACTGCATTTGATGAAATGGTGAATGAAGAAGAATAGCAGGGAACGGAGAGCTTTAATGCTCTCCGTTCTTTTTGTTCATTCCAAACTTTTCCTTTATTTGTTATTATGATGACATGAGGATAACAGGAGGAATCTGGATGAGCGAAAAAGATATGGTCCAACAACAGTTCGGTAAAAATGCAAGCCATTATGTAACAAGCAAATCACACGCTAAAGGAATGGATTTGGCTAAAGTAGTGGAGATTGTAAAAGGTAACGGGGCTTTTGAACATCTTCTTGATATAGCTACAGGCGGAGGACATGTAGCGAATGCTCTTGCTCCTTACTTTCAAAAGGTCACTGCATTAGATTTAACTCCTGATATGCTTAATGAGGCTGAGCGGTTTATCCGTTCAAACGGTTATGAAAATGTTGATTTCCTTCAGGGGGATGCTGAAAAAACACCTTTTGCTGATGAATCTTTTGATGTCGTGACTTGCCGGATTGCGGCCCATCATTTTCCGGCAGTAGACCGTTTCGTAAGCGAGGTTTTTCGGGTATTAAAGTCAGGAGGCCTGTTTGTTCTTGTCGATAATGTCGCGCCAGAGAACAAAGAATATGATGAGTTTTATAACACTGTTGAAAAGAAAAGAGATCCAAGCCATTTTAGAGCATATAAAAAATCTGAATGGATTTTAAAAGTTGAAAAAGCCGGTTTATATACGGATTCTATGTTCACTTTTGATAAGGAATTTCATTATGAGACATGGTGTAAAATGATGGATTTGCCTGACAAGGATAAAACCGAATTAAGTAAATTCATGAAAGTCGCTACCGACTCAATGGTTAAGCATTTTTCAATTGCTTTTTCAGGTGAAAACGTTGTGAGTTTTAAAGGTCAGAGCTTTTTACTAGCTGCGTCAAAGAAATAACTATATATAAAGGAAAAATAATAAAATGCGTCGAATTGGTTTTGAAAGGAGTTGATTTAATTGGATAGCGTCATTTTAGTAACTTTTAAGATTAAAGGAATCCCCCTTCCTATTAAAATAGCCTCTACTAACGAACCAAGCAGAGAACAGATTTTACAGAAAATCGCGGATTTAGCCAAAGGGTATGATCTAATAGGCGAGATCCAATTCAAGAAGCTTCTGAAAGAAAATGGCCATAAAATGTATATATATGAAATTGGGGACCGGAAATGCATGGTGCTTGTGGAAAGGCTGGAGAAGATTAAGGAGTTTGAGGAAATCGGGATATAAGAATCTGCTAAATTAATAACTGTGATATTTTTCAACACTGTTGATTGAAGCGGGAAGCACCAAAATTTATAAACAGGAAACCCAGGAGAAAGTTCTCCTGGGTTATTTGTCGGAATCAAAATAAGATTTTGACGCCTTTGAATTCTGATTCAAGACAGCATATTGGAAGTAGTTAAGGGTGCCTTCTTTAATTCCCTTATTAATAAAAATAGTTAGGCCTGAATGATGTTAGTGGTCTCCATCATTTAAAGATGTCACATCACTCTCATTGGTAAATTGGAAAAAATTTCACATCTCACTATCACTTTTTTCAAAAACCCTCAAAAGTGTGTTTTCTATTTTTCCTTTTTTATTTATTAATGAACCGATGGAGTTTTTGGTTTCAATTATGCTGTTATCCTCAAATGGAAGATATTGAATGGTTTCAGTCCATAAATGATTGGAGGTTTTAATTGGTGGCTGCGTTTGCAAAGTTAAGTTATATTCGCGGTCACAGCTGCGATGAAGAGTTTGTTTTTTTCGTTTTCTTGCATTGAACCACATGACTGTCTTCATTAACCCACCCCAAATGCCATTAAAGCTTTCATTAACAATGGGGCTGTTTATAACTTGGTAAAAGAATAATTGGTCGCCATTATCATATTGAATTTCAGATTTTACTTGAGTTGAGAAGTGTACATCCCCAGAAAGCAAAACACAGTAACTTGGCTTCCATTTGCTTACAGTGCTTACAAGTGCATTAAACCCTTTTCCGTTGTATTTCCATGAATCAAAATCAAAGGATGTCTGGACTGGAATACCGAGTACTTTAAAAGGATAAACATATTTGTGAAGGAAGGTTTCTATTAATCCCATTCCATAAACCGGTGATGGAGAGACTATATTCAGTGGTGTATTCTTCTTCCAGCCGCTTGCCTTAAGTTTCTGAGTGATTTGGTCCCATGCTTCATTGCTGATCAAAAAGGGAGTCCGAGTGGTTTCCTCTATGATATTCAAAAGCTTAACTGGCTTAGGACGTGGGTCAAATTCCCGTTGTGTACGGGTGTCGAGGAAAACCGTTTTTGGAATAGTCGGGGCGACAAAATGCCAGGAGTGGAACTCGGATAACAATTTGATTCCATTAAAATATTCTTCGGATTGAGTATTATTTGTTTCGATATACTTTTGGACGGATTTCAAAAAATTCTGGTCAAAAGTTTCCGGGTCATTCCCCCAACCCTGAAAAAGCCAGTAGGCAGCCAATCCATTTGTTACGATATGCTGACCTAAAGGTGAATGGCTGACGGATTCAGTCCAATCTGGTGATATATTCCAATCGTCTGTTATGTCGTGATCATCAAAGATCATATATGTTGGTGTGTTCGCCATAACCCTTCTGGCGGCAGAAACAGATGGAATAAAATTTCTAAGACGATCAAGCTGCTCTTCATATCGCGCTTTAAGTTTTTTGATCTCTTTCTTTTGTATTTTCTTGTCATAATCAAATTTAAGATGCAGCATGCCGCGATCGAGAATTTGCTGAAAAGGCAGAAGCAGTTCATTTTCCTGTACATAATGCCAGAGTTCAGGGTTCCATACCATTAAATACATTGCGGCATATTCATTGAAACAGATTAAATGATTATCTCCATTTTTAGTCGTGAATTTAGCCAGATGTTCAATCAGATATTGACGGCCATTTATTTTGTTCAGTCGTGGAGAGAGTGAATCATCTATCAAGGATCCTTTCAGAAGAGAAGTTCCCTGGTTTTCTGACAATTCTTGGCCGACAGCAGCTAAAATATGAGAGAGCGGGTCTGCCACATCATCGGCATAAATCTGGTCACCCATTAAAAATAAGGTACTAGGGCGTTCAGATAAATCTTGATACTGCTCGTGCAACAATAGATCAGCAGCTGAAAATGCATCATTTCCATTACCATGCGGTTTCCGGCATGACCCATATAGAATCCTGGTTGGTTCATGCTTTTGGTCTATATAGAAAGTGGGATACTTGAGATTGCCATATACAATTGCATCCGTATGTCCAGGTGTTAGTAAATCAAAGCTACCTAAGTCACGATGAAGAACTCCGCGTTTAAATAACAGATTATAGCCGAGTAGTGTGTATGGAGGAAAAGCTTTGTCCTTAGGCATTATTTTTATAAGTGATACATATAGCTGTTCTCCAGCCTTGATTGTCTTAATTTCAAATCCGATATCCAATGGAAGATATTGAACATTTTCAGTGGTCTCTGATTCAAGGATGTGAAACAATTCAGCGCCGATTTCCAGCTTCCGGCTTAATGCGATCCAAATATATATACAGGAAGGATCAGTCCTTCGTAAAATAGGTCCGCCTAAAATAGTCGGTAATTTCATGCAGTTTGCACCACCTAATATTCTTTACTGCTAATTTATTCGAGCTGTACAAATCTGTGTCCATGTTTGATGAAGGCAAAAAAAAGAAGCCAAAATGGCTTCGTTGAGTTATTTTTTTGTATAGAATCGTGTGTCATCTTTATTGTCTAATACGTTAGCAATCATGGAAGTCGCACTATTAGGCCCTCGAGCATCGAGGCCAGCTTCCCACACCATCATTCCGCCAAGCTTCTGGTCCAGCGCTAATTTTGTTTTCTTCTGTAGTGTTGAATGCCCATTATAATGATAGATAGTACCATTCAAACTTACTTTGTCTTTATTAACATTTGCAGGATTATTATTGATAAGAGCTTCATAGGAAACCTGTTTTATAGCGGGATCCTCAGGCTGCGCATAAAGAGGAACACCTAGCACAAGCTTTTCCCTCGAAAAACCGTGTCGATCAAAAAGATTCGACCAATATGAAACAATATTAGCAGAATAAGAGTAAGGAGATAAATTAGCGGCATTGTACGCGCCATCCCACTGGCCGTCATATGCCATTAAATTGACATGGTCGAAATACTGGAACATCTCTGGGTCGAACACGACAGAATGAATTTCGGTGCCCGTCACGCTATGAACCTTAGCGTTTACTGCTATGGATAGCTCTTTGCCTTTCGGATGAAGCAAGGAACTTAGTTCTTTTGAAAATGCAGCTAAGAATCGAGCATCATCGTTTGAGCGTGGATGTTCAAAGTCAATATCTATTCCATCGAGATTTTCTCGATCTGCCAAGCTAACAAGCTCATTGACTAGCTTTTTTCTGGAATTCTCGTTGGAAATAGCAGTTTTAAAGTAATCATAGGATTCGCCGCCTTTTATATGGTACCAGCCGCCTATTGCTAAAATAACTTTAGTATCATGCTGTTTTGCATTGGAAATAATTGCCCGTAAATTTTTCAGAGCTTGGTCACCGTTTAACAGGAGTTTGCCATCGGCTGTTGGATGGCCAAATGAAAAAATCACATGCGTCAGGTTCTTATAGTCGATCTCATCCGGATTGCGAAAATCCTGAACATAGCCAATCAGCACCTTTGGATTATGTGTTTTTGCCTGTGGAGCAGCTTTGAGTTCAAGGTTTTTAACTGATTGAGGAGTATTTCCACTAGTATAAAGTACATCTTCAGCCGTAGATTTTTTGCTGGAATACAGTACTCCAGTTATAAAACCTCCACCGAAGGTAAGCAATACGATCATTAGGAGCAGGATGCGTTTTTTCATATCAGAGTCCCCCTGAGATTATTCAACTTTAAAATTGTAACAGAGAAACAGGAGGCTGAGGTGTGGTAATATCAGCCTTTCTACCTGTGCAAACGGAATTTTCTGCAAAATGGGAGCTGCAGAGAGATTAATAAATTCGTACAAGGGAATAAAAAAGATATAACAAAAGGATAGGAGCAAAGATATGGAATCCATAAAAACAGTAGTTGGGAATACAGCAGTATCTTATTTTGATAAAGGGGAAGGAAAAACAATCTTGTTAATTCACGGGTTTGCAGGAAGCAAGTTATATTGGGGAAAGGTGCTGCTTGATCTATCTGAAAATTATCGAGTTATTGCCATAGATCTACCCGGACATGGAGACTCTACAATGGGATTTGAAAAATATTCAATTGAAGATATGGCAGGATTGATAAAGGAGTTGCTTGATAAATTAAGACTAGAGGATGTAACCATGTTCGGCCACTCACTTGGAGGATATATCACTCTTGCATTTGCTGAGCGATATCCGCAATATTTGAATGGTTTTTCGTTAATTCATTCCACCGCCAATCCGGATTCAGATGAAGCTAAGGCAGGCAGAGAAACCAATGCTAAGAAAGTGCTTGAAGCAGGGATGGATTCGTTCATCCATGGACTCTCTCAAAAACTTTTCTCACCAGCTAATTCAGAGGTAAATGCACAAGATATTAAAACTACTGTAAAAATTGGAATGTCTACATCAATTAAGGGCGTTGTAAGCGCATTACTGGCTATGAGGGACAGGCCAGACCGAAATGATGTACTTGAAGGTTCAGAAGTACCTGTTCTTTTAGTGGCGGGTGAACAGGATCAAATCATTCCTCCTGAAAAGACGTTTACAATTAACAAACCTAACATTCAACAGGTTTTGATTAAAGGCGCTGGCCATATGAGCATGTATGAAAAGCCTGCCGGGCTTGTAAAGGCTATGGAAGACTTTTTAGCCAAAATATAATTAAGAGATTCCCGCCCAAATTTGGGTGGGTTTTTTTACGGAAAAGAAAGTATAAAATTCATTTCGAGAATTGTCCAGCTCCAGTGCCTAGCCCCTCGAGACGCTTGTCTAGCTGCGGCTCCTA
>NZ_JBALQL010000011.1:0-82535 GCF_036964885.1 Bacillus sp. JJ1122 | reverse complement strand
ATGTATTACATTATAATGGTGAAAACCCACGATGAAAATAGAAATATGTCGAAAAGTCTATTGAGATATAACATAGATATATATTGAAATTTTTAATAAAATGTGTAAAATTACACTAAACGGTTAAAAATGGATTTCAGGAGAACAGGAGGATTAAGATGGAATTCATTCCTAAAGAAGAACGGCGGCGGATATTTCGCAATGAACTCTACAACTTAAAAGAAATGGGATATGTAACAAAAGAGGAATACAAAAAAGTGTCTGAAGCGCACAATGAATATTTTTCTTTCATACTTGCCCACGAACAGCAGGAAAAAGAGTCGGCAGTAAAAGAACAATCAGCCAATACAGCTATTGTACAGCCTGTTTCTGAAAAAGAAATGAAGGTACAAATAACAAAAATGCCTGTGAAAGTAAAACCGAAGAAAACATCTGAAGAAATACGAGAACGAAATATTTCATGGTCGCTGAATATAGGAGTCATTATGCTGTTGATCGGCGGCTTGTTTGTCGCAACGAGCAACTGGGAAACCATGACTCCTTGGATGAAAGCCGGATCGATCGCACTTGTGTCTGCTCTGTTTTACGGGATCGCTTTTGTCAGTTATCGAATTTTAAAGATTGAAAAGACTGCCTTTGCATTTGTCGTGTTAGGAAGCTTATTTTTGCCGATTTTCACCTTATCGCTCGGCTGGTTCGAGCTGCTTGGATCTACTCTTAGCTTCAAAGGAGAAGGAAGATTCATTTTAGGATTTATAAGCAGTTCCGTCCTGATTCCTGTTTACATTCTACTGGCTGAAAAATTATCATCAAGGTTGTTTGTGTGGTTTGCTTTCATCGCATCAACTGCCTCCGCGGCCTATTTTTTAAGAGCAATTGGACTTGATGCAGATGGTTTCTATCTAGGATTAATGATATACAACTCACTGCTGATTACTGGATATCATTATCTGAAAAAGAAAGAAATGTATACCCTTTTTACCAAGGAGCTTGCTTTCTATTCACAGGCTAACCTGATCTTATCTACATTATTAATGCTTATTTTCTTTGAAAATCAACTTTTTTATGGATTCAATTTAATAATGACTGCTGCCATTTATCTTTCGATGATTTTTGTGAATGGCCGCAAAGAATACCATTTTGTTTTCAGCGCGATGCTCGTTTTTGGAGCTTATCAAATTTTAGAAAATTGGAGTTTTCCAGAAGTCAGCGTCATTGGCTATGCGCTTCTTGGATTCGTTTTCTTGCTGCTTCCTAAAGTCTTAAAAGAGCAATTCGGTTTGAAGAAGATTTTTCAGCTAACAAGCGCAATTGTATCCGGGCTCGCTTTTATCATGATTACCGTAGAAGGGATGCTGCAGCGTTCGCAAAATCCATCTTTCACTCTTTTTGTGGCATATATATTCATCGCGGTTAATTTTATTTACTTAGCGAACACTCATAAAAACATTATTTTCCGCTACCTTAGCCCAATCTTCTTGGCATCAGCTTTGTTTGAAGCGGTTATGAAGCTGCATAACTGGGTTCAATTCGAATCTTTAATCCTTCCGATCTTCTTAATTGGATTCATTTTATTTACAGTTTTCGGATGGAAGCTTAAGGTTGAAAAACTGAGGATCATCCACAACAGCTCCAGAGATGTCGGGATGGTCATCATGTTATTCATGATTTTGGTTGCCTTCGCCATGTTGCATTGGCAGGAACTCGGATTAATGTTTTTCTTAACGGGTATCCTATTTTACTTGATGATCAAAATTGAAAGCAGATCTTTTTTACCTTTATTTGCGCAATGGGCAGTACCCATCTCTGTTGGTCTATCAGTCGCTGCATTTTGTGAAGAAATCAGATCACATTCCAGCATTTATGATGAATTTTCAGGAATGCCAGGAAATTTTGCAATAGCAGGGATGCTGCTGTTAGCAAGCAGCTATATATTCAAGAATCTCAACGAATTTAAGTTGGCTGAAAGTACATTCTTCAGTTCACATTGTTTTTATGCTGCAGCTTTATTTTTCACATTTACAGCACCGATCTCCAGTGTCCTGGGTGAATCGCTGCTATGGCTTGGCGGCCTCGTTATGTCAATCATCCTCTTTAAAACAACAAAGGATGTTATTATTTCCTATCTGACTGGTATTATAGGCCTTGCTTGGTACATCATTACCTTGAATTCTATTAACGAGGAATTGTATGATTTCAGTTACTCTGCAGAAACTTTGCTCTTCCTGGGAGGAGGATGGCTGCTTCTAGGAGCAGCAGCAGTGCTTTTCCAAAAAGAAAAGGTTCTTGCAACCGGCATTTCCTGGGTAGCTCATGTCTACCTTGCGCCTTCCTTGATACTTTCTTATGTAATGTATGGGCAAGATGCTGTATGGAGTTATTTGATGGCTACCGGCGTCTATATAGCCAGTTTGTTGTTTGTTAAGCAGGAGTGGAAAGTGAAAGCCATATTGTATGGTGCCTTCACGACGTTATTTTTATCCATAAAAACAGGAATCATCTATTTTACAGGTGAAGATTCAGGCTATTATGCATTTTTGTCAACAAGTATCTTAATCGGAGTTTTCTGGTTTATCGCAAAAGAAGCATTCAAGCAAAGAACCGTATTTTATCTTGTTCCTTTTTCACTTCTTGGCATTGCCAGCTTCATTGTTACTTATCCTTACAACTGGATGCTTTTTGGATTGACCGTTCTGTATGCTGTCGGAACATTATTCTTGCTCCATCGGGTAAAATGGGATTTGCTTAATCTTCTGCCGCTGCTGATGATTTTTTATGCATCAATTCAAATGATTTACCAATCAAGGATTCATGTAACGTTTGACATCGCTTTTCTTGCTGCTTTTGGTTTAATACTGCTGATTGCAGGAAAAATATTGTATTCAAGCTTATGGGAAAAAGGCGGTGTTTTTGGACTTGGTAAACTAGATTCTTATACAATTGTTTCGTTTTTCTTCATTGTCTCAATTTCGTTATTTAAAGCTGAAGCATTTTGGGCTCAAATTGTTCATGGCCTGCTTATGTCCGGAGCTTTCTGGCATCAGCGAAAAAGAGTTCACAGCGATTGGGAAATAGGCTTCACCTTTATTTCTGGGGCATATCTGCTGGTTCCATATTATGCCTCCGTTGAACAGTTAAATATCCCTGCTTTATGGCTTTGGGAAGTATATGTCCTGCCATTTATTGCGCTTGTGATCTTCTTACGGTTTGTCGCTCAAGGGAAATGGGAGAATATAACTGGCCATATCGAATGGGCCACACTGATCATTGTTTCACTGGTTCTTATCAGAGACGGCTTGATGAGTAATACCATATATGACGCCTTAATCCTTGGATCCTTATCTTTAATCTCAATGCTGGCAGGGATGTGGCTGAGAGTAAAAGCATATTTCTTTGTTGGTGCAGGAGTATTGCTCCTGAATGTCATCCTCCAAACCAGGCCGTTTTGGGGAAATCTTCCTTGGTGGGGATATCTGCTCATCGGCGGCTCCATTTTAATCGCCGTTGCGAGTTTCAATGAATGGAACAAGCAAAAGGGAGCTAAAGGAGAAAAAACATTCATCATCACCTTAAGAGAGAAATTCAGCTCGAAATTTAAATCTTGGAATTAACATATATTAAGGCTGGTAAGGGAAGAGGCATCCAATCCATTACCAGTTTTTTTTATATAATGTATAGTAATGGGAAATGAATTTTGGGAATGTTAGATAAGACATGGTTGCCATTCTCGTTGCCAGTATAGTAACTAACAGCTGCATTTCTTCTGGATTTCTGTTACTATTTTTTAAAATATGGGTATCACATCAGCTAAGGAGGTAATGAAATGAGGGATGTAACACTACTGAATATATTCGAACACCATATTGCACAAAAATATGTAAAGCGCTCAGGTATGGCGCATGCTATTGCCGTGGCATATCATGCTTTCCATCTTGCGAAAGAACATAAGGTAGATGTTGATATCGCTGCTAAAGCAGGGTTTTTGCATGATATCGGGCATTTTACCTGGTATAGAAATGGGAAATGGGACTACGAATTATATAGAAAAAACGATATCCATCCAATTAAGGGAGCAGAGAGGGCTCACAAACTCTTAATCCGTCTCGGCGAAAACCCCGTGCAGGCGAAAGCCACTTCACTTGCAATTCTTTTCCATACTGACTCCTTTTTGCCATCAAATGATATCATCCGCACACCACTCCAGCAAGTCGTAAAATGGGCTGATGAAAAAGACGAAGAAGAAGGCGGAAACCACCACTACAGAAAAATCAGCCATGAACGGGCAAGAGAGAGTATTATTAGGCTCGACGGCATGATTGACTCAGAATTAAGAATGCAAAAAGATAACAAGTTGCTTTCTTAAAACTATATTGGAAACTTGATAGTCTCTCCACCTCTTTTTGCCAGTTTATGTTAAAATGAAAATGAATATTTCTTAAAGAAGAGGTGGGTAAATGTTTAAGAGAGTTGCTTCAGATGTATTAGGCTTAAGTGATGTCGGAAGTGTAATTAACCCAGCAGATTATGATAAAGTCGATGCTGATGATTATGTAATGCATGAGGATAACGAAAAAATCTACTTCTTGATTAAATCGAAAACAGATGAATATTGCTTTACAAATAAAGCATTGATCCACTTAGATGGGACAAGCGCTATGAGCAAAAAGCGAACATTGCACCGCTATAGTTTCAGTGAACACAAAATTACGAATGTCCATCTTGAAACAGCAGGCACTGTTGACCTTGATGTTGAGATAAAATTCGTCATCGGTTCCACTGCATTCTCAATCGATGTACATAAAAAACACATAGAAGAACTGAAGGATTTATATAAAGCTTTGATCCGGATTGCCGAAATTACCAAAGAAAATGAATTTTCTATGGAATATGCCCAGCAAAGCTTGAACCTTGCGGCGACTACATTAAGCAGAATTGCAACAAAAGAAGAGAGCGTCGTCAATGATTTCAGAGATTTGAATGAAATGGCCTTTAATTGGCTGATGAATTCCCGAAAAAAATACAATGTCAAAGATTTCGGGTTTGTATACGAGCGATATATAAACAATTAAATTATGGAACCGGCTCTAAAAATGGAGCCGGTTTTTTTCTTACTTAAGGCTCTTTCCACATAATTAGTATCATTTATTTCCACATTTATCTAATTATTCATGCTAACATAAATGTAGTGAATAACATGTGTCAAGGAGGCTTTAATATGATTTGGTTAATCCTTATTTCTCCGCTGATTGTTTTAGTGCCGATTGTTATTTATTATGATAAAAAGAAGGGGATGGGTGACCCTAAACTAGATTCAGAAAACCACCGGATTGAACAAGACTTGGCAAGAAATGAATCCTCTTTTATAGACCAAGGAGGAAACGGCCCTGTCCAATAGAAAAGCAGAAAGCATCGGCTAAAGACCGATGCTTTCTGCTTTTTTATCACTATGGTTTAGATCTCATTTATTAAACCTCTGGATTGATAAAATTTTTCTTTTGGCGAAGCCTGTAAAATTTCCATACATCCTTAATGATGATCTTAATGACTGAATATAGCGGGATGGCGATAAGGATGCCTATGAAACCATATATTGATCCTGCCGCAATCAATAAGAGGATAACCGTTATTGGATGGATATTTAACTTTTTACCCATTACCTGCGGGGTAACAAAATTGCCTTCGAGTTGCTGCACCACAAGTAGTACGACCAGGACATTGAACATCATCATCGGACTTGTTGCCAGGGCCACAAGCAGAGCAGGCAACACACCAATGATTGGACCAAGAAATGGTACAACAGTTAAAAACATGGTAAAAATCGCTAGGAGCAGGGCGTAGTCCAGGCCGATTATTTTATATCCAATGTACATTAGAGTTCCATCAACAAGCGCGATAATAAACTGTCCGGTTACATAAGTAAAAAGTGTTTTATCAATATCCTTAAGAATTTTATTACCTTCCTGTTCATGCTCATTCGGAATCAGTTTTATAATATATGGCCTTAATTTTTCCTCATCCTTCAAAAAGAAAAATACAAGGAAAGGAACTACGACTAAAACAGTCGCTACACTGGTGAGTAATGAAATAATCGACATGACATTTTCACCAAGATTATTTGATACTTTACTTAAATAAGTGAGTGCTTTTTGCTTTACCTCACTTGCATCTAGCATTTCAAACTTATTTTCTTTCATTACTTTTTCCGATTCCTTAGTGACTTCTTCTATTCTTTGAGGAAAATTTTCAGTGAGATTGCTGACTTGCTCACCAACCAGCGATCCAGCGAAATAGAAAAAAGTTGCGAAAATCCCAATAAATACAGCAAAGACGATAAGAATACTGATCACCTTTGGCATGTATTGATCAAGCCATCTAACAGGCTTTCTCAAAATATAATAGATTAATCCTGAAATAAGAACCGGAAAGAAGATCGCAATGATGAAATTCTGCAGCGGCCAGACAAAATAATCGATCTTTCCAAATAAAAAGATAATAAGAAGAACTAAAATGATTCCTGATGCATATTTAAAAAATGGTTTTTGAACCCACATTCCTATTCCCCCTGATTATGTATGTACTTCCTTATTACTTCCCACAAAGTTCGCAACTATAAACAAAAGTCGCAATGTTGTCATAAGATGTCCAGGCCGACAATAAACATATTAAAAAGATTCAAGTTTTAATTTTTAATTAACGGGTAAATATTCTGGTCAACAGAAAATAGAATTAACAGCATATAGCCACTGGTCATCTTCTGTGTAAAGGGGTCTCTGTATGGTTGCAGTCGAAGAGCATCTAATATTTATAAAAGAACTAGGGCGTTTGTTTGATGAGTACTCACAATGTGAGGATGAGAAGCTAAAAATTGAAATATATAAAGATATTCAGCTAATTGGGGAAGCAATTCGAATTGGAAATTGAAATAAATGATTACCCGGCAAACCATTAAAACATGGTTTGCCGTTTTTATTTTTGTTTAGGAAAATCCTGTCCTGTACTGTCATATACATGAAACAAGCATATGAAGGAGGAGGTTACAATGAAGATTGACCTTTCAAAAGAACAATATTTAACCCTTGTCAAATTGCTGCAGCTCGGCAATTGGCCGATCGGACTCACAGAAGCCGACCATACTCTGGTCAGCAGGGCAGAAGAACTTGAACAGTACATTTTTTCATTAGCCGATGATTTTGAAGCAGGTGACCAAATTTACTATGATAAAACGGAAGAATATTACTATCTTTCAGAAGCCTTGAAGGAAAGTGTGGAAGCTATTATTGATGAGTATGAGGAGGATGTTTTCTGGGATCAATTGACTCATAAGTTAGCAACGATAGACCTGAAGCGCGAAATCAATATCGATGCGCCGATCGAGGAAAAAATCAATAGACTCTTTCAGCTGAAGGCACGTTATGAAAAATACTTCCTGGAAAACGGATTGGAAAATATCGATATATTATAAAACGAATCCGGCCAATGCATTGGCCGGATTCGTTTCATTTTATGAAGAATCGCGCTTTTTCAGATATATAATCTGCAGCGAAAACAAGGATTAAATAACATAACAGTAATAAAGTGAGATCGGTGTAATGAAAAAAACTCATGCTAAGCTTGAATTGCCGTCCAAGCCCGCCGGCACCAACAAAACCAACAACAATCGTTGTGCGCATAATCACTTCCCAGCGGTACAGGATATATGTCAAAAAGCGGGGAAGTGCGGCTGGCAATACACCGTAAAGCAATATTTGCACACGTCCAGCGCCACTGGAAGCCAAGTTCCGGACTGGCCGTGAATCGAGGTCTTCAATCACCTCTGCACAAAGCTTGCCGAGAATGCCGAAATTATGAAGAGCAAGGGCAATAGCACCTGGCAGTATTCCCGGCTTGAAAATAAAGATGATCATCATGGCCCATACAAGCTCAGGTACAGCACGGGAAAATATATATATACTTCGAATAATACCAAACGAAATCCAGCCATGCCATTTTTTCGCCAGGGTAATTGAACCATTCGCGACATTTCTGGCTGCCGGGACCACTGTTAGAAGTGCAGCCATTGTCGCAAAGCCGGTAGCCATTACACTCATTTTCAATGTATCGAAAGTAAGATCAATTGCCGTTTTCCAGCTGTCCAGGTTTAAAAATGCAGGACTCTCTTCTCCAATACCGAAAAGTCCTTTGAAAAATTTACTTGAATACATTAAGTTTTGTTGAGAAAAAAGAGTGGAAAGACTCGCTTTTTCAAAGATGAAAATTGAAACCCAGGATCCAGCACCAAGCAGAAGCAAAGCATAGACAGAGGCAGTAACAAAAGTGATTTTTCGTTTTTTCCGAACCTTCATTGTACCAGCCTCTTTCTTAATTGATTGCTCCAGGCATCAATAATGATCACCAGGGAAATTAAAAAGAACATGAAAGTCCAAACTTCATTGTAGTGAAGGTCATCTAAACTAAGCTGAATTTGGTATCCGAGTCCGCCGATGCCAACAAAGCTCATGATAGCGGATGAACGAACCGCACATTCAAATCTGTACATGGCATAGCTTGTAATACTCGCTCTGGCCATCGGCAGATATCCATACCATAGAATTTGAAGGCGCGACGCACCAGTTGCCTCGAGTGCTGTAATTGGTTCTTGAGGAACATCTTCCAGCATTTCAGCAAAAATCCTGCCCAGTATGCCACCATAAGGTATGGCCAATGCAAAAATTGCCGCAAATGGTGACAGGCCGATTGAGGCGACAAAAAGCCATGCCCAGACTAGTTCATGTATTGCCCTCATAAATCCTAATTGCCCTCTAAAAAAAGCTTTCATAACCTTTTTAGTCTTTGTTCTCTTAATCAAAACTCCTGAAGCGGGGATGCCATACAAAAACGCAATGATCAATGCTAAGCTCATGCCTGCTGCAGCGTAAGAAAGAGTAGTCCAGCTTGATTCAACCGCAAGCAGCAATATGTCACTTGATAAGTCAGGGTGAAAGAGTGCTTCAATCATTTGTCCTGCTGTTTTCAGCCCTCCGGTATGAATTAAATCAAAATTCCACTCCACAGAAAACAAACTCCAGAAAAATAATAGAAACAGGATCAGAGAGAGAATCTTGCGCTTATGGAGATCGAATGATAACCAGCTCTTCTCCATATCAAGATCGCTCCTTCAATTTATACAAGCTTGCGATGTGATCATCAGAAACTGAAGCAGCGGGGAGATCAAAGAAAACCTCGCCATTCTTCAAGGCAATCAGTCTATCAAAATATTTTTTAGCGTATTCTACTGAATGCAAACTGGCAATCAGAGTCTGTTTTTCCTCTAGTGCAATTTCAACTAAAAGTTCAAGGATATCTTCAGCACGCGCAGGATCAAGTGAAGCAACGGGCTCATCTGCGAGAATGATTTCAGGATTTTGGACGAGGAGACGTGCTAGGGCTACTCTCTGCTGTTCACCTCCGGAAAGTGTAGAGGTACGTTCATACAATTTTTCCGCAAGACCAACACGCTCCAAAGCATTGACTGCATACTCCTTTTCCTGAGGAATAAGAAGGGAGAGGAGCGACTTAACAACTCCCCAATCACCAAGGCGTCCAGCCAACACATTATGGATTACCGGAAGCTCACCAACAAGGTCAAACTGCTGGCGGATAATACCGATTTTTTTTGCTCTTTTCTTTTGGTCAGCTAACTCTGATAATGGCCGGCCATCAATATTGACCGTACCCCGATCCGGAACCAAAATAGACGCTAATATATTCAGCAGAGTCGTTTTCCCCGCGCCACTCGGACCAATCAGAGCAATTAATTCACCTTTTTTTACGGTAAAAGAAAGGGAAGATAAGGCTATCTTCCGCTCATAATGTTTTGATATTTGGTTTAGGTTAATAATTTCCTTTTCTAAAGCCATTAGTTCCACCTACTTGATGATCTTTAGTTCCTTCGCGACTTTTTCAATCGCTTTATAGTTCTCATTGTTCGTCTCTATGAATTTATCAGTCTGCAAAAGCTCCATAATCTCATTATCTTCAGCCTTCATTGAAAGAATGGCATCTTTTATTTTCTCTTTCGTTTCCTTATCAACCTTATTGATAGTCCAGTTATAATCCAAATATTCAGGTGTTGTATAGAATACCTTTACCTTTGATTCATCAACCTTGCCTTCTTTTACTGCAGCTTCCCAAACTGAGATGTTCAAAGCGCCAGTCTGGAATGCTCCTGATTCAACAAGCTTGTAAGTTTTATCATGTGATCCAGAGTAATTTGGAGCACCATCAAGATCCTTATCGGGATTAATTCCCGCTTCCATCATGAAATAACGAGGCATCAAGTGGCCTGAAGTAGAACTCTCGCTGCCAAATGTAAAGGATTTCCCCTTTAAATCCTCGAGACTATCAATATCGAGGTCGTTTTGGGCAATAAATACTGATTTGAATTTTTCATCAATCGGTCTTTGGGCAAATGCTTCAGCTTCGGGGACTAGACTTCTAGCCTGCACACCTGTAAGTCCGCCAAACCATGCCAGCTGGATTTCACCTCGTTCAAAAGCAGTCACAAGTGCGGAATAATCGACAGAAGGAACGTATTCCACGTTTAATCCCGTTTTTTTACCTAAATCTTTCGCAAAGTCTTCCATGCTTCTGTTCAGGTCAGCGGCATTCTGATCCGGAATCGCACCAATTTTAATGGTTTCAGATTCTTTCTTAGTTTGAGTATTTTCGGCATCATTACCTGAACAACCAGACAAGGCGAAAATGACCATTAAACTTACTAACATTATTATTTTTTTCATTAGAAAATCACCTTTCCATAAACAAATTTTATAGGCTCTATAAAATTTATCAATAACGATGGAATAACTCAATACTTTTTATTAAAATTCTGTTTGAAGAGTTAAATAATCGATCCGTTATACAAATAAATCCCTATGTAACCATTAAATACCCCGGTTTGAAAATTAGGCTTTTAAACGCTATTTGATTTGGGAAAAGAGGAACTTAAGATCCCGGCAGGTAAACGAATTCCCATATTTTTAATTAGTGAGCGCCAATTTAATCAATCAATTATCAAATCCAGCAGGTAATAATAAAACCTGCTGGCAAAACCAGCAGGCTTAAACAATATCTATAATTCGGATTTTCCAGCCCATTCCTCTACATTCCAAACCTTCGTTACCCAATCTTCATAGAAATCAGGTTCGTGGCTTACAAGGACAATCGTACCTTTATAGGCTTGTAATGCACGCTTTAATTCTGCTTTTGCCGTAATATCAAGGTGGTTTGTAGGCTCGTCAAACAACAGCCAGTTGCTTTCATGCATAAGGAGCTTTGTCAAACGGACCTTAGCTTGTTCTCCACCGCTAAGCTGATTAAGCGGACGTGATATATGTTCATTTTTCAGACCACTGCGTGCAAGTGCGGCGCGTACCTGGTGCTGATCCAGGCTAGGGAACTCACTCCACAGATCATCGATAGGGGTGATGTTTGCCGCTTTTACTTCCTGCTCAAAGTATGATGGGAACAGGAAGTCTCCACGCTCGATTTTCCCGCTTAGTGCAGGTATTTTTCCAAGCATTGTTTTTAATAATGTTGATTTACCAACACCATTCATGCCGACAATCGCAATTTTTTCGCCGCGTTCAATTGTTACTGACAATTTTGGCATAAGCGGGTGTGTATAACCGATTTCAAAGTCCTTGCCTTCAAAAACATAACGGCTGCTTGCCCGTGATTCTTTAAAGTCGAAAGTAGGCTTAAGGGCTGTTTCTGGACGGTCAATTCGCTCCAGCCGCTCAAGCTGCTTCTGACGGCTCTTCGCACGGCCGGTAGTGGAATAACGCGCTTTGTTTTTCGCGATGAAATCTTCTTGTTTCTTAATGAATTCCTGCTGCTTCTCATAAGCATTTATATGTTGATTCTTATTGATTTCAGCAAGTTCAAGGAATTTTTCATACGTTGCGGTATAGCGTGTCAGCTTTGAAAATTCAAGCTGGAATATAACATTGGATACCTGGTTCATGAATTCAGTATCATGTGAAATCAGAATGAAAGCATATGGGTATTCTTTTAGGTATCTTGTTAGCCAATTGATGTGTTCCACATCTAGGTAGTTTGTCGGCTCATCCAACAAAAGGACCTTTGGTTTCTCCAGCAATAGCTTGGCAAGCAGAACTTTCGTACGTTGCCCGCCACTTAACGCAGAGACATCACGGTCGATTCCAATTGCATCTAAACCAAGACCGCGGGCTGCTTCCTCAACTTCAATATCAAGGGAATAGAAACCGCCTGCGTCCAATGCGTCCTGGATTTCAGCCATTTGTTCGAGCAACACTTCGAGTTCCTCTGGGGATGCGTCTGCCATCTTGCCAGTCACTTCATTCAATTCTTCTTCTTTTTTAAATAGAGGAAGGAACGCATCCCGCAATACGTCTCGGATCGACTTTCCCGTAGTCAGTACAGTATGCTGGTCTAAGTATCCGTATTCCACACCTGGTGTCCATTCAACTTTCCCAGAATCATGGATTAACTGGCCGGTGATAATATTCATTAATGTTGATTTACCGACGCCATTTGCACCAACTAAACCTACATGATCCTCAGCTAAAAGGCGGAAAGAAACATCTTTAAAAAGGGTACGATCCCCAAAAGTGTGACTCAAATTTTCTACATTCAGTAAACTCATAATAAAGTCCTCGCTTCAATCTATTTTTAATGGCATTAATTTAACAATCACATTTCTTAATCATACTAAAATCTCTGTCTTTAGACTAGCTTTTTATAAAGAGGTGGATATAGAACACCTTGTGTACATGTGGCGGAAACTTCATGGATCTTTATTTAAAACCCATTATAGTTACAGGCTGTACACGATTACAGTTGTACATGAAGGAAAATAACACCTACTAAACCATTTGTCTTCCGTTCCTTTATCTTAACTCTTCCGTTTAGTAAAAGCCTGAAAGGGTATTTAGTTACTAACTAACTGATTTGAGGTGTTTTTCATGAAAGTCAAAAACAGCTATTTATTCACAAAAGAAGATATGGTCAATCCTGAACTTGTTCCGGAATGGGTAATGAAGGAATATAAGAATTTTCATGAGGTTGTTACCAATAGAGAGTTCCCATGCTATTTCGGTATGTCAGCAGAGAAAAAAGGGGAACTTCGCTATTCATATATCAGCAAGGAAAACTGGAATGAATTGCCTGGTGCCATTGAGGAGTTTATCGCCCTTTTTGATGATAACAAGCCTTTGATTCGGCATGGATTGTTTGTATTCGTCGAGCCTGAACTAGAAGAAAAAACGATTGAATATTACCGCGAGTATTTCTGGAATGTCCTTCAATTCTTACATGAAAAAGATACAAAGCCTTGGCCTGCTGATTATCCTACGGACCCAGACCATCATCTGTGGGCATTTTCATTCGCAGGAGAACCTTTCTTTGCATTTGGCAACGCTCCTGCTTACAAACAGCGAAAAACCCGAGACCTTGGCAATAGTCTTGTACTAGGTTTTCAGCCTCGTCGAATTTTCAATGGTCTTGAAGGGACTTCAAAAGGCGGAATCATGTCCCGCGAAAAGGTAAGGGAGCGAGTGGAAAAATGGGATAACCTGCCGAAGCACCCGAACGTGAGTCACTATGGCGATCCCGAACACAGAGAATGGAAGATGTATTTTATTGGCGATGACAGCAAACCGATGGAAGGTAAATGTCCATTTCATCATAAATAAGGAAAAGAGACTAAATCCAAGAGGATTTAGTCTCTTTTGCGTTTGAAATCTTCGGAAATTTCAATTAATATGAAAGGAAGATTATTACATATCAAAGATTGGATGATTTCATGAAGTTAAATCGATTTGCCATCGTTTTTGGCACCTTTGTATTCGTTACAGGTCTACTATACTTAATTGGATATACCTTCCAAATCACACTCCTTATCTTTCATCATCAGCACAATCAGACAGCTGAAGGTTTCACTTCAGAGTCCAGATCATTATTGCCATTCATAATTGGATTGGGTGCAAGCTACATTGCTGAAAAGATTTACTTAAGCAAAAAATATGATTTTTCAAATAAAAATTGACATCGATTTATTTTCTATATATAATCATCAAAAAATAGTAACGTTGACGAGGATCAGTAAATTGTACTGAAGCCATTTCCAGAGAGGGAGCTGAATGCTGAAAAGCTCCTATTGGCCGCCAATTGAACCTGCCTCTGAGTTCCGGATCGGATACATTGAAGATCACGGCGGATTATTCCGTTATCATTTCGAGATAAAGCAGCGCTTTATGATTTAGGGTGGTACCGCCAGGCCTTGGCCCCTTTTGGGATCAAGGCCTTTTTGTGTTCCTTTGAAACAGAGCAGCGTTATTTCGAGAAGTTTTCAACAATATTTAAGAATATTAAAGACGGGGTGCAGACATGGCTAAAGAATTTGTTAAAGAAATTACGTCTATGGATGAAGATTTTGCTCAATGGTATACGGATGTTGTGACGAAGGCAGACTTAATTGACTACTCAAGCGTAAGGGGTTCCATGATTATCCGTCCATATGGATATTCTCTTTGGGAAAATATCAAAAATGAACTTGACTTCCGTATTAAAGAAACAGGACACGAAAATGTCTACATGCCACTTTTCATTCCTGAGAGCTTATTGCAAAAAGAAAAGGATCATATTGAAGGATTCGCACCAGAAGTTGCATGGGTAACCCATGGAGGATCAGAAGAGCTTGCAGAGCGACTGGTTGTCAGGCCAACTTCCGAGGTGCTTTTCTGCGAGCATTACAAAAACATTATCCATTCTTATCGAGACCTTCCAAAACTCTATAACCAATGGGCAAATGTCGTGCGCTGGGAAAAAACAACAAGACCTTTCCTGAGAACACTTGAATTCTTATGGCAGGAAGGACATACCTGCCATGCGACAGATGAAGAAGCTCTTGAAGAAACTGTAAAAATGTTGAAGGTTTACGCTGATGTTTGTGAAAACATCCTGGCGATTCCAGTTGTCCAGGGGCAAAAAACCGATAAAGAGAAATTCGCAGGCGCTAAGCTTACTTATACAATTGAAAGTCTGATGCATGATGGAAAGGCACTACAGACAGGCACATCGCATCACCTGGGTGACGGGTTTGCCAAGGCGTTCGGCATACAGTATACCGATAAGGAAGGGCAGCTTCAGTATGTTCAGCAAACATCATGGGGTTTTACAACAAGGGTCATAGGGGCAATGATCATGGTACATGGAGACGACCGGGGATTAGTCATTCCTCCAAACGCTGCCCCAACGCAAGTCATGATCGTGCCAATTGCCCAGCATAAAGAAGGCGTACTCGATTTTGCCTACGAACTAAAATCAAAGCTTTCAAATGTTGCGCGTGTAGGGATTGATGCAAGTGATAAAAAGCCAGGATGGAAATTCAACGAATACGAAATGAAGGGGATTCCAGTTAGGCTTGAGGTAGGCCCTAAGGATATTGAAAAAGGCCAGGCAGTATTGGCAAGACGGGATACAGGAGAGAAAATTTTCGTATCGTTCGAGGATTTAGAAACAAAACTTCCTGAACTACTGGAGGATATCCAGCGAAGCCTGTACGAAAAAGCTAAGAATCATCGTGAGGATAAAACAAACGCCGCTCTGAATCTTGATGAATTTAAAACAGTCCTTGAAAAAGAGACAGGTTTCATTAAAGCCATGTGGTGCGGTGATCGAGCATGCGAGGATAAAATAAAAGAAGAAACGACAGCAACATCTCGCTGCATTCCCTTTGAACAGGAACAAGTAAGCAAAAAATGTGTATGCTGCGGCAAGGAAGCTGAGAAAATGGTCCTTTGGGCAAAAGCTTATTAATTTAAAAAGCAATCCTTTTTGGGATTGCTTTTCCTTTTGCTCCTTGAAGGTTTATGAAACCTTTATTTGGAAGAAACATCTACAAAAGAATGGGGGGCTTATAATGAAAAAAATTCCTGCACTATTTCTTACATTAATCGGTTTCATCATCTTAAATTTGTATTTTAATCTGATTCCAACTTTACTGCCTAAAAATGATATTTTACGTTTTTTCCACTTGCTTCTGTTTTTTCCTTTAGCCTACATAGTTGCACGTAAACTAAATAGGGAAGGGATGGCCTTGTACGGAGTTGTTTTTTACAAGGGATGGTTACGAAATCTATTTTTAGGCTTTTTCATTGGCTTTAGTTTCTGGGCAGTTTTGTTCAGCTTATATTTCCTGCTTGGAAAATATGAATTTATTGGGTTTGCTCCTTTATTAAACGCAACAGCCAACATTTTTGTCATTCTCATAGGATTCGGTTTAGGCTCGTTAATCAACGACATGATCGTGAGGGGGTATTTAATAAATCAATTGAAGGGTAAGATTCCTCTCCCAGTGATATTCACAATTTCCTTAATCATTTACACATTCGATGATATCTGGAATGCTGGATTTAGTGTTCAAAACACTATTTTTTCATTTGCATTGGGCTTAAGTTTGACCTATAGCTTTATCAAAGCAAATTCTATTTGGGTCGATACCGGTATCCATTTCGGATTGAATGTCCTTTATGGGCTATTCTTCGGCGTGTCTCAACAAATAGGCGGAGGAATATTTTTATTCAAGGAAACTTCTTCTTCGAGCCATTTAACCATTTGGCTGTCTACTTTCCTATCACTCCTGATTTTATTGACCGTGTTCTTGTTAAACCGGTATATCATTGTTAACAAACCTGGAGTTAGAAAAAGCATAGATGATACAAGTACCATCCATCTTGCAAAATAGTTAGAGAAAAGAATATATACGAACATTCAAAATGTAAATTTATGCCTCCATTTGATATAATTGGATTGTGCGAGATTTGATTTACAGACTAGACATCCACATTCCATATATTATTGAATAGGAGAGGATGCAATGATGAAAGCAACAGGAATTGTCAGGAAAACCGACCAGCTTGGCAGGATCGTTATTCCAATGGAATTAAGGAAAAAACTGAGTATTGGAGAAAATGATCCGCTGGAGATTTTTGTTGATGAGGATATGATCGTCCTAAAGAGATATCAGCCAGATTTAACATGTCTAATAACAGGAACAATCAGCAGTGATAATCTGTCGCTCGCCAATGGAAAGGTTATTTTGAGCCGTGAAGGGGCGGATCAATTGATTAAAGAATTGCAAAGTTACCTCGCTGCAAATTAAATAATATTTTAAAAGCAGTCCTTTTGGTAACGGATTCGGATACCTGTCACTTTTAATAAAAATATATTTAAAAATCTGCTTATATTTGTTATACATTCTGTCCTGCAAAATGCAGGGCATTTTGTTATGTAAGAATATTGCAAAGGGCCACCTAATGTATCATGCTTTTTATGGTCAAAGTGCTGTTATAAAACTTAATTGTGTTAGAAAAAAATAACCGGAAAAATTCCGTTTAAATTGGGAAATACCCATATTTCCTTAAGAATAAGCGGAGTTTTTCCGATTATATGACCCAAATATTGGAATTTTGGCTTATTTAGAGAAGTTAACCGGAATTCCTCCGCTTATCTTTGATATTAAGTGTCCTCTATATAATTTAGCCGGAAATTCTCCGCCTATTACATTCTCATACCTATACGGAAATCATCAATGAATCATGACAGAGCTAAAGAAAAACGTGGTTTTGCAAATAAAAACACACCATTTTGCAGTCCGATTTACGAGGTAACAGAAATCTCTGTAGCCTTACATTTCGTTATACAAATTGGACCATATTTTCAAGCCTATTTTTATCATTATTCGTGTTATATCAATAAAAAATGACCATCAAATCCACATACAAATTGATGGTCAATTTAATAGACATATTGGATTTTTGTGACAAGTAAAAGAACTCTTTACCTTTTGGGACTGCTTTTCTTATGCCTATAGGTCTTCTCGATAGATTGGCATGCTCATGCAGCGAGGGCCTCCACGACCCCTTGATAACTCGGAGCTTGGAATTTCAATTACTTCAATCCCATTTTCCCTTAATAAATCATTCGATACATAATTTCGATCATAGGTAACAACAACACCTGGAGCGATTGCAAGAGTATTTGAGCCATCGTTCCATTGCTCACGCGCCGCAGCTATTTCGTGGCCGCCTCCGCAAGGAATCAAAACAAGCTCCTGCAAATTCAGGACTTCTTTCAACGTCTCAGTTAAATTTGAGCGCTCTTTTATTTCCAATCTCTCTGGGTCCTTGCTTTTTTCTAGAATATATATTTTCATTTTACCATTCGGTCCTTCAATCCCATGATGAATTGTGAATTTTTCCTGGTCAACCATTGTAAAGACGGTATCGAGATGCATATATGCTCTTAATTTTGGAATCTCAACAGCAACAACCTTCTTGATTGTCCCGTTCCTGAAGAATATTCGTTTTGCCAGCTTCTCGATGGCCTGTGCAGATGTTCTGGCGCTTACACCTATTGCAATGACTTCAGGACTGAGTACCAGTTCATCCCCGCCTTCAATCGGGAAATACTCTTCACGATCATACCAATGAGGAATGTCATGGACAGAAAAGCGAGGATGGTGATTTATAATAAAATCCATAAATAATGATTCTCTTTTTCTTGCTCCTTCACACATTTTATTCAGGGAAATACCGTCGCCAATCACCGCAGCAGGGTCACGAGTGAAATAAAGGTTTGGCATAGGATCAAGAAAGAAAGGATAATAGTCTTCCAGAAGCTCATGTAAATGAACTTTTTTTTCATTTTGAATTTCAGATTTTAACACTCCAGACATCACTTTTCGGATCATTTCCTCTGTAGAAAATGAATGAAGATATTCTTCAACTGTCTTCCTTGAGCCGTTTAAATTTCTTTTGCTCTCATTCAACAGCTGGTCAATAAACTCATGACGCAAATCATCTGAGCTTAACGCTTCAGCCATAAGTTTTTCCAAATAAAGTACTTCTACTCCACGGTTCTTTAGCACTTCGGCAAAATAGTCATGCTCTCTCTGGACTGCAGGTAAGTAAGGGATATCATCGAAAAGGAGCCTTTCAAGGTACTTCGGCGTCAAATTTTCGACTTCTTTACCTGGCCTGTGAAGAACTACAGTTTTTAACCTTCCGATTTCGGAAGTTACATGTAAAGGGTAATTCATATTATTAGCCTCCCATTTTCGGTATCTATTCTCTATGAAAGAAGGAGGGAGTGATCAGTATGTATATCGAATCCGAGATATTCCCACTTCCCCCGCCAAACTGCTTGGCTGCAGACTGGCTCCTTTTTCTATACCCTAATCGCTTCGAATAAACCTGAAATATTAAAATTAATGAAGGTTTTTGCGATATCCTGCGCAAAGAGGGGAAACTAAATTGAATGATTAAAAAAACTTTTAAAAAATGGAAGCGTTTTCTGTCCTTCATAGATGTACAATCTATGCAAATGTGTTAAAGTATAACTTGTGAACACTAGAGGTATCACGGGAACAGGAAGAGAGTTATTGTCCTCCCCATAAAGACAGTTGTATCCAATATAATGACATGCCTAATTTGACGGCAGAAAGGGGATTTACGATGTCTAGCAAAGGTCTTGAACAATTTTTAAATGAAAACTTAGAGGATTTAAAAGGGAAGGGTTTATACAATGTGATCGACCCTCTTGAAAGTCCAAACGGACCAGTCATTACAATCAATGGAAGAGAATTGATTAACCTCTCTTCAAATAATTATCTGGGACTGGCTACAGATGAAAGACTAAAAAAAGCAGCTACAGAAGCGATCAGTAAATATGGGGTTGGAGCAGGTGCTGTAAGGACAATTAACGGCACACTTAAGATTCACATCGAGCTAGAAGAAAAGCTGGCTAAATTCAAGAAAACAGAAGCAGCCATTGCTTACCAGTCTGGATTCATGTGCAATATGGCGGCAATCTCTGCGGTAATGGATAAAAATGATGCGATTTTATCAGATGAACTGAACCATGCATCAATTATAGATGGCTGCCGCCTATCCAGAGCAAAAATAATTCGCTTCAATCATTCAGACATGGATGACTTGCGGGCGAAGGCAAAGGAAGCAACTGAATCAGGACTATACAATAAAGTCATGGTCATTACAGATGGGGTTTTCTCCATGGATGGAGATATCGCAAAATTGCCAGAAATCGTTCAGATTGCTGAGGAATTTGATTTGATTACATATGTGGACGATGCTCATGGTTCAGGAGTCCTCGGTGAAGGCGCAGGTACAGTGAAGCATTTTGGCCTTTCTGATAAAGTTGATTTCCAGATTGGTACATTATCCAAGGCAATTGGCGTAGTCGGCGGCTATGTTGCAGGAAAGCAAAATCTAATTGACTGGCTTAAGGTAAGAAGCCGTCCTTTCTTATTTTCAACCTCACTGACGCCAGCGGATGTGGCTGCCAGCATAAAAGCAGTTGAAATTTTAATGGACAGCACAGAATTAAATGAACGTCTATGGGAAAATGCAAACTACCTGAAGGATGGCCTGAAAAAACTCGGATTCGATATTGGGTATTCTGAAACACCGATTACTCCATGCATTATTGGGGATGAAGTCAAAACCCAGGAATTCAGCAAACGTCTAAACGACGAAGGTGTGTATGCAAAATCAATCGTATTCCCAACTGTGCCGCGAGGAACTGGCCGGGTAAGAAATATGCCTTCTGCTGCTCATACGAAAGAGATGCTGGACCAAGCAATCTCAACTTATGAAAAGGTCGGCAAGGAACTTGGAATTATTTAATAGCAAACAGGGCGGCCGGTTATTTAAATTGCCGGCAGTCCTTTTTACAGCAACAATCAGGAGGAATACATAGAATGAAGAAAATATTAATTACCGGTGCACTTGGCCAGATTGGTTCTGAATTGACTGGCAAGTTGCGCGGCATATATGGCCAAGACAATGTAATCGCCACTGACATCAGGAAGACAGATTCCGAAGCTGCAGTCAATGGACCATTTGAAATCCTTGACGTCATGGACGCCAAATCAATGGGTGAAATCGCTAATAAATATCAAGTCGATACAATCATGCACATGGCAGCACTATTATCGGCCACAGCTGAAGCGAAGCCTCAATTTGCCTGGAACCTGAATATGGGAGGACTCATGAACGCACTCGAAACAGCAAGGGAGCTAAATTGCCAGTTCTTCACCCCGAGCTCAATCGGTGCATTCGGGCCTAGCACTCCTAAGGACAATACGCCTCAGGATACGATCCAGCGCCCAACAACTATGTATGGAGTGAATAAGGTAGCTGGTGAATTGCTTGCAGATTATTACTTCCAGCGTTTTGGTGTGGATACAAGGGGAGTGAGATTCCCTGGCTTGATCTCTTATGTGGCACCTCCAGGGGGCGGAACAACTGATTATGCCGTCGAAATTTACTACGAGGCAATCAAGAACGGAAAATACACTTCCTATATCGATAAAGGAACGTATATGGACATGATGTACATGCCTGATGCGCTCGATGCGATTGTGGATTTGATGGAAGCTGACTCATCAAAGCTGATTCACCGCAATGCATTCAACGTTACAGCAATGAGTTTTGACCCTGAAGAACTTGCTGCTGAAATTAAAAAGCATATACCAGCATTTGAACTTACCTATAATGTCGACCCAGTTCGCCAGGCGATTGCTGACAGCTGGCCGAACTCAATAGACGCTTCGGCTGCTGCAGCGGAGTGGGGTTTTAAAGCGAAGTACGATTTATCCCGCATGACAGCAGATATGCTGGATAAATTGCGCGAGAAACTATAATAATTAACGAAAAAAGGTGAAATCTAATGATTTCACCTTTTTACATAGATTAATTTGTCTTTCTTTTCGATAACCTTCCCAATTATAGCAGCATGGTTTAAACCCTGTTCCTTCAAAGCCCCCACATATTGTTCTGCTTCCTCTTTAGGCAGCGAAACTAGCAGGCCTCCCGAAGTTATGGCGTCACAAAGGACGAGTTGTTCTTCTGAAGATATTTCATCATAGACTACATCATCCATAAGCCATTTGTGGTTTGATTTCGACCCTCCGGGAACTACTCCTTGTGCAGCAAGTTCATATGTACCTGTCAAAACAGGAACCTGTGACAAAGTAATTTCGAAGCTTACATCGCTGCCACGGGCGATCTCACTGCCATGCCCGAGAAGACCAAAGCCTGTGACATCAGTAACTGCATGGGGGTTGAAGCTTTGCAATGCTTCAGCTGCAGATTTATTAAGAAGTGCCATTGTTTCTGTCACTTCCTGCTCTTGTTCAGTTGTTACAGCACTGCGCTTAATGCCAGTCGTCAGGATGCCGACTCCGATTGGCTTCGAAAGGACTAACATATCTCCAGGCTTAGCTCCGACATTTTTCCAGATTTTATCCGGATGGGCAAGACCTGTAACAGATAATCCGAACTTCGGCTCCTGGTCATCTATCGAGTGGCCGCCAACTGTTACAGCACCAGCTTCTTTTACTTTATCGCTTGCTCCGCGCAGAATTTCAGCAAGAAGATCAGGACCAAGTTTTTTCACTGGATAACCTACTATATTCAGGACTGTTTTTGGTTCTCCACCCATTGCATAAACGTCACTGAGTGCATTGGCAGCGGCAATCTGCCCAAACATATAAGGATCGTCCACAATCGGGGTAAAATAATCGATCGTTTGGATCAGGGCAATGCTGTCAGTCAATTTATATACACCCGCATCATCGGATGTTTCATGACCGACGAGCAGTTCGGGAACTGGCTCCTGTTTTGGTAAAAGACGCAAAACTTGCGTCAAGTCCTCTGGACTGATTTTGCATCCTCAGCCAGCTTTTGTCGACAAGGAAGTCAGACGGATCTTTTCATGTTCACTCAACTTTTTCACCTCAGAAAAAAGTATACTCTTTCTTATTTTGAAAATCACCCTTAAGCCACTATTATTTGCATCAGAATAGACTTTACACTAAAATGGCAGTAAATACTTATATAGAAGCTAACAGGGGGAGTTACTGTGGAAAAATTTCATGTTACCGTCAAATTTTGCATGCTTTGAAATTACGCACCTAAAGCCGCGAGTTTCGCGGAGGAACTATTTACCCATTTCCGAAGCCAGATCGAAAAAATGGAACTTATTCCAGCCTCAAAGGGCGCTTTTGAAGTGACCATCAACGGTCAGTTATTGTATTCCAAGCTGGATACAGGGGTCTTTCCCGATTCAGATGAAATCATAAAACAAATGGAAGCCCTAAACTAGTGCCTGGCAATATGCCAGGCCTTTTTCAATCCTTTACCACATTAAACCGCTGGGGGTCAGACCCCCGGCGCGGTGGTGTGCTAAAGTGCAGACAATAAGCTAGAGTTCATTGGATTGGAAAATCATTAACCTGGTGAATAATGATATAATGAATGTATGATTGCTATGGGGGTTACCAGTATGAAACATTTATTAAGGCTGCTTCCTGCAGTACATGAACTTCAAAGGCATCAACGATTTACTGAGATCGTTGATCAGCATGACGCTGATCCAGCCCATTTAACGGAAGTCATTAAGGACGTACTGTCAAAGATTAGAGAAGATTTGTTAAATGGCAAGTGGAGTGGCCGCGAACCAGGAACAAATGTATTTGTTGAAGAATTTTTTGATATTGTATATGAAACTCTTACACAGAAATTAGACTTTACATTAAAACGAGTTATTAATGCAACGGGCACTATCTTACATACGAACCTAGGAAGGGCCAGGTTGAGCGAGACTGCTATCAACCATGTTGTAGAGACAGCCAGGAATTATTCAAATCTTGAATATAAATTACATGAGGGCGAACGGGGATCTCGACATAGCCATGTAGAAGCTCTTGTTAAAGAGGTAACAGGGGCAGAAGCAGCAATGGTAGTAAATAATAATGCTGCAGCCGTTTTTATTATCCTGAGTGCCCTGGCTAGAAATCAGGAAGTAATCGTTTCTCGCGGGCAATTGGTTGAAATAGGCGGTTCATTCAGAATCTCTTCCATAATGGAAGAAAGCGGCGCCAAGCTGGTTGAAATAGGGACAACCAATAAAACACATCTGCATGATTATGAAAAAGCAATCAATGATGATACAGCAATGATCCTTAAAGTACATACAAGTAATTTCAAAGTAATTGGCTTCACTAAGTCCGTCGATACCGAAGAACTGGCTCAGCTTGCCAGCCGTCATGACAGGGTTATTTTCTATGAAGATCTGGGCAGTGGCGTTCTTTATGATTTCAGGAACGAAGGAATTGGCGAAGAGCCTGTTGTTGGTGAAGTATTGAAAATGGGTGCAGACATCGTATCGTTTAGTGGCGACAAGCTGCTTGGAGGTCCACAGGCCGGCATTATCGCGGGTAAGAAAGCTTTTATTGATCAATTGAAACAGCACCAGCTGGCAAGAGTTGTGCGTGTCGATAAAATGACTCTTGCTGCTCTTGAAGGCACACTAATGGATTATTTAAGGGGAGCGAAAGGACGAAACAATATCCCAACCATACGGAATCTGATTGTTCCCTTAGAAGAAATCAAGGATAGGACAGACGCGTTTGTTAAAAAAATCAACGATTTTGGCGGAGAATTGAAAGCAGAGCTACTAAAAAGTACAAGCCAGGTTGGCGGGGGAACAATGCCAGAAGTAAAGCTGCCAACTTTTATTGCTGCCCTGACCCATAATAAGGTCAGCTCGGAAGATATCTCCAAATGGCTGAGGACTGAAGCTAGTCCTGGGATAATCGTACGGATCCAAAAAGAAGAAATTCATATAGACCTTAGAACTGTCACAGCGGATGAAGAAACCCTTATACTAGAGCGATTAAAAAAAATCAAATAAAAAATATGGGCTGCCAGTCGTTCTAGCAGCCCAGTTGTTTTAAAAATCATGCCCGGAATTATGTTTTTGGCGGGTATGATTGCGGTTCTTAACTTTTTTAGATCCGCTTAATGGTGCAGGCTGGCTGTCCTGGTCACCTTTAGGTGCGTTTTTGCGCATGTCTTTAGAGTCATTCTTATTCATTAGCTCATCCCTCCTGAATTTAGCTTTAGATTTTCCGGCGAAATTATACCGAATAATTTATTTATAACTGTGCAATTTAACGGTATAGATTTAACTACATCAGGAGGAATTCACATGCCTTATCATAAAGACAAACAACAATCGTTCCAAGCAGCACAGCAGGGGTTTGAAGATGCACAAGAATTGTTTGCTGAAATTGTTCGTGACAGCGCCAGCTATGGACATCAGCTTAAGCATTTGAAAACCGAAGTTAACGAAGCATTCCAGCAAATCGAGAATGCTTTAGAAAATGCCTCCGAGCATCAGCGTGCACAGCTTGAAAGATTTCAGCAGGACTTAAGAAGTATTGTTAATGAAGTCAATACGGAATCATAATAGTCAGACCGCAAAATAAAGGTAAATGCCATAATGAAAGCGGAAGGGAAGCCTTCCGCTTTTTGTTTTACTGATTCTTTTTACGTTTTTTGTTATTTTGTTTTTCCATTTCTGTTAGAGGTTCATTTGCCATTTCTTGATTAAAGCCAGCACCCTGTCCCTGCGCTTTTGCAGCATTAGCACCTGGAATGACATGATTTGCCTTTCTTTTCGCCATTTATCTCACCTCCGTTAATCATATTTTCCCCCATCCAGGCTTTCAAAATCCTGCGTATTTATTTTTGTAATATAACTTCGACAAGAACATTTGTTATAAGAAAACGAAAGTTCTTAAAACTTTCAGAGCCTTTTGTATGTTTTAACTGTAATAACATTATTTAGCATAAGGAAAACTTATCAATCACAATAACTTTCTTGTTATTTACTTATATAGAGGGTTATATTAATATTGAATTGTAAGAAAAGTTAGGATGACGAACAAGATTCAAACTTTTCGACAATTACCTATATTTAGTTTATGATTGTTTTCGTAGAAGAAGGGGGTAAACATATGTCAAACCATGATGTTTTCAACGCCCGCAGTTCATTTGAAATTGACGGGAAACGCTATCATTACTACAGCTTGGCAGCACTTGAAAAAGCTGGAATCGGCAATGTATCTAAATTGCCTTACTCCGTAAAAGTTTTGCTTGAATCCGTGCTTCGCCAGCTTGATGGCTTTGTAATCACAAAAGAGCATGTTGAAAATCTTGCAAAATGGGGAACTAGCGAAGTAAAGGAAGTAGATGTGCCATTCAAGCCATCACGTGTCATTCTTCAAGACTTCACTGGCGTACCTGCAGTCGTTGACCTTGCTTCATTAAGAAAAGCAATGGCAGACATGGGTGGAGATCCAGATAAAATCAATCCTGAGAAGCCGGTTGACCTTGTTATTGACCACTCCGTTCAGGTCGATAAATACGGAACTCCTGATGCACTGAATGTGAATATGGATCTTGAATTTGAACGAAATGCTGAACGTTACCAGTTCTTAAGCTGGGCACAAAAATCATTCGACAACTACCGTGCTGTACCGCCTGCAACAGGTATCGTGCACCAGGTAAACCTTGAGTATCTTGCAAGCGTTGTCCACGCTGTAGAAAATGCAGATGGAGAATTCGAAACATTCCCGGATTCATTGGTTGGTACTGACTCGCATACAACGATGATCAATGGTATCGGCGTACTTGGATGGGGCGTAGGCGGTATTGAGGCTGAAGCTGGAATGCTGGGACAGCCATCATACTTCCCAGTTCCTGAAGTAGTTGGGGTAAAATTAGTAGGCGATATGCCGAACGGCTCTACTGCAACAGACCTTGCACTAAAAGTGACACAGGTACTTCGCAGCCAAGGCGTTGTCGGTAAATTTGTCGAGTTCTTCGGTCCTGGGGTAATGTCACTTCCGCTTGCTGACCGTGCTACTGTTGCAAACATGGCACCAGAATACGGAGCGACTTGCGGATTCTTCCCAGTTGATGGAGAAGCCCTTGATTACATGCGTTTAACAGGACGTCCTGAAGACCACATTAAAGTGGTTGAAGCATACTGCAAAGAAAACGGACTTTTCTTTGATCCAGCACTTGAGCCAGTCTATACTGACGTTGTTGAAATCAATCTTTCTGAAATTGAAGCGAACCTTTCTGGACCAAAGCGTCCTCAGGATTTAATTCCGCTTTCACAAATGCAGAAATCCTTCCAGGATGCGTTGACTGCTCCAGCTGGAAACCAAGGTTTTGGCCTGAGCAAGAAAGAAATCAATAAAGAAGCGGTAGTAGAATTCAACAATGGCGATTCTACAAAAATGAAAACAGGTGCAATCGCGATCGCTGCGATTACAAGCTGTACAAATACATCTAATCCATACGTACTTGTTGGAGCTGGTCTTGTTGCTAAAAAAGCAGTTGAACTTGGAATGGAAGTTCCTAAGTTCGTAAAAACTTCTTTAGCACCTGGTTCAAAGGTAGTAACAGGATACCTGCGTGATTCTGAATTACTTCCTTACCTTGAAACTCTTGGATTCAACCTTGTAGGTTACGGATGTACAACATGTATCGGTAACTCTGGACCATTGAAGCCTGAAATCGAAAAGACAGTTGCTGAAAGCGACTTGCTTGTAACATCTGTCCTATCCGGTAACCGTAACTTTGAAGGACGTATCCACCCGCTTGTAAAAGCAAACTATCTGGCTTCACCGCCATTAGTAGTAGCTTATGCTCTTGCTGGTACAGTGGATATCGATCTTCAAAACGACCCAATCGGAAAAGACAAAGACGGCAACGATGTATTCTTTAAGGACATCTGGCCATCAACTGCAGAAGTGAACGAAGTTGTTCACCGCGTTGTAACACCTGAATTGTTCCGCAGAGAATATGAAACTGTCTTCAGTGACAACGAAAAATGGAATGAAATCCAGACAAACAGCGATGCCCTTTATACATTCGATGAAGATTCAACCTATATCGCCAACCCTCCATTCTTTGAAGGATTAACTCCAGAAGCTGGAGAAGTTGCTCCACTAAACAGCTTGCGTGTAGTGGGTAAGTTTGGTGATTCTGTAACAACTGACCATATTTCTCCTGCAGGTGCGATTGGAAAAGATACACCAGCTGGAAAATACTTGCGTGAAAAAGGCGTAGAACCACGCGACTTTAACTCTTATGGATCACGTCGTGGTAACCATGAAGTTATGATGCGCGGAACATTCGCAAACATCCGTATCAAAAACCAAATCGCTCCTGGCACAGAAGGCGGCTTCACAACTTACTGGCCAACAGGCGAAGTTATGTCCATCTTTGATGCTTGCATGCAGTACAAAGAAAATGGAACAGGTCTAATGGTTATCGCTGGCAAAGATTACGGTATGGGATCATCCCGTGACTGGGCTGCTAAAGGTACTAACCTATTAGGCATCAAGACTGTCATTGCTGAAAGCTTTGAGCGTATCCACCGTTCTAACCTTGTATTAATGGGTGTATTACCACTTCAGTTCAAGGATGGAGAAAACGCTGAAACTCTTGGTCTTTCAGGTAAAGAATCATTTGATGTTCAAATCGACGAAACTGTTCGTCCACGTGACATCATCACAGTTACAGCTACTGACGAAGACGGTAACAAGAAAACTTTCGAAGCTCTTGTGCGTTTCGATTCAGAAGTTGAAATTGACTACTACCGCCACGGAGGCATCCTGCAAATGGTCCTTCGTGACAAGTTAAAAGCATAAGACCAAGAACCTCCTAATTTTCGGATTAGGGGGTTTTTTATTCACTAAAAATTATGGCCTGAACGCTCCCAAATCTTTTGCCAGAGTTAAAAGGTGGTCCTTTATCAAGTAATATAATCCCCTCAACCAGTAATATAATGATCCAAACTGGTGATAAATCACAACCTACTAGTAATAAAACCAATTCTACAAGTACTATTCTTAACTCAGCTGGAATCGTTCGCTATTTTATCAATTTACTTAAGCTCAATAGAACTCTGTTAAAGATCTAGTGTACTTTCATTCAAGTTTAGTAGCAAAGATAATGAAAAAAATCTCTTTTTTCCTTTCGAACTACAAAATCCACGCAAACTTCCTATTAATCGACATCTTCTCCTATTGATATTATTTAGAAAAAGGTTATGTTAAAGATAATAGGATAGACTGAACCGAAGGAGTGAGCTTTATGGGTCTAATATCGATAGTTGCTAGAGAAGATTTTATTTCAATAGTTACCGACATCGGAAATCATCAACTGATGGGAGATAGTGTCAGCATTAAAGAAATCATTCCTGATACGGCCTTCATCGCTTTTACAGGTGATGAGGAATACGCAGACATGGCAGCTGCAGCAGCTGATACTTTGGTCAAGCAAGGGTTTACTCTTATAGAAATTGCAGAGTCCATTCAGTCTTCCTTCAACAATGGAAGTTTTACTTTTCAGGAATGCGAGCGCACTATTGAAGCAGTGCTGGCAGGTTATTCGCAATTTGGAGAAGCTCAGTATCACATAATCTCTAATACTAAACCGATGGAATCCTATTATCCTGGCCAAGGGGAAAGTCTTTACTATGCAAACGGTCATGAACCTATGCTGTTTTTGGAAAGATCCTTAATGATGCATGGCATGGGGACCATCAGCCAAGCCAAGGCAGCCCAGACCTATTTTCTTCATGAAGCGTCAGAATATATTCCGAATGTAAATAAACAAGCTTCCACTTTTCTACTAAAAAAAGCAAATTAAAAACAGCCTTATTTGCCAAGGCTGTTTTAATTTTGCTTTTAAAGCGCATATTGCAGGATAAAGTTGCCGAGGAATAATAGGGCAATCATATATAGGGCAGGCTGGATCTCCCGTCCTTTACCCATCAATAGCTTCATCAGCGGATATAAGATGAATCCAATTGCCATGCCATCGGCAATACTGTACGTTAATGGAATCAGTACAATGATTAGCAGGGCAGGGAAGCTCTCAAGTAAATCATCTAGTTTAATATGAGTGATATTTTGAAGCATCAAGACACCAATCAGGATCAATACTGGTGAAACAGCACTTTCTGGTACAAGCTTAATTACAGGAATTAAGACAATCGAAGCAAGGAAAAGGATTCCTGTAACAATACTTGTTAAGCCAGTACGGCCACCGGCAGCTATACCAGCTGCACTTTCCACAGAGGAAACTGTTGGGCTAGTTCCAAAAATTCCAGCTGTAGCCACTGAAATCGCATTTGCCTGCAATGATTTCTTATACTTTTCAGGTTGATTTAGCATTTTTGTATGTCCATGAATCAATCCTATATTTTCAAAAATAACAACCATTGATAGCGAGAAGGCAGTCAGCCAAAAAACGAAATTGCCAGCTTGCGCGAACGAAAGCTGTCCGAATACAGAAGTGTATTCTGTGAATGAAGGCAAGCTCCATGTCATCGCTTTACCTTCAAAATCTCCAAAAACGATGGATAGAATTGAAGTAAAAACTATGCTCAACAGCAAATTCCCCGGTACGTTTCGAATAAAAAGGACGACTGTTACAATCAAACCAATTAAAGTGATAAGTGCCGTAGATGTACTTAAATCTCCTATAGCAAGCAAGGTATGATCAGAGCTTGTAATGATTCCGCTATTATCAAATCCAATCAGAATCAAAAGGATCCCGATTCCTACCGTTATTGCTTCCTTTAATGAATCAGGAATCGATGTGATGATTGCTTTTGCCAGGGGAGTGAAGGCTAAAATCATGAATAGAATACCTGATACAAATACCATTGCCAAAGCCTCTTGCCAAGTAAAACCGCCTGACTGGACGATTGTATAGGTAAACATGGCATTCAGGCCCATTCCCGGAATTACAAGAATAGGTGTGTTACCCCAAAATCCCATGAGAAAACAGCCTGCAAATACAGTCAGGATGGTAGCGATGATACCAGCTTCAAGAGGGATTCCAGCTGCTGACAAAATAGTTGAGTTAACTATAATGATATAGACGACTGTTATATAAGAGATAAGTCCAGCCGACATTTCTTTTCCAATCGTTGTATTATGAGCACTTAGTTGAAAAAACTTCTCCATTTTAACTCCTCTCCATAAAGGCTCTTTTCAAAATCCTTTGACTTTATATACATTAAAAAATTCTTCGAACAATTTCAGACTTAACATCTTTGCTAAGCAAGATTGAACAAATACTGGATTAAGACCCTAATGCATATCTAAAAATCAAAATTCATGGTGAGAAAACAGTCTTTGCAGATATATTTATTTAGTTTTGGAACGAATGAAAATATCGTACCATAGACTTTAACTATATTTAAAATATATAATTAATATACAAATCATACTTTTTACATATAGAGAGGTTATCATGGATATTAGACAAATGCGTTATTTTATTGCCATAGCTGAGGAGAAAAACATCACCGCTGCAGCAAACCGCCTTCATATGTCACAGCCACCGCTAAGTCTTCAATTGAAGCAGATGGAAGAAGAATTAGGTGTCATGCTGGTAGAACGGAATGGAAAAAGGCTTGAGCTGACAGATAAGGGCAAGGTGCTGTACCGGCATGCGCTAAATATTGTCCATTCATTTGAAGAAGTAAAAAACGAATTGCAGGAGACGGATGAGGGCAGGAAGGGGAATTTATCAATCGGCATTAACACGCTTTCTGTACCAGAATTCCCTGATTGGATTGAACTCTTTCACGCAGCCTATCCACTCGTTTATCTTCGAGTTGTGCAAAATGATTCTGCCTATTTAACCGAATTGGTTAAAAATCGCTTAATAGAACTCGCCTTAATCAGGCTGCCGCTTCCAAACAGGGATGTTAACTATCTGCATTTATATAATGAACCTTTCGTATTTGTTTGCAGGAAACAAGGAGAAGAAAGTATAACCATTGAAGAAATCAGCACCTTTCCACTAATTCTTCCGAGTACAGAGGGGCTTGGAAGCTTTAATATTATCCATGAAGCGTTCACCAGGGAACAGCTGCCACTTAATGTTGTTTGTGAGTGCTCAGATATGAAGGTACTGATGGAGCTTGTCTCTTCTGGAATAGGATCCACAATCGTTCCTAAATCTGTTTTTCAAACGTATGGGCATTCCAGCCTTTTTGCGAGGGAAATACAAGATTCGGTTTTAAAATCTTCTGTTGGTCTTATTTGGCTTAAGCAGCACTATTTATCACAGCCAGCTAGACATTTCATCGATTTGATTAAGGAACAGCTTGGTTTAGTTGAAGGATTTAGTGAATAAAAAGCCACCTGCATACCGAAAATAAGCATAAACATTTTTCGGATTGGGAGGTGCCTGTTTTGAATTTTTTCGAAGTGATGAAGGATACATTTGTACCTTTTATGGATGGCGAGAAGAAACCTCTGCATGTCGGTGAGGTGATGAACCTCTGGTTTTACCTTCATGGAACCGAACAAACACTTCGTTATGACCAGCATGCGTACAACTTGGCACAGGACCCTGAACTTAAGGAAAAGATTGCGGATATTATCGAGAATGTCCACAGGCCCATGATCAAGGAACTGACTCAATTTTTTAAGGATGAAGGAATACCTCTCCCTAATGTAGGTGCAGAGAAAATCACCGGAGATTTTCAGGCGCTTCCTGAGGGGGCAAAGATGAATGATGAAGAAATAGCAAACCTGATTGCTTATAATCTCGTTGTCGGAATTACGGCAGCTACGAGGGGAATAACAGAATCAGTCAGAGCGGATGTTGGCTATTTATTTGCTAAATATCATATGATGAAAATTACTTTTTCCTTAACCTTCAAAGCTCTCATGCAGGAAAAAGGGTGGCTGAGAGTTCCCCCATATTACATCAGCGGAAAACAATAAAAACAGCACTGGGTGCTGTTTTTATTGTTTTAATGCAATTCTGTCAAGCAAGATTTTCTCTCGTTCACTCGTAATTCCCGCTTTCCAGCATCCCTCGTCAATGGGCTTCGTTTTAAGCCAGTCATGCACTTCACGGATTGTTTCCGCTAGAGGCCGGAAACTGAGACCAGTTTGTATAGCTTTATCAATATTTATATGGAATGCACCGCTCCAGGCTTCTGTATGTTCAGGCCCTAAAGGAGTTTTTTCTGGAAGCCATAATGGCATTTCTGTCCATGGAGCTACTTTATTTTCGAGTAAAAAATCTTCATCAGCCCATATAAGTTCGGCATTGGTGCCTGCCACTTTTTTACAAGTTAACAAGACGTCCTGTAGCAAAATAGGCTTCCCAGTCACATTATATGTACCTGTGTATTTTTCTTCCATCATTTTCAGTATCCAAATAGCCAGGTCTTTCACGTCGATTAATTGGACGAACGTACTCTCAGGGTTACCAGGAGCGAGTACTCTGCCACCTTGAGCGATCCTGTTCACCCAGTAAGGAAGTCTATCAGTGTAGTCATTCTCGCCAACTAACTGGCCTGCACGTATATTCAGCACTTTACCTGGCATGTTCCTTTCAGCTTCCTGTTCGCACAGGGTTTTAAATTGACCGTAATATTCCAGGACTTGAGCTGCCGGATCGCTTGTGAGTCTATCTGCTTCTTCAACTGACATTGATTGAACATGGTAATTTTCATTAATTCCTTTTGGTATCCAATCCTGATAGACAGAAATACTGGATACAAAAGCGTAAAATTCCGTTTTCTCTTTTAAAAGAGAAGTTAAGTTGCTTACAGAGCGTGGAATCAGTCCCGAAGTATCCAACACGGCATCCCACTGACGGTCTTTCAAGAGTTCCAGACTTCCATTCCTGTCGCCAATAATAATTTCAACATTCTTTAGTACAGCATTGTTATTTCCCCGGTTAAAAACGGTTATCTCATGTCCACTTTTTTGTGCTTCCTCTACAAATGCTTTTCCAAGAAAACGGCTTCCTCCTAAAACGAGGATTTTCATATTTTTCCCCCTCCAAAGGTTTTCTTTTAACATACCATATTGTTAAATTATTTAGAAAATTTTAATTTAGACATTTAATATAAAATAACTTCTTTAAATATCATTGGTTTTTGTTTGCTGAATGGAGTTTAATTGCTAAAATGAACTTAGTTTAGAAATGTCTTGTTGGCATGAAAGGGGATCAGCATGGAAGAAACGTACTTACAATCAGTCAGATATAATGGTGAAACGCTATATATTCTTGATCAGACTAAGCTGCCTCAAGTAACAGAATTCATTGAGGTAACAAACATAGAAGATGTGTGGGATGCAATTAAACAGCTGAAGGTAAGGGGAGCGCCCGCGATTGGAATAGCGGCTGCATATGGATTGGTACTTGGGATTCAAGATGCACCTGAACAGGATTTTGACTCTTTTTATCAATACTTTAAGAAGCAGTCGGATTATCTGGCTGGTTCAAGGCCTACTGCTGTAAACCTGTTTTGGGCACTTAAAAGGATGGATGCTCGAGCTCAAAAAGAAAGCAGTAAGCCTGTGGCAGAAATTAAGAAGTTAATGACGGAAGAAGCCCACTTAATCCGGCAAGAAGATGAAAATGTGTGCAGTTCAATTGGTGAAAACGCACTAACCTTATTTAACGATGGCATGACAGTACTGACGCATTGCAACGCAGGGGGAATCGCTACAGCTCGTTACGGGACAGCCCTTGCACCCTTTTACCTGGCAAAGGAAAGAGGCATGGATATTAAGGTGTTTGCCGATGAAACCCGCCCATTGCTTCAGGGTGCGCGCCTCACTGCCTGGGAATTGATGCAGGCAGGAATTGATGTCACGCTGATCACTGACAGCATGGCTGCAATGGTCATGCAAAAAGGGATGGTTCAGGCTGTAATTGTTGGCTGTGACCGGGTAGCTGCAAATGGGGATGTTGCTAATAAAATCGGAACGTATGGTGTGGCTTTGCTGGCAAAAGCACACAACATCCCATTCTATGTTGCAGCACCGCTTTCTACTATTGACTTAGAAACTGCAACTGGAGAAGAGATACCAATCGAAGAGCGAGCTGCAGAAGAAATTACTGCCGGCTTTGGAAAATCTACTGCACCAGAGGGTGTCAAAGTTTTCAATCCAGCCTTTGATGTAACTCCACATCATCTGATCACAGCGATCATCACTGAAAAAGGGATTATGCGTGGAAATTACAGTGAAGAACTGCATCGCTTGTTTCAAAAGTAAATAGAATTCATGCCGGGAGCTTCCAGCCCGGCATTTTTTACATTTATGGCGAGTTAAGATTCACTATTAGTGTCTTAAATGAAACCATGTCTATAGTGAATGGAAGACATGGTCAGTGTAGCACCAGCAAGTCAGGTGCTTTTTTCTTTGGAAAAAATTACTTAGTAAATACACCTAATAGGTGGGTAAACATAGAATACGATTAAATTTTCAAAAAGTTGTAATAATTGCAACCGTTTCCGGACATAATTACTGTTAGAATGATGATAAAGGATGGTGAAAAAAATGAGGAAGCCTAGAAAACGTTCTTTCCAAGAGCTAGTAATGGAAAATAAACGCCAACTTATGAATGACCGTGATGCACTCGAAAAAATCGAGGCAAGATTAGAACAAAAACGTATGGGGAAAGCAGAGTAAATTTCATACATTACCATAAATGAATCCTCTTTCTTTAGGCAAAACTTAAGATAGAGGAGGGGATATTCATGAGCAATCCAAAAAAGGACAGCAAACATTTCGTTCCTAGCCACCTTGGCACACAGCCGCGAGGTTTTGGCGGTAACAAAGGGAAGAAAATGCAGGATAAGTCTGGTGAACAGCCACAGCTTATCCAGACAAAAGGTGAATAAATGTATGGAAAATGCCTGCCAATTCAATGGCAGGTTTTATTTTTTGATAAGAAAGAGTTAAATTTCACTTCGAAAATTGTCCAGCTTAGCGCATAGCACCTTGAGTAGCTTGTCTAGCTTCGGCTCCTAATTCCTCGAGACGCTTCTGCCATGCCAATGGAGTCAAAGAACGACTTCACTTGGGAGGCCCTTCGACAGACACGATGTCTTAGTGCCGTTGTTGCCACAGGACTTGACGTTTAGAGTCGGCCAGAGCTTGTCGGACTTGCACAGGATGTGCTGACGGCGACGTTGCCGCAGGACGTGGCGTAGTTAGTCGCAGTTCCTTTTACAAGGCGCTTGCGCTTTTCTTATATCCACTGTTTTCCGCTTATAATCATGAGGAACGGTCGAATACTATTGATGTACTTTTTAAAAGGAGGTACTTGAATATGGCAATTAACACACCAAAGCCAGACGACCGTAGTGATAATGTGGAAAAGCTGCAATCCATGATCCACCATACAATTGAAAATATGGAGGATGCGGAAGCTGCAATGAACAACTCAAGCCCTGAAGACCAGGCTAGAATTGAAGCCAAGAATGAGCGCCGCCGTGAAAGCATCGATGCGTTCAGAGCTGAAATCAAGGATGAAGCTCATAACCAGCAGCAATAACATTGAAAAGCACATAATAATAGTGGATGTGCTCGAAAAGACCTGCCCTTCAAATAGGCGGGTCTTTTTCCGTTTATGTGAAAGTGTGATAAGATACAAATTGTATACTAAAAAAAGAAGTGATATTTATGCAAAAATATAATAACAACCTTCCACTAGATGAACAATTGAAATTATGGGAACAGGAATTAGAAGAAAATGGTTACATACGTGACGAAGCGGCTTTGATAACAGCCATAAAGAATTTATCTAATAGCAATCAAAACCTTTTATTATCAAGAGTCCTTACTTATGCTGCCCAATCCAGATCATATCGGAACGGATATGATTCACTCGTTCTTGAATGGCTGAAAAAGGCGATTGAAGCTTATCCAGCCAACACCAAGGCAAAGAATCTACTTGCGAGCAACCAGTGGAAAAACAAGGGGCACATCTTTGATCAGCTTGTTTATCCGAGGATCAGGGAAACGGACAATCGAGCCCTGAAAAAGAAAACTGCTGAGCAGTATATTACGATCTCACAGCAATTCTTATCTGCAGCAGAAGAAGAACTAGCTGAAATGAAAAGTCCGCTTTTAGAGCCCGGTACTTCCGTTGAGGAAAAATTCAATAAGTTAATTGATTTATTAGAAAAAGCAATTGATGAAACCGCAGCGCTTTTAAAGGCAACAGAATTATATGAAGAATCAGTTACTGGTGTTTTCCATACAGCAGTTCATTATGAGGAAATCAAAGTAAGGCTGAAAAATTTAGATGAAATAAAACTTTTATGGGAAGCAGAATTCGCTGACCAGTTACAGGGAACGAGCCATGGTGACATAGACCCTTTGACGGAACTGAATAAGATGGTGGGCTTGAAATCAGTAAAAGAAAGGGTCAATGATTTTTACCGATTTTTAAAATTTCAGCAGAAGCGAAAAGAGCTTGGACTGAATGCAAAGGACGACCAAAGTCTCAATATGGTTTTGACTGGGAATCCAGGTACAGGGAAGACATCTTTGGCAAGGCTGCTTGCAAAAATCTATCATCAGCTCGGTGTATTGCCGCGTGAGGATATTATTGAGGCAGACCGGTCACAGCTCGTCGGCGCTTATGTTGGACAAACCGAGGAAAATGTCCGTAAATTTGTGGAACAAGCACTGGGAGGAGTATTATTCATCGATGAAGCCTATAGCCTGAAGCGAGAAGGACAGACAGGGAATGATTATGGACAGACTGCAATCGACACTCTTGTTTCGTTGATGACAAGCGCTGAATATGGTGGCAAATTCGCAGTCATTCTTGCAGGGTATCCCGAAGAAATGCGGCAGTTTTTAGATGCCAATCCCGGTTTAAGAAGCCGTTTTCCTCAGCCTAACCTCATTCATCTTCCCGACTATTCAAACGATGAGTTAATGCAGATTGCAGAACAGGCTGCAAGGGATAATGATTTTGCCCTCACGGAAGAAGCAAAAATTGAGCTTAAGGATCGGATAGAAAAGGAACGAGTGGATGATACCTTTGGGAATGCCCGGACAGTTCGAAATCTAATCCTGGAGGCCATTTTCAAAAAAGGGGCCCGGCCGGTTGATGAAACGGATTTCTCCGCATACACCCTGTTGGAAAAAGAAGATTTTGAATCAGCCCCTGCAACAAATACTGACAAACCGCTTGACAGACTCAATGCACTTGTAGGTCTTGACAAGGTAAAATCTGAGGTGACTACCTTAATTTCTTTTGTTAGAATGCAGCAGCTAAGAAAAGAAAAAGGCCTTCCAGGTGTTCCGGTTCAGCTTCATTCTGTTTTTACAGGGAATCCCGGCACTGGAAAAACAACGGTTGCGAAAATATATGCAGAGCTCCTGAAGGAATGCGGTATGCTTAAGCGCGGGCACTTGATCGTCAGCAGCCGGGCAGATTTTGTTGCAGGGTATGTTGGCCAAACAGCGATAAAAACGAAGAAAAAAATCCGGGAAGCACTTGGCGGCGTTCTCTTCATCGACGAAGCATATTCCTTGCTTGGGCAAGGTTCAGGTGACTTCGGCAAAGAAGTAATTGATACACTGGTCGATGAAATGACTCGCCATAATGAAAATCTTGTCGTCATTCTCGCGGGGTATCCCGCTGAAATGGAGCTTTTACTTGAAAGCAATCCGGGACTCCGCTCAAGATTCAAGAAATTTTTTCACTTCCCAGATTATACTGCTGAGGAACTGCTCGTAATCATTAGGAATTACGCAGAGAAGTATGAGTATAAATTGGCAGAACATGCCGACCCATTTTTATCAGCTGAGCTTTCAGAAACTGATTTTAATGGGAATGGCAGATTCGCTACAAATTTAGTAGATGAAGCGATACAGGCACAGGCATTTAGGCTGATGGGAACCGGCAATGGGAAAAGCCTGGATGAAAATGCTTTATATTTAGAGAAAAACGACTTTGAAACAGCACTAAATAAAGTAAAAGGGGAATAATGATGCACATTTCTTCTAAAGAAATAGAAGTACGTTATGCAGAGACTGACCAGATGGGAGTCGTGTACCACGCAAACTATTTAATCTGGATGGAGCTGGGAAGAACTCAGCTGATCAAGGAATTAGGCTTTAATTATGCTGAAATGGAGAAGGATGGTATTATCTCTCCAGTCATCGATATCCAGGCATCATATAAAAAACCGTTAAGATATGGACAAACGGCAACAATTAAAACATGGGTGGACGAATACGATGGCTTCCGCTCTGTTTATAAGTATGAAGTTTATAACGAGGAAGGTGAGCTTGCCCTTATAGGAAGCTCAAGGCATGTACTAGTAAAAAGGGAAAATTTCAGGCCGGTCTCGTTAAAAAGAACCTACCCTGACTGGCATGAAGCATATATGAGTGCGAGAAGACAGCCTGCAGAAGAAAGTGAGAAGGTCTAATTGGCTTTTGGGATAAAGCGGGAAGAACTTAAGCTCTGGAAAGAGAAAGTAGAGAGAGGGGAGATCGCCTTCCTAACTCACTACTGGATAGATGACCGGTTTCCAGGCTGCTCAACTGTAACAAAGGTCGGCTGCAGGGATGTTCAAAAACTTGCTGAATGGGGCAGGAAATATAGTTTGAGGCCTGAATGGATTGACGACAGAAAAGTTGATTACCCTCATTTCGATCTATTCGGGGATACGCAAGCACAAGTACTTAAAAATGAAGGGCTTGAAAATAAGCTCCTTAACAAATAAAAGATTAAGGCAGGCGCATGATGCGGCTGCCTTAATCTTTTACATACTTTAATTCTGGTTCATGGGCTACTGGATGAAGATCAACGATTAAGTCATGACCGTCGAAATACCAGATATCTTTTTCTTCAATATAATAAGTTACACCGTTTTTCTCCGTTTTAATTCCGATGTGGTCCGGTTCTTCCTTGGAGACTCCTAATGAAAAGCCTTTTTGGACTGTACTGAAACCGCCATACCTGACAAAGAATCGAAGGTACCCTCCGGAAGAAAGGTCCATTTCTTCCTCATACCAGGCTGCAGCATCATCTTTGATTGTAATATTCATATTGTTCTCCTTCCTTTGCCGATAAAAGCATTATAGCATAAGCGATGCCCGGCCCCATCACTTAATGCTTTATTGCATCATGGGCCAGGCACCTGCTTTGTTATTTTTTTATGAACTGGAACATATGATTCATGATTTCTGTATATTTATTTTTTGCATCTGCCAATCCGAATTGCTCGGCTTCAATGAGAGGGACAACCTGATAGTCTCTCTGCCTGCTGCTTGAAACAAAAGTAGGCATAAACTCAGGACTTCCCAAGACTATTTCCGTTCTTCCCGGTGTTACTTGCTTTGTTATTTCTATTGTGGCGAGCCCGCCAATATCTTTATAATCCCACATCTGCCCGGATAGAAAATTGCCAAGGGAATATACCACCAAAGCTTTTCTTCCATCGGCTGCTGTCAGCCAATCCATAGGCTGCAAAACATGCGGATGATGGCCAAAAATAATATCTACACCCGCATCAACGAGAAATTGTGCCAACTCTTTCTGCTCATCCGTTGGAAATCGCTGATATTCATTTCCCCAGTGAATACTCATAACCACGATATCCGATTGTTCTTTTGCGGTGCTGATTTCAAGCTTCATCATTTCTCTGTCAATCAGGTTCACCAAATGATCTTTGCCTAAAGGAACGGGAATCCCATTTGTTCCATAAGTGTAGGACAAATAGGAAACCTTGATTCCATTTTTACTTAAAATTCGCAGCTTGTGCTGGTCTTCAGCATCCTTAAAAGAACCAACATAGGGAAGGCCAGCAGCTTCCATGTGGCTGATCGATTTAAGCACTCCTTTTTCAGATTTATCGAGTGCATGATTATTGGCATTAGAGACTATATCCACCCCTGAGTCAATCAAGGCATCTCCTACCTCCACAGGGCTATTGAAGCTTGGATAGCTCGACAAGCCTAATTCAACTCCGCCAAGAATCGTTTCCTGGTTTGCAAGGAGCAGGTCCGGTTCCAGGAGCTGGTTTTTTACATTTCTAAATATCGGCTTAAAATCATAGCTGTTGTTTGAATAAGCATCTTCATACACCGTGTCGTGAATTAAAATGTCTCCAATGGCTCCTAATTTCACTTTCTCTATATAGGATTTACCAGAGACCTCAAAGCTTCTTTCACTATGGTTTTTTTGGCTTTTCACTTGCACATTTGGCTCTTTCGCTTCGACTTGTTGATACATTTGAAACATTAAACTTGTGGCCAAGATCCCCAATCCGGCAAAAATAGACAATCCGAAAGCAGTTTTTCTATTCTTTTTTCTCATGACGCACTCCCCGGTAAAAAACTGAGGCATTTTTATTTTTTAGCCTCTATGGATAATATATTATAATTACAATGCAAAAAGTATAGATTAAAGGAGAATTTTCGCACTTTTGTCATAATTCGAGGTTATTTGCGCAAAACATGCATAGAATAACTTATTCAAAGGAAGGTGAGTTGCCCTTGTTTGAGATTACCGAAAGCGCGTTTCAAATTTTGCGAAATGCGATTAAAAAGGAAAGTGACATAGGAGAAAAACTTTTTGTAAGACTTACTATGGGAATCGGCTGAGGCGTACCCCAACTCAAGGCGGCTCTGGAAGAGCAGCCATTAACGAACGATAAGGTACTCGCATTTAAAGACGTTTCTATATTAATTCATGAACAGGATCATGTTTATTTCAATCAAACGAAACTGGATTATATTAAAGATGTTTTCGGGAGGGGGAAGTTTACTCTTATTAAAAAATAAACGCGGGTACCAAGCGAGGTATCCGCGTAATCCTTTTATTCTTTTACCAATCTGTGTTTTCCAAAAAATTCAATAGCTCATCAAGGTTGTTAATTTTTATAACTGAATCCTTCTTGTTCACATCTTGCAAATCAGTAATGAATTCCACCACGAAGTCATTTGGCGGCATTACCTCAGCAGTGGTTGTTGTAAATATATAATGGTCCGTAGACATAAGCACTTCTTCCATTCAAACCGCCTTCTTTCCATCATTTCTTACTTTCATTTTATCAATTATATTCAAGGTCATTCCTCAATTAATTTGACAATATTTCAACTAATATAAAAAGGGATGGAATGCATCTTCACGTTCGTAAAAAATTCAGATTGAAGGGAGTTCAAACGAAAACATTGTTCGTCCGAGCTTAGATCTTACTTTTAGCCTTCCTCCATGATCCTCGATGATTTGCTTACAAATAACCAGTCCAATTCCCGTGCCATTTTCTTTTGTTGTATAAAATGGAGTGAAAAGTTTTTCTGCTTCCGTTTTTGCTAAGCCAGCTCCATTATCAATTACGCTGAATTTCGCAAATCCATTAAACTTCCTAACAGCTATCGCGATTTCACCACGATCCACATCACTTTCCTCAATCGCTTCAAATGCGTTTTTCAGCAGATTCAAAGCCACCTGTTTTAGTTGTTTTTCATCTGCCCATACGAAAACCTCAACATCCGGAACCTTGACCATCAACTCAATTTGCTTTAGCAGTGCTTCACTTTTAAAAAGGTTGATGATTGCTTTAGTAAAAGAGTTTAAGGAAATCTTGTTTTTTCCCGAAGATCCAGGTTTGAAAATGGATAAAAATTCACTAAGCAAACCATTCGCACGATTAATTTCTTCTAATGCAACATCGGCAAATTCAGATTTTCCTATTGTTTGCATTTCAGGCTTTAACAGCTGGATAAACCCCTTGATTGTTGTCAGAGGGTTTCTGATTTCATGTGCGAGTCCTGCTGCTAATTTGCTTGCAGAGGCATCTTGGTAATCATTTATCACAGCCCCGAATTTACTGTTCAGCTGCTTTAGCATCTGCTGCTTACTATGAATCTCTTTATCTAGCCTGTCACACTCCTGTTCCAAACTAGACTTTCTTTCTTTTAAAGCAAAAAGGTCCAAGTTCGTTTGCTGTATATGTAAGGAACCGGAATATGTGAATGGTTTGCTTGGTTTGCTGCCTGGTCCTGATTTTTTTGGTGCGGGCTTGTTGGTTAGTGAAGCAGGAGGATGGATCAACATTTCTTGTTTTGTGCTTTTAATTTCGTGCTTATTTTTCTCAGCAAGCCATAGGCTTCTATATGAATTTTGCATGTTATCACTTCTCTTCTAAAAATATTGGATCATAACTGTTTAAAGACATCCTTGGGCATATCATCAAAATTCATTATTTTGGGGTTACCTAATTTCGATATCTTTCGAATTTATATGACAATTATGTTTAGATTATACCAGCTTTTTAGATTTGTTTGTAATAAAGAACAAAATATTTCTTATTTAGAACTTTTTTTATCACTAAAATCAGAGGGGATCAACATCCATTTTTGAATCATACATGAAAGCGTTAAATGATGTCCGCATATAGAAAGCCGGCAAACCATATGGTTTGCCGGCTTTCTACTTTATAGCCATTTAATTTTTGGTTCAGTTTTATTGCGGATGCGGGTAATATTGGCCCGGTGCCTGTATATGACGAAAAATGCAAGAACGGCTACTACAATAATCAGCGGAACATCCCTAGTAAAAAGGGCGTAAATAAAGGTTGCAATCGCAGTTAGCATAGAGGATAAGGACACATATTTTGTTGTGTACAGGCTTATAAAAAAGAATACGAGCATGAATAAAAATAATAACGGTGCATATGCAAGCAGGATACCACCAGAGGTCGCAACTGCCTTGCCACCGCGAAATCCTGCAAATATTGGATACATATGGCCAATCACTGCGAAGACACCAACAGCTAGCATATGCATATCTGCTTCAAAAATAACTGGTAAGAATGCTGCCAGAGTACCCTTTAATACATCAGCAATACTGACCGCAAGTCCAGCTTTTACCCCCAAAGTACGGAAAGTATTGGTTCCTCCTAAATTCCCGCTGCCATGTTCACGAATGTCTTTTCCAAAAAACAGCTTGCCTACAATTAAGCCGGATGGTATCGATCCAAGCAAATAAGCCAGGACAATAATAATTGCGTTTAATGCCATGAAATATTCTCCTTTAAAGATTTTACGGTTCTTTTATTTTACCATGTTCTATTAAAAACTCCATGCAAATCTTTAATATAGACTGTTTTCGCCTGGAATGCTTCTTTTTCAAAGAGATGATGGCTGCTAGGTAAGTTTATAACTCACTTAAATAGTAAATAAGTATAGTATTAAAATTAAGGAGTACTTTCATATGGGGATGGCTAAAAATTTAGTTAAAAGCAAAAAGATGCTAATTCTGCTTATACTAGCATTGATTGTTGGAGTGACAGTCTACCATAATACACATAAGGAACTGCCCGAGGGACTTTCTTATGAAGGTAAGATCCATAACGTCAAGGATGTCCGGTTTTTATATGATTTAACCTACACAGATGAAAATGGAGAAAAAAAATTCGAGCAGGAGATTTTTGATACTGTTCTAAAAAGAATCGGAGAAGCTGAGGAATTTATCGTTTTAGATATGTTCCTTTTTAATGATTACTACAAAAAGGATATGGGCTATCCAGAAATCAGTGAAAACATTAGTGAAAAATTGATTGCACAAAAAAAGAAGCATAAGAATTTGAAAGTTGTCTTTATAACAGATGAAATCAATCTTACTTATGGATCCCATAAATCTGATACCCTGAAGGAATTGCGTGATAACGGTATTGAAGTTATCTTCACTAAACTTGATCCGTTACGTGATTCCAATCCATTGTATACCGGCATTTGGAGGGTATTCTTCCAATGGTTTGGCCAGTCGGGGGAAGGCTGGATTCCGAACCCGATGGCAAAGAACGCACCAGATGTAACTCTAAGGTCTTATCTTGAATTGCTGAACCTAAAAGCCAATCACCGAAAAGTCTTTGTTACGGAAAAAACAGCAATCGTTGCCTCTGCAAATCCGCATGATGCCAGCGGCTTTCACTCAAATATTGCATTTGAAACGAGCGGAAATGTCATCGGGGATATTTTAGAGTCAGAGCAGGCAGTGTCTGATTTTTCAGGCGGAAGCGAACTCCCAGAGTATTCCGCTGCTAAGGAAAACGGCAAAATAAAGGTCCAGGTTTTGACCGAAGGAAAAATATTCAAGCATCTTCTCGATGAGCTTAAGAAAACAGAAAAAGGCGAAAAAGTCTGGATCGGGATGTTCTATCTTGCCGAAAGAAATGTCATTGACGAAATTGATAAGGCTGCAGACCGCGGCGCTGAAATTAATATCATTCTTGATCCAAATACAAATGCTTTCGGCAACCAAAAGTCAGGGCTCCCAAATATACCAGTATCAGCGGAAATGCAAAAGCTGGGCAGCAAGAACATTCATATCAAATGGTATAATACCGGGGAAGAACAATACCATACAAAAATGATTTATTTTGACCGCAAGAATAAAGCAACTGTCCTTGGCGGCTCAGCCAATTTTACGAGTAGAAATCTCGACGACTTCAATTTGGAGACAAATCTAAAAGTTACCGCACCTGCTGATAGCCAAGTGGTTAAAGACGTAGATCGATATTTCAAGCGGCTTTGGAATAATGAGGACGGCAAATTCACTCTTGAATACGAAGAAAAAGAAGACACGATGACCCCATTTAAATATATGATCTACTGGATTCAGAAAATCCTTAGATTTACAAGTTATTGATATGGAGGCTTCCTTTTTGGAAGCCTTTTTCAATTGGCTGCTAGTGAAGAAAATCAAATAGTCGACTCGGTATTAACTTTACCAATCATGTAAAAATCCCTTCTCATTTCCAGTTTCTTTCAGTACGATAGTTAATAGGGGGGAATCGTATGGCAGAGATTAAGACAATTGAAAAATCAAAAAAACTCATTTTAGCGGGTCTTATTTTTTCCGCTTTTTTAATAGCTTCAAGCATTTACTATTTGCTTTATCCTTTTGCTTCAAAAGAAAAAGTGGAATGTTTTAAAGGAAATTATCCGATTATTTATAACGGTGAGCAAACTGGTAATGCTTTAATTCACCAAAATACAGTTTATGTTCCGCTTGATTTTCTGAAAAAACTTGATGAATCGATTGTGTTTGATGGCAAATCCAACTCGGTGATTTTCACCACGGCAGACAAGGTAGTGCAGATGCCTACCGATTCACTTACGTATTTTATTAATGAAAAATCTGTAAAGCTCCAAATGACGCCGATCCATTCGAAAAATGGTAAGCTTTATGTGGCATTAGATCCGGTCATCAGCTATTATCCTCATAAATATAAAATCTTAAAAGAAACGAAAGCAATTCTTTTCCAAACAGATGGAGAGAAGATGAGGCAAGGTAAAGTAACAGGTGAAGATGTCCATCCAGAAAAGCTGCGATTACGTTCAGGTCCAGGTCTGGATTATCCCTATACAGCACAAACAGCAAATGGCGAAAGACTCTATATAGAATCCGAAAAAGAAGATTACTATTTCGTCAGAAAGGAAAACGGCGTGGCAGGTTATCTGAATAAAAATTTTACCATTCCCGGTAAGACAGAGAAAATATCAGTTACAAGGAACATTCCTCCCAAAATGTTGCCTGATTTGGCAGGTCCCATACTTTTAACCTGGGAGGCAGTCTACTCCAAAAATCCAGACACGGAAAGCATACCTGAAATGCCAGGCGTGAATGTGGTTTCTCCAACGTGGTTTCATCTCAATGCAGCAGATGGCGAAATAAAAAGTTTAGCTTCTGCAGAATACAGCAAATGGGCAAGGGCTAAAGGATTTCATATTTGGGGTCTTTTCACTAATGCATTTGATCCAAAAATGACACATGATGCTTTCAAGGATTTTGAAACGAGAAAGAATATGATTCGACAGCTGCTCCACTACTGCAATATGTATGAACTTCAAGGGATTAATTTGGATATTGAAAATGTCAACCCCGAAGATGGACCATTAGTGACTCAATTTGTTAGGGAAGCTTCACCCTATTTTCGTGAAGCTGGCCTCGTTTTGTCACTGGATGTAACCTTCCAGTCGGAAAGTGCGAATTGGTCCAAATTTTACGAAAGGGAGAAGCTTGCACAATCGGTCGATTATATAGCTGTTATGGCATATGATGAACATTGGGCAAGCTCGCCAGTTGCCGGAAGCGTTTCATCGCTGCCATGGGTGGAAACAAATTTAGCAAATTTGCTTAAGGTTGTGCCTAAAAAGAAGTTGATCCTTGGTGTGCCATTGTATACAAGACTATGGTCAGAAAAGGAAGCAGAGGATGGCACAATCGAAGTTAGTTCCAAAGCATTATCAATGGCAAAGGCTAAGGAATGGATAAACGACAACAAGGTTGTTGTAAAATATGATCCTGAAAGCGGCCAAAATTACGCAGAACATTATAATCACAAAGATAAAACCAATTATAAAATTTGGCTTGAAGATGATTTGTCCTTAAAAAAACGGGCTGAGCTGGCTAAAAAATATGACTTAGCAGGTATCGCCACCTGGTCCCGCTTTTTTGCCGACAGGTCAGCATGGACAGCATTAACATTAGCAGAGGAAAAAAGCGTAACAAAAAAATAATGGATAATGGAGATTTTCAACATGAAAACTAGTCTTTCGGCGATCCAATGGATGGCTTTTATCATTGCAGGCTCGATCGTCGCACCTATCGCCATCGCGGATATATACCATTTGAGTCCTGCTGAAACTACTGGAATGGTCCAGCGTACAATGTTTGTACTTGGGGTTTCAAGTCTGCTTCAGGCTTCACTAGGGCATAGAATGCCAATCAACGAAGGGCCTGCGGGGCTTTGGTGGGGAGTTTTCACTATTTATGCAGGTTTAAGCACCACGCTGTTTTCTTCCAAAATCGAAACACTGCAGGCACTTGAAGGGGCAATGATTGTTAGCGGCCTGGTGTTTTTTCTATTAAGTTTATTCAAGCTGATCGAAAAACTAGCTCAATTGTTCACGCCTGTCGTCAATGGTACATATTTGCTCTTGCTGATTATCCAGTTAAGCGGGTCTTTCATGAAAGGCATGATGGGACTGGGAGGCGATATGAATCAAATAGATCTTAGAGTCGCTTCGTTCAGTCTGCTATTGGTTGCTTTAACTTTCTATTTGTCCAGACATCGAATCAGGTGGGTCAGCCAGTATTCAATCCTGATTAGCCTTTCTGCCGGCTGGATGCTTTATACATTACTTGGTTTTGGGGAAGGTTTACATTCTTATAAAGGTCCAGCATTTGCTCTGCCTGAAATTTTCTCTTTCGGTAAGCCGGTATTTGACTCTGGCTTGATGGTGACCTCCGTTTTTATCACCTTCTTGTTAATTACAAATATGCTAGCAAGCATCCGGGTTACCGGACAGGTCTTGAAAGAAAAAGGAAATGTTGAAGGAGAGATGCGCTATCGTGCAAGTGGGTTTACCGCAGGAGTTAATCAAATTCTTGGAGGTGTGTTTTCGGTAATTGGTCCTGTTCCTATTTCAGGAGCAGCTGGTTTTATTGCTACGACCGGAATCACGAAGCTGCTTCCATTTGTGATCAGTTCTCTCTTAATCATTGCCGCAAGCCTTTTACCCGGTGCAATGTCTTTCTTTGCTTCGTTGCCGGCACCAGTGGGGTATGCAGTAACTTTTGTCATTTTCGCAAATATGATTGCGATTGCTTTTTCCGAATTCGATCGAGAACCAGACAAAAATAGATCAAGACTTGTCATTGGAATCTCACTGCTGGCAGGAGTGGGTGCTATGTTCGTCCCTGGTGAAGCCTTCCGTGATGTTCCGCCAGCAATAGTTTCGCTCCTGAACAATGGATTGATTCTTGGAACAATGATTGCTGTCGTCACAGACCAATTTATCATGGGCAGGATGAAACTCAAAAATAAAGCGTGAAGATGTCATTAATTGAAACGTTATACCTTTTCGGTTTAACGTTTTTTATTTTGTGGATAGATGCAAGTATTTTCATTTATAGAAAGAAATCATAGGTAATAGGCAAGTTTATGTCTCTTTTCATTATCTTAAGTTAAAATGAAAATGGGATAAAAATACATTCATAGGAGTGAGTGGCACATGGCAATTGAGAATCCTACACGAGAAGAAATCGGGAAAATCTTGAAAAAGGCGAAAACAATCGCAGTAGTCGGGTTAAGTGATAATCCAGAGCGCACCTCATATATGGTGTCACAGGCCATGCAGGCATCCGGCTATGTAATCATCCCGGTAAATCCGACTGTTGATGAAGTTTTGGGAGTCAAGGCCGTAAAGTCTTTAAAGGATATTGAGGGCCACATTGACATCGTCAATATATTCCGCCGTTCAGAATACCTTCCGGAACTTGCGAAAGAGTTTGCCGAAATCGATGCTGATGTTTTTTGGGCACAGCTTGGTGTGGAAAATGAAGAAGCTTTTAATTTTCTTAAGGAAAAAGGCTACACAGTCATCATGGACAGATGCATAAAAGTAGAACATGCAATGACTAGATAATTCGGAAGCGTGGAGATGTATGTTCCCACGCTTCCCTTTTGTTTAAGGTAAAAATCCGCCATAATGGAAAGAAACATATTCGTTTCAAGGCAGGTATTTTCTATGGAGTTTTTAAACAAGCAGCTCGCCCAGGAAATTGTCGATCGGACCATGAGCATCCTCGGCAGGAACATAAATGTGATGGATAACAGAGGAGTCATCATAGGCTCTGGCGATAAAAATCGGATTGACGATTACCATGAGGGAGCAGTCATGGTGGTTGATAAGAGACAGGGCTACGCAATCAGCGATGACGAAGCGGAAAAGTTGAATGGTGTAAAAGCGGGTATCAATCTTCCTATAACATTTGAGGGGGAAATTGTTGGAGTCATCGGAATTACAGGACCACCTGATGAAATTATAAATTACGGCGAACTTGTGAGGATGGCCGCAGAGTTAAGCCTTCAACAAGCTGTACTAATGAATGAAATCCAGTGGGACGAACGGCTGAGGGAAGAGCTAGTCAGCCAGATTATTCATTTTGAAGGCACATTTGATTCACTTTTTCTTGAACGATCTAAACGACTCGGCATCGAATTGCAGCTGCCAAGAACAGCGATGATAATATTAACTTCCGACCGCAAAAAATCTTTTTCCTTTCTGAAAAACAGGCTGGAAAAAGAAGATTTATATTTGATGCAGCACGACAGGATTGTCATTTTAAAGAAAATCCCTTCAGGAAAAAATACCAATGAATTGGCATATCTAAGAAAAATTGCTGAAGACTGGCATAATGGTATGAAAGAGTATTTAAAAATGGATGTAAAAATAGCGATTGGGGAATATCATGAAGGACTTTCTGGCACAGCGAAATCCTTTCATCAGGCATCCAATACACTTATAGCAGGTCTAAAATTAGATGCTGATAAGCACATTTTTACTTATAAAGATTACTATCTTCCTGTTTTTTTGCTTGGGGCATCCAGGGAGGGACTGACCGAGGATTTGGATCCACTCATAGGGTTTTTATTAAAAAAGGATCCAAAAGGCGAACTAACTGATACATTACGTGTGTTTATCGAAACGAATGGGGACATGAATGGAACTTCGCAACAGCTATACATCCATCGCAATACATTAAGGTACAGGCTGGATAAAATCACTGAGATCACTGGCAAGGATCCTCGAAAAACAGCAGATTTGCTTCACCTATATATAGCTCTAGTAAATAAAGAACTGAAATAATTGTGCTTTTGCACAAAAGACCTGTACTATTACAGGTCTTTTTTTGATCGTTTGTATAATGAAAAGCAATTAGATAGCGCTTACAATTATATTACAACAAGATTCGAGGAGGAATTACATTGGATATACAAGTAAGCGCTTTCGGCGCGATAGTAGCTCTTATTGTCGCAATTTTTCTTATTCTTAAAAAAGTATCGCCAGCCTACGGAATGATTGCTGGTGCCCTTATCGGTGGACTTGTGGGCGGTGTCGATGTCACGAATACCGTTACTTTGATGATGGAAGGTGCTAAAGGAATCATTCCAGCAGTTTTAAGGATTCTTGCTGCAGGTGTGCTTGCTGGTGTACTGATAGAATCAGGGGCAGCAGCCGTAATCGCAGAAACGATTGTTAAAAAAGTAGGTGAAACCCGGGCATTGCTTGCTCTTGCAATAGCAACTATGATTCTTACAACTGTTGGGGTATTCATCGACGTAGCGGTAATTACCGTATCACCTATCGCATTAGCGATTGCAAACAGAGCTGGCATCTCTAAAACAGCTATTTTGCTTGCTATGATCGGAGGCGGTAAAGCTGGCAATATCATGTCACCAAATCCGAATGCAATTGCTGCAGCAGATGCTTTCCAAGTACCATTAACTTCTGTTATGGCAGCTGGAATAATCCCAGCCATCTTCGGCCTTGCCGTCACGTATATTTTAGCTAAGAAGCTGGTAAACAAGGGGTCAAATGTAACTGCACAGGAAAGTGAAACGCAGCACAACGGAAAGCTCCCGCTCATTTTTCCGGCTATCGTCGCTCCGTTAGTCACAATCATCCTACTTGCTCTTCGCCCGTTGTTTGATATCAATATCGATCCAATGATCGCCTTGCCAGTCGGAGGGATTGCAGGTGCTCTGGCTATGGGCCACATTAAAAAAATTAATGATTATGCTGTTTCAGGCCTAGGAAAAATGTCCGGCGTTGCTATTATGCTACTTGGGACAGGGACCCTTGCAGGAATTATCGCAAATTCCGGTTTGAAGGATGTTGTCATTAATAGTTTAGACACTTTAGGTCTGCCTGGATATGTACTTGCTCCCGTATCCGGTATCTTTATGTCAGCAGCAACAGCCTCTACAACCGCAGGTACGGCTGTAGCATCCCAGGTGTTCGGATCCACCATTCTTGAAATGGGTGTCACAGCACTAGCAGGTGCGGCAATGGTTCATGCTGGTGCAACTGTTCTTGACCACTTGCCGCACGGAAGCTTCTTCCATGCAACAGGTGGCAGTGTAAATATGGACATCAAAGAACGTCTAAAAGTAATTCCTTACGAAACGATAATTGGTTTAACTTTAGCGATCATGTCCACTTTGATTTTTGGAATCTTTAAGTTTTTCGGTTAGGGCATTTTCTATAGAGTTAACCAATTTTGGTAATCCAGTCCCAGCAATGAAAGGAGAAGCCGCGCATGAAAATCGTAATAGCACCTGATTCATTTAAAGAAAGCCTGACTGCACTTGAAGTGGCCCAGGCAATAGAGAAAGGGATGAAAAAGGTTCTTCCTGGTGCTGATTTTATTAAAGTTCCCATGGCAGATGGAGGGGAAGGAACTGTCCAATCTCTAGTCGATGCAACAGGGGGCAGGATCATTTCTAAAACGGTCACAGGACCACTTGGAGAACCCGTCGAAGCATTTTTTGGACTATCGGGTGATGAAAAGACCGCAGTAATTGAAATGGCTGCCGCATCTGGTCTGCATCTTGTTCCAGCTGAAAAAAGAAATCCTTTAATCACAACTACAAGGGGTACAGGTGAATTAATAGCAGCTGCTCTTGATTTTGGAATCGAACAAATCATTATTGGAATTGGCGGCAGCGCTACAAATGATGGCGGATCAGGCATGGCAAATGCTCTCGGCATTAAGCTGCTGGATTCTGAAGGAAACGAAATAGGTGATGGCGGTGGAGCACTAGGGGACATTGCCGCAATCGATATGTCCAATATAGATTCTCGCCTAGCATCTGTTTCGATCGAAGTTGCATGCGATGTCGATAATCCGCTTACTGGACCAAAAGGCGCTTCCAGCATATTCGGACCTCAAAAAGGGGCTAATCCTGAAATGGTGAGACTTTTGGATGAAAACCTAATTCATTATGCCCAAATGATTCTCAGAGATGTCGGCAAGGATATCGATAAGATTGCTGGCGCCGGTGCTGCCGGGGGTCTTGGAGGCGGCTTAATGGCTTTCCTGTCGGCAGAGTTAAAAAGAGGAGTAGATATTGTTCTTGAAGCGACGGCACTTGAAGATCAGCTGAAGGATGCAGATTTCGTGCTTACCGGTGAAGGAAAGATTGATGGACAGACGATTTTTGGCAAAACGCCAATAGGAGTTGCGAAAACAGCAAAAAAATACAATATTCCTGTGATTGCTATCGCAGGTAATGTAGGCTATGACAGTCATGTTGTCCATGAACATGGAATAGATTCCGTTTTCAGCATTGTACCTGGAATTATCCCTCTGACCGATGCATTTGAAAATGCCAGTGTATATGTGGAAAGGTTGGCTTCAAATCTAGCATCTGTCATTAACTTAAGTAAATAACAACAAAAGCCGCGAGCTGTATGATCAGCATCGCGGCTTTATTACGTTTAGTAAGGATTGTAAAAAGTTATGGTTGATTAACAAACTCTATTGATTGAATCGCAAATTAACAGTCCAGCTCCATACAGTTTAATAGCAAAATAAAAACACCAATAATTAAGGTGCATTTCGTCAAAAAATGTATTTGAATTATGAATATGCACATAGTAAAATGAAAGTTGCTTTTAAAAGATGAGTATGTATATATACGCAAAAACTCTAATATAACATTAACACAGACAAATATAAATGTCAAGTATAAGGGCATTGATTTCGGGAGTGATTTTTCATGGAAGATAAACAGCTTATAAACCTTGAAAAAGAACAGAACCGTGTGGATTTTATCATAAAAGAGATTGATAAAAAAGCGGAAAAATGGAATGAAAGTTCTAGTGGTGTTGGCTCAGATGCTCTCCAGCTCAGAAAAACATTCTGGGAAGACGTTACTGTGAACTTCGATGAATCCGATGATGTCGCAGAAACATTCACTAGCATCAAACAGCAAGCAGCACTCCTTTCAGAGCGTGAACGTACACAATCCCAAATGATCAAACAGCTGAAAACTTTATCCCGTCTTAGATTCTCCCCCTATTTTGGCAGGGTAGACTTTCAGGAAAATGGTGTGAGCCAGACAGAGAAAATATACCTTGGAATCGCTTCGCTAATGGATGAAAAAGAAGAGAATTTCCTTATCTATGACTGGCGTGCACCGATTTCTGGACTGTATTATGATTATTCCCCAGGACCAGCTAACTATAAAACTGATACTGAAACGATTGAAGGAACAATGGAGCTTAAACGCCAGTTTGTCATCAGGGCAGGAAAAATCAAGGCAATGTTTGAAACGGGTGTAACAATCGGTGACGAGATGCTCCAGGAAGTATTAGGCAACAACGCTGACACACAAATGAAGACTATTGTGGCGACAATCCAGAAGGAACAAAACCAGATTATCCGAAATGACTCCAGCAGCCTTGTTGTCGTCCAGGGGGTTGCAGGAAGCGGAAAGACCTCCGCAGCAATGCAGCGGGTAGCTTACCTTTTATATAGATACAGGAATATTATAAAGTCAGAAAACATCATGCTCTTCTCCCCAAATCCATTATTCAACAGCTACGTAGCCACAGTACTGCCTGAGCTTGGTGAAGAAAATATGCAGCAGGCAACGTTCCAGGAGTACCTGGCTACTAGATTCGGAAGTGACTATACACTTGAGGATTCTTTTGAACAAATGGAGTTTTTATTAGAAGCGGAAAAAGATGAATCATTTTTTGTACGTAAAGACAGCATCCGTTTTAAATCCAGCATGGATTTTAAATTCCTTTTAGATAGATATGCTGAAAAATTATCAACGGAAATACTCCCCTTTAAAAACATAGGTTATAAAAAGCGGATTATCATTTCTAAACAGGACATCGCTGCCTTTTATGAATCAATTGATAAAACTATTTCGATACCCAACAGGGTCCAGCTCGTTAAAGAATGGCTTATAAAGGAATTGAAAAAGAAATCCAAAATTGAACAAAAACAAGAATGGGTAGAAAGAGAGATTCAATTCCTTGAAAAGGAGGATTATCTCGAAGCTTTTAAACAGAGCCAGCAAAAGCAGGGTGCAGCAAATGATACCTTCAATGATTACGATCGTGAACAAAAATGGTTAACGGAAATGGTTGTTAAAAAACGTTTTAAGCCGCTGTTTAACTCTGTTAAAAAACTTAGGTTTGTTGATACAAGAACCATTTTTATTAATTTTTTTAAACATGGTCACGCAAAGAATGATGTTCTTCCAGATGAATGGGAAAAATCATGTGCTATTACAATCAGCAATCTTGAAAAACGTTTCATTGCTTACGAGGATGCAACTCCATTCTTATATTTGCAGGACTTAGTGGAAGGCAGAAAATCGAATACGTCGATTCGCCATGTATTCATCGATGAAGCACAAGATTATACACCTTTCCAATTTGCTTATATCAAAATGATGTTCCCTTACAGCAAAATGACACTGCTCGGTGATATTAACCAGGCAATCTATTCAGGACCTACAGGAGCTCCAACGATTTTAGCGGAATCTGAACTCGATTTTGGAGAAAAAGAAACCTATCGATTGACAAAGACATATCGTTCGACGAGACAAATTGTTGAATTCACCCGCCAGTTGATTGATGGCGGAGAATTAATTGAACCATTTAACAGAACTGGACCTAAACCAGTGATTGTCCAAGTTGAGGACATGAATGATCAAGTAACCAAAGCAAGTAAATTAATTGAGAAGATGCAAGAAGCGGGGCACAAAAATATCGCAATCATCTGCAAGACTGCAAAGGAAAGCAAATCAGCCTTTGAAGCAATCAAACAAAGGCATGATGCAAGACTGATTGAAAAAGGTACATTAACATTTGAATCAGGCATTAATGTTGTACCAGCATATCTTGCTAAAGGTATAGAATTCGATGCTGTTGTGATCTTTGATGCTTCTGAATATCAAAGAGAAGAAGAGAGGAAATTGCTGTATACCGCCTGTACGAGGGCCATGCATGAATTGTTCGTTCTTTCAGCAGGGTTTAGGAGTCCATTGCTGGACAGAGTGAATAAAGAAACATATGTCATACAATAATATCCATGTAAATTTTTTATTGATTGTATCCTCATTTTAAAAACTTCTTTAAAACGTTAAAAGCTCATCCGTCCTGGATGAGCTTTTTTTGCTTAACAGAAGCTGCCATATGTTTGGTTTTCGGGATACCTAGGTGCTCATTTCTACAGTTCCTTTTATCAACAGCTTTTTGAAAAAACCTTTTATCTAAACAATTGAAAAATACTGCCTCGATATTTTTCGGTTTCCACTTTATTTGTTCTTGCTTGCTGCAATGCAGAATTGACATCAATCAACCCATTGCCAAAATTAATATCTTTACCCTTTTCACCAAGATCGATTGCTGAGTTTTTTATGATATCGATTACCTGGGTATTTGTTAATTCTGGGTTTGCCGACTTAATTAAAGCTGCCAGGCCGGCTACATGCGGCGCAGCCATTGAAGTACCGGACAAAGATGCATATTGTTTATTAAAATAGGTGCTGGGAATATAGACACCTGGAGCAGAAATATCAATGTACTCTCCATAATTCGAAAAGCTGGCCCTTTTCCCGTCATAATCGACAGCCGCCACGCTCAATACCTCAGGGTAAGCTGAAGGATAAGTTGGCTGATTTGAACCGTCATTGCCCGCTGCTGATACCATCACAACATTTTTCGAATAAGCATATCGTACCGCTTCTTCCAGCACTTGTGAAGGCTGGTAATTTCCTAGGCTGAGGTTGATCACATCTGCTCCATTGTCAACAGCCCAGACGATTCCTCTTGCAATATCAAACGTTGTACCATATCCTTTTGCTCCCATTGCTTTTACAGGCATTATTTTATTGAACCACGTTAAGCCTGCAACACCTTCATTATTGTTTGTCTCTGATGCAATGATTCCAGCCACATGTGTTCCATGTCCATTATCATCATCTGGCTCATTATTTTCATTCAGTACGTTATATCCTTTTACAAGCCTGTTTTTCAGTTCAGGATGATCTAGATCCACTCCTGTATCAACAATTGCGACCTTGATTTCTTCTGATCCGCGAGTAATATCCCACCCTTGTTCAGTTCCAATCACAGGTAAATTCCACTGATAATTTTCCTGATATAGCAGATCGTTAGGCAAAATGACTTGATTTTGCATCAAAATAAAATTAGGCTCGACATATTCTACATTCGTTCCCTGTTTAAAATAATCAACCATTTCAGGTGTTTCCATCTCCGTCGACCTAAAAATATAGATCGAATCGAAATGCTTATTCACTACCCAGCCTTTAATGTCACGGGTAATTTGGTCAATCTCATCAGCACTTGGTTCATTTAGGAAATCGACCGTCACTTCGTGATCATAGTAATGGCTTGTATCTTTTTTGTTATGATGAATTCGCGTAACCTCTTGTTGTGTATCAAGCTGCTTCTTTATACCTTCTCCCATTTGAACATTATTGATTTCAACCATATGCTGGCGGCCAGCCCCTGTTTTGATCATCATCCGCTGTCCTTCTGATTGGACAGAAGCCCCATTATGATCGGCTTTGATATCATCTCGCCTGAAGATTCCGCCGGCTGTAAGTGCTAAAAACAAGATCAAAGTTGCACCCAGGACAAAAACCTTGGTACTTCTCATATATATGACCTCCGTAAAAAGAGAATTTGTTCTTATGTTGCTGTACCTCTGTTGAAATTAACGGCGGGAATCACTGGGAGTTGAGTTTTTCAGCGGTTTATCATTATGAGGTGTCGCTTTATAAGAATAGAGAAAGATTATTTTTATTTAAAAAGCAGAATCAAGGAGTTGAATCACGCTATAGCATGATTGGTATTCTTATTCCTTTTGCAACTTTCCACCGAGACTTCTCTCAAAATTGTTAAAGAATAGATTGTGTTGTAACCACAAAGTTTATGAAGAGTGCCGATAAATCTCTAAAAGATCTTATTCAAGTGTCCATTAATGTGATTTTTTATGACAAAATTCCATTTAATTCTTTAAATCCGTTTGCCAAATCCTAATTAATCGCTACAATTAAGCATAGACGCCATTCTTATGGTAAAATAAATATAGAGAACGAGTGTTCTTACAGGTGAACTGGAGTACTTTTTAACACCTTACGATCTACAAAGATGAATACTTAATTAATTCATTGACACTATACATAAAAACCGTCAATGTTGTTTGCAAGAAATGAAAGGGGTATGTTTGTGGCAAGAAATCAGCAAGCTTTTGATTATAATGATGATGCCATACAGGTACTAGAAGGCTTGGAAGCCGTCCGGAAAAGGCCTGGTATGTATATTGGCAGTACAGATACACGAGGGCTTCACCATCTCGTTTACGAAATAGTTGATAACTCTGTTGACGAAGCACTTGGCGGCTATGGAAATCAAATTATCGTTAAAATCCATAAAGATAATTCTATAAGCGTCCAGGATAAAGGGCGTGGGATGCCTACAGGAATGCATAAGCTTGGCAAGCCGACTCCGGAAGTCATTCTTACCATATTGCATGCAGGCGGTAAATTTGGTCAGGGCGGATATAAAACGAGCGGCGGCTTGCACGGTGTAGGTGCATCTGTCGTAAACGCGCTTTCAGAATGGCTCGTCGTCACCATTAAACGTGATGGATTTGTCTATGAACAGCGTTTTGAGAATGGTGGAAAACCAGTAACCACTCTTGAAAAAATAGGAAAGACAAACCAGACTGGTACAACGATTCACTTTAAGCCAGATCCAGAAATCTTTTCGACATTGACATATAACTATGACACTTTATGTGAGCGTCTTCGTGAATCAGCGTTCTTATTGAAAGGGTTAAAAATAGAAATTATTGACGAACGTCATGATGCCAAGGATGTTTACCACTATGAAACAGGAATCCAGGCATTTGTTGAATATTTGAATGAAGAGAAGGATGTTCTTCATCCGGTAGTCAGTTTCGAAGGTGAATTCAGCAAGATTGAGGTTGAGTTTGCATTCCAGTTTAACGATGGATACTCCGAAAATGTTCTTTCGTTTGTCAATAATGTCAGGACGAAGGATGGAGGCACTCACGAAGCGGGTGCAAAGACAGCAATGACCAGGGTATTCAACGAGTATGCCCGCAAAGTCGGACTTCTAAAGGAAAAGGACAAAAATCTGGAAGGCGCTGATATTCGTGAAGGTTTGGCCGGTATTGTATCAGTTCGCATTCCAGAAGAGCTCCTTCAGTTTGAGGGCCAGACGAAAGGAAAACTAGGTACAAGTGAAGCCAGATCAGCAGTTGACTCTGTGGTTTCCGAACACCTTTTATATTTCCTTGAAGAGAATCCTGATATCAGTACGTTGCTGATCCGTAAATCAATCAAAGCCTTCCAGGCACGTGAAGCAGCACGTAAAGCGCGTGAGGATGCACGCAGCGGAAAGAAAAAGAAACGCTCCGATGCAATGCTTTCTGGAAAGCTGACACCTGCCCAGTCTAAAAATCCAGCAAAAAATGAACTTTATCTTGTAGAGGGAGATTCTGCAGGCGGTTCCGCGAAGCAGGGTCGGGATCGAAAGTTCCAGGCAGTATTACCTTTGCGAGGCAAGGTCATTAATACTGAAAAGGCCAAGCTGCAGGATATCTTCAAGAATGAGGAAATCAATACAATCATCCATGCAATCGGTGGCGGAGTAGGTACCGACTTTAATGTGGATGATATCAATTACGATAAAATCATCATCATGACAGATGCTGATACAGATGGAGCCCATATTCAGGTTCTGCTTTTGACATTCTTTTATCGATATATGAAGCCGCTTATTGAGGCTGGAAAAGTATTCATCGCACTTCCACCGCTATACAAGGTAAGCAAAGGTACTGGCAAGAAAGAAATCATAGAGTACGCATGGAGCGATGATGAGCTTCAGGGAGCGATGAAAAAAGTAGGAAAAGGCTACATGATCCAGCGCTACAAGGGACTTGGTGAAATGAATGCCGACCAGCTGTGGGAAACGACGATGGATCCAGAATCCCGCACATTAATTCGCGTGCGAATCGATGATGTAGCACGAGCCGAACGAAGGGTAACAACTCTGATGGGCGACAAGGTTGAACCACGCAGGAAATGGATTGAATCTAATGTCGCATTCGGTCTTGAAGAAGACGGCAATATACTTGAAAATGAAAATATTTCAGTTGCAGAGGAGGTTGCTGGCGAATGAGTTCAGTAGAAAAATTCCGTGACCTTCCTTTAGAAGATGTGTTAGGCGATCGTTTTGGCCGTTACAGTAAATATATAATTCAGGAACGTGCACTTCCTGACGCAAGAGATGGACTAAAGCCTGTACAGCGCAGGATATTGTATGCCATGCACGTAGAAGGCAACACGAGCGAAAAAGGGTTCAGGAAATCCGCAAAGACCGTCGGTAACGTTATCGGTAATTACCATCCACATGGTGATACCTCAGTTTATGACGCAATGGTGCGGATGAGCCAGGACTGGAAGGTACGTAATTATTTAGTTGATATGCATGGAAATAACGGGAGCATTGACGGTGATCCTCCTGCAGCGATGCGTTATACAGAGGCAAGATTATCAGCTATTGCGGGCGAATTATTAAGGGACATTGAAAAGCGGACAGTGGAATTCATTCCTAACTTTGATGATACTTCCAATGAACCTACAGTACTCCCTGCCATGTTCCCGAACCTTCTTGTTAATGGTTCTACAGGTATTTCTGCTGGTTATGCAACCGATATACCCCCTCATAATCTTGCTGAGGTTATCGATGGAGTGTTCATGCGAATGGACAACCCAGCCTGCACGATCGATGACCTCATGCAGGTTATAAAAGGTCCTGATTTTCCAACTGGCGGAATCATTCAGGGTGTAGAGGGAATCAAGAAGGCATATCAGACGGGCAAAGGGAAAGTCATTGTACGCGGAAAGGCTGCTATCGAAGAAGTCAGAGGCGGAAAGCAGCAAATTGTCATCACTGAAATTCCATACGAAATTAACAAAGCAAACCTGGTCAAGAGGATTGATGAATTCCGTCTCGATCGAAAAGTAGAGGGTATTTCAGAAGTCCGTGATGAGACTGACCGAACTGGCCTACGTGTTGTCATTGAGCTTAAAAAAGAAGCAGATGCAAGCGGAGTCTTAAACTACCTATATAAGAATAGCGATTTGCAAATCACCTACAATTTCAATATGGTTGCGATTAATAAGAAAAGACCTGTCTTAATGGGTCTTGCTGAACTCCTTGATGCATATATCGACCATCAGAAGGATGTCGTAACAAAGCGGTCACAGTATGATTTGCAAAAAGCAAAAGAGCGTCAGCATATTGTAGAAGGCCTTATGAAAGCTCTTTCCATTCTCGATGAAGTAATTGCTACAATCCGTGCTTCCAAGGATAAGCGTGACGCCAAGGATAACTTAATCAAAAAATTCGCTTTTACTGAAGTTCAGGCTGAGGCGATTGTTTCCTTGCAGCTATATCGATTAACGAATACGGATATAACAGCACTTCAGGCTGAAGCAGAGGATCTTGCCAAGAAAGTAGAAGAACTTTCTGCCATTCTTGCAAGTGAAAAAAAACTTTTAGCAGTCATCAAAAAAGAATTAAAAGACGTCAAAAAACGATTCGCAGATGACCGCCGCACAAAAATAGAAGCAGAAATCGAAGAACTTAAAATTAACCTTGAAGTACTAATTGCCAGCGAGGATGTAATCGTAACGGTAACCAAGGACGGATACGTAAAACGGACAAGCCAGCGTTCTTACGCAGCTTCCAATGGCATGGACTTTGCAATGAAGGACACTGACAGATTAATGTCACAGCTGAACATGAATACGAAGGATGTCTTGCTGTTATTTACAAATAAAGGCAGCTATTTGTATTTGCCTGTTCATGAGCTGCCTGATATTCGCTGGAAGGATCTTGGCCAGCATGTAGCCAATATTGTTCCGATCGACAGGGATGAAGAAATCATCAAGGCCATGCCAATCAGTAACTTTGACCAAAATCTATTCCTAGTGTTTATAACGAAGAATGGTATGGTTAAGAAATCTGAATTAAGTTTGTATAAAGCACAACGTTACTCAAAGCCTTTAACTGCGATCAATGTGAAAGGTGATGATCGTGTTGTTGATATACACATCACGGATGGAACGAAAGAATTATTCCTTGCTTCATATCTTGGTTATGCCCTTTGGTTCAACGAAGAAGAGGTTAGCCCAATCGGTGTTAGAGCTGCTGGGGTGAAAGGAATGAATCTTAAAGATGGCGACTATGTTGTTGGCGGTAAAGTGATTGATGGTGGCCAAAGCCAGTCAATCGTTGTTGCTACACAGCGTGGAGCAGTGAAAAAGATGAAACTCTCTGAATTCGAAAAAAGCTCTCGCGCAAAACGCGGAGTGGTAATGTTAAGAGAATTGAAATCAAATCCGCATCGAATTATCGGTGTAGAAGCTGTCCGAGACCAGGATGAAATTTTCTTCCAAACAGAGAAACAGCAAATTGTATCAGTAAAAGCTGGTGAACTTCGCTTTAATGACCGCTATACGAACGGTTCATTCCTAGTAGATGAAAGTGAAACCGGAAAGCTAAACGAGCTTTGGAAAGTCGAAAGTGAGCTGCCAACAGATAATCAATAATCCTATTTATTTAAGACACAGGTTCAACCTGTGTCTTTTTGTTTTATACTTTGTGAACTGGGTAAATAGTGAGGTAGCATACTGTATCGAATGTAGTTTTAATAAATTGGGGTGATGTTTCATTGTGAAATAATTGAATATTTGATACATTGGAAACTATATTAGAAAAGCTATCTAATAAATAAAATACTAGCAAAGGAGTCATTTATGGAAATTTTGAATAATATCATTTCAGTTTTAAACGATTATATGTGGACATATATACTCATCGCTGTCCTCGTAATTTTGGGTACATACTTTACTTTCAGGACTAAGTTTGTCCAGTTCAAATACTTCCCGGAAATGATCAGGATCTTACGAGACCCTGCCACCGTTTCTGCAGAAGGCAAAAGAGGGATTTCTTCTTTCCAGGCATTCACCGTAAGTCTTGCTTCACGTGTAGGAACAGGAAATCTTGCAGGAGTAGCTACCGCGATTTCAGCTGGAGGACCAGGAGCTGTTTTCTGGATGTGGCTGATCGCATTCATAGGAGCAGCATCAAGTTTCATAGAAAGCACACTGGCTCAAATCTATAAAGTGAAGGATAAGGACGAATTCCGAGGCGGTCCGGCTTATTATATGGACCGTGGACTAAATAAAAGATGGATGGGCGTGCTCTTCGCAGTCATTATTGTCTTTTGTTTTGGATTAGTCTTTAATTCAGTGCAATCAAATACGATCTCACTTGCTTTTAACCAGGCATTTGGCCTTGATCGTTTCTGGATGGGCATTATCCTAGCAATTTTAACCGCAGCAATAATCTTTGGCGGAATCAAGAGAATTGCCTATGTTTCTCAAGTCATCGTTCCTTTAATGGCTGTACTTTATTTGATACTAGCAATATTCATCGTTTTAACTAATTTAACGGAAATCCCATCAATGCTCTCATTAATTTTCAAAAGCGCTTTCGGGTTACAAGAAGTAGCAGGAGGTGGAATGGGGGCCGCCGTAATGATGGGAATTAAACGGGGCCTATTCTCAAATGAAGCAGGAATGGGAAGTGCGCCAAACGCCGCAGCTACCGCAGCAGTTACTCATCCGGTTAAGCAAGGCCTTATCCAGACACTTGGCGTCTTTACGGACACCATCCTTATTTGTTCAGCAACAGCATTTATCATTATCCTTTCAGGAGAGTATACAAATGCTAACCTGGATGGAATCCAGTTGACACAAGCAGCTTTGACTGCACACGTTGGTTCTTGGGCACCTGCTTTTGTTGGCACAGCGATATTTCTGTTTGCATTTACTTCGATTATTGGGAACTATTATTACGGAGAAACCAATATTGAATTCATCAAAGAAAGCAAAACAGCAATCCTTGTTTATCGACTTGCTGTAATAGGTATGGTATTATTCGGCTCTATGGTTGACTTAGCTGTTGTTTGGAATCTGGCAGATTTATTTATGGGCATCATGGCGCTTATTAACCTTGCTGCTATTATGATGCTCGCGAAAGTCGCAATGGCAGCTTTAAAAGATTATCGAGTACAGCGTAAGCAAGGGAAAGACCCTGTTTTCTATTCAGATTCAATCCCGGGTTTAACAGGAATAGAATCCTGGGAATCAAGTAAAATGACAGAACAAATTACCAAACAATAATATTTGAAACCCTCTGATACTTTCAGAGGGTTTTTTATGCATTTTTTTACCATTAATGGGCAACTTAACAGTATATATTTTGGAGGGATGCTCATGAAGAAGGAGCTACTGCTGACATTTGCTGCTTTCTTTTGCATGTCATTAACAGCGCTGACCGGTGTATACGCAGGAGAGTCTCACGATAAGACCGTTACTGTATCAGAAGACAAAGTGGATGTTACTGGGGATGGAAAAAAGGATACTATTTATGTAAAAGGTGTGCCTTTTGAAGAAGGTGCAGAGTTTCTAAAAAGAATCTACCTTAAAATCAAGGCATCGGACGGAAAAACATACAAAATTGAATTAGAAGGCGGGTATGATCCTTCAACCACTTACCAAGATCTGAACCATGATGGGGTTAAAGATATCTTTGTCAGCATTCCAACTGGCGGCAGTGGAGGGTTATCGAACTTTTTTTTATACACTCTGAAAGATTTTAAAGTCACCGATCTCACTGTCCCAGAACCATTAACAATCAATACCCAGTTTGAAGACGATTATAAAGCATCCATCACGATTGAAGAAACCGGCCAATCTTACAGCTTTGACTTAAGTGACAGAAAAGAAGATTACGAGCGGCTTGGTCTTTACCAGGACGGCAAATTGAATGAACCAACTGAATTAATGGTCCTTCCTTATGGACTATTAAAGCCGGTAAAGGTAAAAGAAAAGCTTTATGGTTTAGCTGGCAGTCAGCGAGTCAACGGGGCATATAATGCGGATGGCGTTGCAGAAGTGGAATCGACCTGGTTTTATGAGAAAGGCAAGTGGAATTTGGTCAATACAAGAGTTAAAAGCTTAAAAACTCCATAAAGTTGCCATCTGTAACGTATTGGGCTCATTTTGCATAGGCTATAAAAAAGGATTCTTTTTTTGAAAGGAGCCTTGGATCATGAGCAAATTCAAATCTGAAAAGTTGAGTGTGAAGTATATTCCACCCGCCACAGTTTTTGAACCCGTTGACAGCAGGAAATATACATTGACACATTCTGATACAACCGGTGAACTATATTTAAGCATTGGGAACATATACGATTACCAAGCCATTAACTATAAAATGCGTGATGAAGTTTTGGCTGATTGGATAACAGTTAATGGTGAATACTTGCTGTACGGAAAAGCCTATGTCAGCAACGGGGAATATGATAAAAATCTGTCCAGAATTCGTTATTTGATCTTTAAAAAAGAAATGGATCTCGCTTTAACCGGCATAATATATGGAGACAGAAGTTTTTACACATACTATCCTTGGCTGCTTGACGCCCCAATTTATGTCCAATTTGCATCGGTTTATCCCGAATACAGTGAATTAGCATATTACGGAACGCCCAGAAAGTACTTAAATATAGCCCAGAGAACACGGGTTGAAAAAACACAGGTTTAACCTGTGTTTTTTCTTGTATAACCAAGACTGGAGAGGGAGGAGGCAGAAACCACTCTTGCAAAACTATTACATTCCTTAATCATTAGTACTCTGTACTAATGGTTAGCTAATTATCATTAAATAAAACAATTTTAGCAAAAAATAAAAGAGTAAAGATTTACATAACATTATTATGTAAACTAATAAAAAATAAATTAAAGATAAAGATCAAGAAGATATTTTATTTTGCTGGAATGCATTAATAGAAATTTTATGGAATTTTTAACAATCAACGAGTAAATAGCATTTAATAGCAAACAGATAATAACTATGGAAACAAGATATAAAATCACAAGAATTTTAATTTCCAAGTGGATGAATTATTAAAACAAATTTTTCACAACGAATAAGAAATTAAAAAATTTTAGTGATTACAAAATGCAAAAATAAAAATAAAATGATTATTAATAATAATTGATCATTCTACTAAAAATTTTAATTTCATCTCACTAACTTAAGTATACTTAGTAATTGAGATGATTAGCATTAGTTTTAATAGAACTTCCTAGAATTTATGTTATGTAAACTAGAATAAAATATCATTTGATAAAGTGAATTTACTATCCCCTTCTTTATCCTTAGTGTTAGTTGAAGAGAATCTGCCTACATTCCTTCGTATCAAGTGTTTCAGAGCAATAACTTTGATTACTGCTCAAAAACCCTTGCAACTTTTTGAAAAGAATTTACCTTCTTAAATATTTCTTAAAGAGAATTTACCTACCTTAGTTTTTAGAGTTTTTTTGGCATATTAAGTTTATTGATTGCATTTTTAGATCCTCGTTTTTAAAATGTGTATATATATTACCGTTATATTTCAGAACAACTGAAAAAATCTCCTCAAATTGTTCGGTTCCTTTCTGTTCCCCTGGTTTACACCTATAGTAATCTCCTAACAGGCTATTTATCCTTCTCCAAAACAGGTGTTATGTACGATTTCATTGCCAGTTACATCATAAACATGCTTAATTGTTAACAGAAAAAAAACAGGACTGCTTACAATAAGTCGTCCTGCTTAGTCTGAAAACACTTCAATCATATAGCCTTGCGGAATAACTATATCTACTGGCAGTATAACTCGAACCCATCTGTCTTTACCTTCCATTAGGCACACCTACTAATAAAAGATATTAGGTTAAACCCCGTCCTTATTCTTAATAAGCTTGAATTTTTTCCTCGCTGATTGGTACATCAATCAATACAATTCCTTCCTGTGACGAGATTTCATGGGAAAGAATGCTGTCAAGCTCAGTAAGGCTATTCGCCCTTACCCCCTTTATCCCAAAGCTGCCAGCCAGTTGAACAAAATCCGGATTGCTGAAATTGACACCATAGCTGTGGCCAAACTGCTGTTCCATCATCTTTTTTTCAATCTTGAGCATCCAATCGTTCAGACAAATGATCACAAATGATAATCCAAGTCTTTTTGCTGTTTCGATTTCCCCCACGTTCATCAAGAGTCCTCCATCTCCTGTTATACAAATAACCTTCTTATTTTGCGCAGCCAATTTTGCCCCTATAGATCCTGGCAAGGCAATTCCCATGGATGCCAATCCATTTGAAATGATTAATTGTCCAGGCCTGTCAGGATGGAAGTAACGTGCTATTTCCATTTTGTGTTCACCAACATCAGATAGGACAATGGTGTTTTCGTCAGTGTGCTTTTCGATTATATGGAGAATATTCCTGGTCGTTTGAGACTGTTTACTAATCGTTTTTTCATTCCAGTAAACTTGGTTGCCTTGCAATTTCCTTTCTTTAAGACTGTTGGCGGGAAGCCATTCTTTTGGAACTATATTCTTATTTTTCAAAAGCTTAAAGATTTGTTTCAAATCACCAATCAATTGACTGCAAACAGGATAATATTCATCACACTCAGCCTCTTGGGAATGGATATGCACAACTGGAACCTTATTTTTATTCCAGTCTTTCGGTTGGCTTTCAATCAAGTCCAGTCCAATCACAATAAGTAAATCTGCCTCGGCTATTCCCTCTGATACTAAATCATTGTCTTTGAAACCAAAGGTAAAGAAGTTAAGAGGATGATTTTTTGGTATAACCCCTTTGGACATAAAACTGTTTGCCACTGGTACTTGAAGCTGTTCAGCAAAACTTTGGAATGCTTCGCTAGCCCCTTGCCTAATTACCCCGTTTCCAATCAGGATAAAAGGTTTTTGACACTGCTTAAGAATTAATTCTGTTTCTGCGATTGCCTCCATCGATGGGATGACAGTTGGAGCAGCAATTTTTGGAATGGCTTTACTGGAGATTGCCTTTGATGCTAGGTTCTCTGGTAATTCTACTAACACTGCTCCAGGCTTTTCACTTGCTGCTTTCCGAAAAGCGTTATGGATAATTTCTGGAACCGTTTCTGACTGTTTAATTTGAACTGACCATTTCGTTGCTGGTTCAAAGATTTTCACTATATCAATAAATTGATGAGACTGTTTATGCTGTCTTTCCATTCCGGCTTGTCCAGTTATCGCCACAACAGGTGAGCCATCCAATGTGGCACTTGCAACTCCTGTTAATAAATTAGTGGCACCAGGACCCAAGGTAGCCAGGCAAACGCCAGGTTCTCCAGCTACCCTCCCATATACATCCGCCATAAATGCTGCCCCCTGCTCGTGGCGCACCGGAACATATTGGATCGATGTTGACCTGGACAATGAGTCTGCTATATCTAATACTTCCTTGCCGAATATCCCAAAAACGTATCTCACTCCTTCGTTTTCCAAACATTGAACAAGCAAATCAGAAGTTTTCATAGTTACCCTCCAAAAATGTGTACTAATTTAATGATTTCCTATGATATCTGTTTCATTCAAGGGAGGTTATAGATTTCAGGAAACCAGAAAATGTGACCCTGCTGAATGAATATCCATTACAGTGTTTGGAAGAAAATCGGAAATGATAATGAATAGTTTCTAAGTATTCTCGATCAGAAGGTTCACACTCAAATTCACTCACTGTAAAGCTTAGATATGCCACCTGCATTTTTTCAATTGTAAGAAGTTGGGAGATGGAAATCAATCGAGGAAAGGTCAAGTCTAACTACCGTTTCATATGCCCTTAACTTACCTAGTGCTGCTTTATAACGGTGCAAAGCCTTGTCATTCTCCATAACCCTGTTCTGGTACTAATGGAGAATTTCTAACCATATTCTTATTAAAGAAAACAATAAATAGAGGTGAAAAGTTAATTGGAAAAAGTTAAGGTAAGTTTACGACCCATTGTTAGCAAGATAAATTTACCCACAGTTTTGAAAACAACAATTCTACCGGGAGACTCAATTGAAAGATTATTTATTGCAACCCAAATAGGAGAAATTTTTTATATAGGTAACGGAGTCATTAAAACTTTTTTAGATATTCGCCCACAAGTGCTCAAACTTGGTGTTCAAGGTGGTGGATATGATGAACGGGGATTATTAGGAGTTGCATTTCATCCCCATTTTTATTACAACGGGCTTTTTTATCTTCATTATTCAGTAGCTGGAACACAAGGTCCAGGTGCACTTCCTGAAACTTCTATACCTGACCCCTGTGATCCCAAAACTATAAATCGGAGATGGGTTAATAGAGAAACTCAATTTGATCATATAGATACAGTAGAAGAATGGATTCTACAAGCGAATGGACAACCTCAAAAACGGCGTACATTGCTTAACATAAGAAGGCCATTTTTTAATCATAATGGTGTCAATAGCTTAAACTTTTCACCTGAAACAGGAAAACTTGTTTTAACAACAGGAGATGGTGGTTTAGGCTATGATCCATTTAACTTAAGTCAGGATGATATGGAAATCGCGGGTAAAATAATTGAAATTGATGTAGTTAAAAATACATCTTTCAATAATCCACCCGTAGTCACTCGTTTTACTGAACTACCCGCACCAATTCAGGAAACACTTACTGTAATTGCCAAAGGTGTTCGCAATATACCGGGGATTACATTTCAAAGGTATAATAATCATTATATTAAATATGTGGGAAATGTCGGACAGGATTTGGCAGAGTCGATTTTTTCATTCGTTCATTATCAACCCATACCGGTTACTGAGCTTATAATGAACTCTGGACCCGCTCAAGAAATGTCTATTAACTTTGGTTGGCGAGGTTGGGAAGGTGCTTTTCCTACTTCGATTAAAATGGCTTGCTCTGCAGATTCGAATTTGGATGAGAAAACCATTGTTTATTACAATGAAGCAATTAAAACATCAGTTAGGCGGATTCAGCCTTTAACTAGTTATTATCACAAAGATCCCCGACCAGATAAGTTTGGGGGAACTGCCCTTACTGGAGTCCATCCATATATGGGCAAAGGAATCCCGCCTTTAACGGGAAGCGTTGTGTTTACCGATTTAGCCCGCAAGGAAGAATCGCCAACTCCGGTTAAAGGAGTTTTAGCTTATACCAGGGTAACACCAGATAGTAAACTAAATGATTATAGTGTTATTGAAATCGATTATAATTTCGGGTCTGAATCTGCTTATTATGTTAATCTGGGAGCGAATCAAGATCAAACCAGATTATTTTTAGGGGTTTATGGCTCGATGAAAGTGACTGACTTTAACCAAGGTACTATTTTTGAAATTATTCCATAGATGATGACTACTATCTCATTTAGGTACATCTCTTATAGGGGAGTAAGATTTAATTTAAACAAAATAAAACCAAGGTAGCAATTAGGCTCCCTTGGTTTTTTATTTTCATGTAAGGAAAATTGGATAATTTGATATCCCAAAAATTGTTTTTCTAATATATGTTTTCGAGCTAATTCCCATAAACCTTTTTAAAATTAAAAATGTCATATAACCCATAGGTATCGAATTGGGGCTTTTAACTACTTGGCAATTCCTTAAAATGGGCTGATTTGAAGGATCACTTAATCAATTTTATTCTTTTAAAAATTTTCAAAGCAATTTCTACCCATAACCAGCTATAAAGGAAAACAAATAAAAAGATCCATACGGTTGTAAGCAATGAAAAGGTATCAGAGATTGCTGGACCTAAAACGGGAAAGTGGAAAATAAATAACAGAATGATAATTCCTAACATTAAAAGAATTGTACCTGTAGCAATTATACTTAATCTCTTCCTAAAAAAGTAAAAAGATGCTCCTATGCCAAGTCCTAACAATCCTGTTGTAAAGGGGAATACAATTAATTCACTTGGCTGCAGGATGAATAACAACATTATGGTCAGAAAGTAGGACATTACTCCAAGTGGAATGGAAAACATGGAACATAACAGAATAGGTGCAGTGGCAAGCGGAGATAAAAAATATCCTATACCTGGTAAAAAGCCACCAGCAGCCTGTAGAAAAGCAGCAATACAGGCAAAAATTGACCCTAAAATGAGCTTCACCGTTTTTTTTCGTTTATTGAATTAAACGAACTTCATTAGAAATAGGCTTAAAAAAATACACCTTTCCACCTCATAATAAACGGAATATACCTTACCATACATTATATTTATCATTTATTAGAAGTGGAACTATTTTCACTATTTCCAACAAAAATTTCCTGTGTAGAAAATATATAATTAATAATAAATCTCTCTAAAACTTAACCGACAATACTAAGGATATACACTTTTATTAAAATTTTCTTGGTATATGAAAAAAAGCAAAGCCATATTGGCCCTGCTTTTTACTTGACTATTACTTTCCCAACCATTCCTTCCTGGAAATGGTAACGACATATCAGTTCATAAGTACCGGCCTGTTCTGGTTTTACGGAAATGCTTTTTTCTTTTCCTGGCTGGACCTCGGTGTCAATTCCAAGCTTTTCCACTGTAAAAGTGTGCTCTTTCTTGCCTTTGTTTCTCAATATCAACGTTGTAGTTGTTCCGTTTGGAATCGTGATAACTTTAGGATTAAAATAAACATCATTCAATTCTACCTGAATCGCATTTACATTCTCCATTGGTTGGGTTACAACACCGAATTCGGCAAAAACACTGAGTGAGCCTGTAGTTGTCACAACCATAACCATTGCAAGAAAACCGACCCAACCTTTAATCCACTTTTTCAAAGACATTCGTAATCCCTCCTTTCCTAAACATTATTTTTTTCTAATTTATAAAAAATTATCACTCTAAATTAGATCCAAACTTCCTTTCAAACAGTAACCTTTTTATCTGAGTTACATCTGTTTCACCAAAAGCATACCCACCATGTCCTCCTGGGAATCTTTCAGGCCATTCTTGTGCTCCCTTAACTTCGATTTTAACTCTGCTTACATTGTTCCGAAAAACAAACTCCTGCACGGCTTCTGCAAATGAGAAGCCAAAAACTTAAGACCATCAATCTTAAGAGTTGATTGAATTTCGCTATTAAGTTTAATAACAACTAGATTAACAAATCATTTTTCAGAAAAACAAAAAAGGCAACACCCATAATAGGTCCGTTGCCTTTCTAATTGAATGGTTAAAAAAACAAGCCACCTATCTAGCGTTTAATTAACCATTTTAAATCGGTGATACTTTTAATAAGAATTATTTAAAAAGCCCAATTAAATTTATCTTCTACTCTGGCATTTGTGGTTTTCCTCCTGTAAGGTGCGCATCGAACATATCAATTATTTCTAAGAATCTATCCGCTTCACGGAACACATGGTCAGCCAATAATGGATGAATGATACTCTTTATTTTGCACTGCTCAATTAAATCACGGGCCGTTTTCTTGAAATCTCTTAGAGAAGATACTGACACACGATTTTGATCCAGGAACTGATCTAATAAAGGAACTGTTTGTGATTGCGGTTTCATCGATTCTAGGTCTCTTGCTTGATACATGAGCTGATCAAAATCGTTGCTGAAATTACGTGCTATATCAATTAGTTTTCTTTCGGACGGATCTAGCAAATGACCAATAAATTTTGCATGGTCGGCCATAATCCTTAAGAAGAAAACATTTTCTTTAATAATAGCATCAGGAAGTGGTTTCAGTTTACCTTCGTTTAGTTCAATCAATCGTTTTCTAAAATAATTCGCTTCCCTGCTTGTGTGATCAACTAATAGCGGAAAATTATTTGCCCCTGGCAATTTACAGGTTAGAATTAGCCCTAGCACTTTCCGTTTAAAGGCAAAAATACTTGCTGCCGCCTGCTGCACTTCTGAATTAAATCTTCTTATTTGTTCAGGATCTGTTTGATTGGTAAAAGAATGAGCTGTCTGTTCAATGCTTTCAAATAAACGGTAAAATTGATTTGCTTCTTGGATAAGTTGAGTATCCTCTGCTCGAAATCCTAGCCGAAGAAATAAAGAGTGTTCCTTCATGATCCTCGACCAGAAACGAATTTCATTTAACGATCGCTCAACAAACAATAAAGATGTAACGCCCGTATCCGCATGTAATAAGGATTCATCTTCATTCATTCCAATTCCCCCTATAAAGAAATTCATTCGCTCAATTCTTATTAACAAAATCATTCAAATATACCGATTAAAAAATAGCTTAGCGCTCCCTACTTAAATAAATTTATTTTTTAAAATTTCGTATTGCGAAGTATATTCAAAATCTTTAAAATAAAACAGACTGCATTTTTACATCAAGCTTAAGGGAGACATTATGAACCGCAAAATTTTTCTTTATGTAAAAGCTTTTTCCGATTTAGGAACATTTATGGATCTGATTGCAATAAATGTTTTAATGTATGCAGCTACTGGAAACTCAGCCTGGCTGGCGGCCACTATGGCAGTTCGTACACTCGGCGGAGTAATCTCTAGTTTATTTTCCGGGGTACTTGCCGACCGCTTTGACCGCAGGAAAATAATGATTTGGACTGACGTATTCCGTGCAATCATTATCCTGAGTTTGATTCCTTTTCCACATCCAATGATGATCCTGATTGTCTGTTTTTTAATTGGATTGACAAGCAGCTTTTTTGCAGTCAGCTATAGTGCGGAGATTCCGCAAATCTTTGGTCAGGATAAGGTACTTGAAACGAACGCTTTAATCTCGCGGTTAACCTCGATCAGTTTAGTTTTTGGTTTTATCGGTGCTGGGGTGATAACTGATTTCCTCGGATATCAGGTTACCTTACTGATTGACGCGGCGACCTATATCATTTCTGCCATTGTTTTATTAAAAATGAAATGGGAAACGACGGTCACAGTAGAGAAAATTGCCATAGCTAATGGATTTAAAGACAAATTGTATACCATTGTCAGGGATTTGAAAGAAGTCTATTCATTTATCATGCTGGCACCAATGCTTCTAATGATTAATATCGTTTTCCTTGTAGGTGCTTTTGCTGGTGCTTCGCATAACTTAGGGATTCCGTTATTGGCAGAGAATATCAATGCTGGTAAGCAAAGCTTTTATTACGGCTTAATCTGGGGCGTATGGGGGATCGGTTCCGTGTTGGCGACTATGATATTGCCTAAGTTACCGTCACTAACAGGAAAGCGTCTATATGTTACTTTCTTTATCTCTGCAATGCTTATGTCAGCAGGCTTTATCACTTTCCTATCCAATTTAAACCTCTGGATTGTATTATCCTTTGCCTTCTTTACAGGTATTTTTGATGCATGCTTCACTACCTTGCATGCTACCATTTTACAAAAAACGGATAACCATATTCGTGGAAGAATCTTTGGAGTCGGAATGCTGTTAAAATCCATTGGATTTGCTCTCGGATTTGTAGTCGCACCTATTTTACTTGAAGTTTTATCACTGCCTAAAATGGTGTGGATTTTCCACGGAACTTTGATTACCACAAGTATCTTTGTTATGAATTATTCCATTGGCATTCAGAAGAAGGCTGAAGGAGTAAATCAGAGTTTGTGAAAGTAAAAGCCCAGTATTGCTGGGCTTGAGATTTTTTGTTTATTTTCCAATTATGGGACAGCGGAATTATATTCTCCTGCTTTACTGCTATCCATAAATACACGAGTGAAATCCTCTATGAATGCTGGAATATCCGCTTCCATACCAATCCAGTCGAGTGTTGCTTCCGGCTCTGGCTCAGGCTTTGGCCGGAAATCTGCCATGCTTTTGCCTCTTGCTCCTCCAAAAAGTTCAATTCTTACTCTACGCGGCAAATATTTTACTAGATTCGGATTTACAAGTGCACTTAATGTTATTACATCATGAAGAGGTGCACCCGGGATGCCAGGGACATTCTTTTTATATGCTTCAAAATAATAGTCATACACTGGTTTGATCAAATCCTTAAATGGTGACCGGCTGTTCTCGGCTAGATAATCGATAACATTTGGAGGGATAATCGCTTTATTGGTAATATTCAATGGATGTAAAAACACATTCCTGGCCTTTTCAAGTACTTGATTCGCTGCAATAGGATCAGCGTAAAAGTTCGCCTCGGCTTCAGCAGTGACATTTCCCGGCACAAGGAATGCTCCACCCATAATGTAAATAGCATTGACACTCTCAAAAGCTTCCCGACCGTAGAGAATTAAAGGAATTGCAAGATCTGTCTGCCTCCCTACTCCAACGATAACCAGATTATTGGCGTATTGTTTAACAATCTCAAGGATCTTGTTGATATCGTATACCTTTACTTCCCCTAAATCTTCAGGCGGCCTGATTGGGCCAAGTCCTTCTGGACCGTGAATTTCCGGATAAAATGTAGCAAGTTCTCCAGACAGAGGACCTGTTGATCCCGCAATAATCGGAATGTCTTCTCTGCCAGCAAGCTTAAGTAAATATGCAGTATTATTAATTGCCTGTTTCTTGGTTATGTTCCCATATCCAGTTACCACACCAACTACATTTAGTTCAGGATGCAAAAGGGCATACATAAGTGCCAACGAATCATCTACACCTGAATCTGTAAATAACAGAATATTATACATATCTACCCCTCCTGTAATGCCACAATTTCATTATATGTTTTTAATTCCCTTGTTATTGCTTTTTTTAGTTTAGCTCACTTAAAAGAAAAAGAGTGTCAAATTATTCTTTTTACATTCACATCCTATTAAGTTCCTTTTAATAATATCCGTCAATTAACTGCTTTATTTTACTATTTCCTGAGGCATTAAATAAGTTTGTTATCCATTTAGCAATGAGGGCAACCACCATGTATTAAAGAAACAGCCTCAAGTAGTTTGTACCATTTAATTCAGAAAATCCCAATGCCGTTAATGGATGCTTAAATAGAAAGGCTCATAATTGTATAATTACTAAGCAAAAAATGTAAAATCATTATCGTTATTAATCCTCTCTAATCATTTCGTTCTCAATTGAGAAGGTATGCCATAATAACTGTTTTTCTTTTCACATCTTGCCCCATGAGAAGCAAAATCGTACAATCCAATTCGTGTGATTTATTTGAAAGGAGTCAACAAGACTTGAAGTTTAATGAAAATGAGAAGTTTAGTATATACAATGGCCTGGCATCCACTGTTTCCACGAATATGGTGAATGGCTATATTCCATTGTTTGCAATAGGGGTTTTAGGGGCAACCAACCAGCAAATTGGATTAATATCCTCTTTACCTTCCATAATTGGAATGTTGGCTTTGATTCCGGGGGCTATTTGGCTAAATAGTGTGCATAGTAAAAAGAATTTCGCAGTCATCTCAACTTTATTGACCAGGTTGTTGTTTAGCCTGATTCTATTTGTCCCGTTTCTTGGCAGTCACTATGCTGCCTGGGCACTCGTTGTGATTATCGCCTTACTGAATTTCCCGGGTGCCTTATCTGGCCTTTCGTGGCAGTCCATGATAGGTGAACTGGTACCTGAAAAGCGGAGAGGTGAATTTTTCAGTTCTCGTAATAGATATAATACGATTGCAGCAATGGCAGTTACTTTTGCAACGGGACTCTTTTTACAGCAATTCCAAAAGGACAGTGCATTCCCATATCAGATCTTATTCCTTGCTGCCTTTATTTTTGCTGTACTGGAAGTTTACTATCTCATCAAACATAAAGAATCTGAAAAGCCAAAAGAGAAAAATTCAGCAACTTCGAACGATCGTACATTATCAATGAACGTATACAAGCATAAACCATTTCTTGCTTTTGTCATTTCCGCACTGATGTTCGGTTTTTCTTCCCAGATGGCCTGGTCTCTGTTCAGCATTTATCAAATAAAAGAAGCGGATGCAACTGCACTATGGCTAAGTTTATTCTCGGTGACAAACCAACTTGCACAAATTATCAGTATAAAATGGTGGGCAAATGCCGCAAATCGGCGGGGCAACAGCTTCGTTTTATTTATTGCAGCAGCAGGGATGGCGACAGTACCAGCCTTGACGGTTATTTCTGACAATCTTATTTATTTAACCTTAATAAACCTATGGATCGGTCTTTTTGTATCAGGTACAAACCTACTTTTATTCAATCAGCTTCTAAAAGCATCCCCTGAAGCTGACCGAACCAATTATATCGCCAATTATAATTTCCTTCTGTCAATCGTTGGGTTTATTGCACCCCAGACCGGTGTCTTTCTCTTGAACGGTATGGGTATGAACGCAGCAATGAATGTAATTTCCATTCTAAGATTTGCTGCAGCCAGCTCTTTCCTATTCGTGGCTATCAAATTTGACCGGAAAATAATTGCTTATAATCAAGCTGAAAATAAACAAGCAAAAACAGGCTAAAGCCTGTTTTTGCTTTCAGGATATTCCTGTTTTTTACAAAAGATAGACTGCCTGCCTTCTTGCTCACATTCTTCATAATAAAGAATCTTCCAATCCTTGAATTCCTCTAACAACTCATTTGACTCAAGTTTGTACTTTTCAGTGATTGTCTTTTTACTTCCTGGCCCGGTCTTATAGAAGGTTTCCATAAACAAATATCCATTCATCTTAACAATATCTTTAACTTTTGAGTATAGGGATCGATCCAAATAATAAGTTATCAATACTAAATCATATGAGTCCTTTTTAAAATGAAAGCCTGTTCCTTTTGACATGTCAGCAACAAGAGTCCTTATTTCCAATCTCTTCTTTTCAGCTTGCTTACTTACAAAGTTAATAGCCACATCAGAAATATCCACGGCAGTAACTTTATAACCAATTCCTGAAAGAAAAAAGCTATTCCAGCCTAATCCGCAGGCAATGTCTATCGCTGATCCCCCTTTTAAGTAAGGGGAAAGTTTCAGCAGCCTTTCATTGGGTACACGTTCTTCTATATTGGCTATGATATCAGTGTATTTACTATTCCATTTTCCCCTAGGCTCCATAGAAACATCACTCTCCAGAAAAATTCAATATTAACATGAATATACCATAACTTCAGATAAGTTTTCCCTTGCAGAAACTAGAGAGCCAGCTCAAAAGATCCATCACTAAAAAAACAGCGGCTTCAATAAATTAGGAGCCACTGCTAAGATTAAATTCCATGCCGTTCACAGTACATGTCAATTAAATTTTCAATTTGGTCCAGTTCTGGGAAATTCCCTTGATAAGAAAATTTAATTTCTTCAATAAATTGTCCTTTATGATAAACGTGAATCGCACCATTTTGACTAATGACACTATATTCCGGTTCAAAAACGTAACCGTTTCGTTCTACAGCCCCCATATACAAGCAACGCCTATCTTTTATTTATTTTCAATACTCGGTTGCAATCCATTATAATATTTTATTTTCTCCATTTTGCCATTACCTCAACCCTTTCTTTTATTAAGTTTCTATGGTGTAGATAATTATTTGATTGTTAAGAACCTAATTCTTTTACAAGTGTTAAAGAATGGGTACATTACATAAGACTTTTAGTTGAAAACAGAAGGAGGACTTTTTTATGAAAGTATTTGTTGTAGGGGCTAACGGACAAATAGGCAAACTGCTTGTAGAGATGCTGAACGATAGTAAGGAACATACTGTTAGAGCGATGCTTAGGAAGCCAGAACAAGCTGCTGCATTTGAAGGGTCGGGAGTAGAGACAGCCATTGCAAGTCTTGATAGCACTGTAGAGGAACTATCAACAGCGGCATTTGGATGTGATGCATTAGTATTTACTGCAGGATCTGGAGGGGATACTGGTTTCGATAAAACATTGCTGATTGACCTGGATGGCGCAGTTAAGACTATTGAAGCAGCTCAAAAAGCGGGAATTAGCAGATTCATTATGGTCAGTGCCCTTCAGGCACATAATCGTCATAATTGGTCTGATGCAATCAAACCTTATTATGTTGCGAAGCATTATGCGGATAGAGCCCTTTTACAAAGCGGACTCACGTATACCATAGTAAGGCCAGGCGGGTTAGTGAATGAACATGGAACAGGAAAGATTCTGGCAGCAGAAAACCTGGAAAGAGGTAGCATACCAAGAGAAGATGTGGCATTAACAATTATGGCGAGCCTTACAGAAAGGAATACTTTTAACAAATCATTTGATTTAATTAATGGTGACACACCAATTGAAGTGGCACTAAAGTCAATTTAATTTTCATAGAACGAAAAAAGAGTTTACCGTTTTCTTAGATGTAAACTCTTTTTTTAAATCCCATTTCAATCCCTTTCAAAGAACGCCAATAACTTGAATGCTTTGCTTAACAAAATACCAAAGTCTGATGATTTCATTTGCTTTCGTTCTTGGAATCCCCCGACTGGAATTTTTTCCAGAGGGCCTAAAAAGTGAGTGCTCAAAACAAAGGTTTCAATGCATTTGTCTCATTAATAAACAGGAATGCATCGTACCTTTTCGAAATTCTAGATGGAACGTAATTTCCCAGATGCTCAGAATCTGGATGATAAATTACACCAATTGCTCGATGTCCAATGACTTTCCCAAATAATTCTTCATTGTCATTGTTGAACAATAGATACTTATCAAATGCCCCGGCTTTATGGAGTGCGTCCTCCCAGCTTCCTGCTATGGCTTTAGGAACCTCTATTACATCTACCGTTCCTCCCCAATTTCGGGAGGCAATGACGGTCCCATTGTACGTACCAAAGCCAGCTGCAAATACCTTGGCACCATATTTCTCCCTTAAGAGCTGGCCGACATTAATCAGGCCTTCATCCACCATATCAGTAGCCCTCGCATCACCAATATGGGTATTATGCTCCCAAATTATTACCTTAGCACCTTTATCATGAACAGCCTTAATTTTTTCAAGTGCGGTTACCATATGAGTATCTCGGATATTCCAGTCTTCAGCACCACCTTTGGCCATTGCTCGATAGTATCTCTCTGCATCTAGCATGACAAGGCTATTAATTTCTAAATTAAGATTTCCTTCTTGTTCTTCGGGATAGGTTTTGCGTTTTTTTTGCAAGTCAATCAATACCCTGATGACTTCCTCAGTGCAATCTTCTCCATAATAAGCAGCAGAAATTGCGTAGTTTTCTCCACGTCGATCAAATGGTTCAAAACATGCAAAAGCTTTTTTGGCAGAGTCAACCTCATCCGGTGAAATTTTTTCAAGCTGCCTGATAATTCCCTCCATTGATTCCCATAAGCTGTAAATATCTAGACCGTAGAAGCCGATTTTATTCTTTGCATGTTCATTGTGTTTTTTTAACCAATCGACTAACTTCAGCACCTCTTCATTTGCCCACATCCAGGACGGCCAACGATCGAAATCTTTTAGAGCGCTCAATGCATCGCCTGGTATATAGCCTTTTATATATTGGTTGACAGTAAAACAGGAAGGCCAATCACCTTCAACTGCGATAAAGGAAAATCCTTCTTCCTTAATCAGCCTCTTCGTGATTTCTGTCCTGATGGTGTAAAATTCGGAGGTGCCGTGCGAAGCTTCTCCTAACAAAACAAAGTCTGCATCAGCAGCAGCCTTGATGATTGCATCGAGATCTTTACCCGAATCAAACCTTTCTGCATGTTTCTTTATTGAGTTAATCAGCTCATCATTTTTGCTCATGCTGTCCCTCCATTTTTTATTAGTTTACCCATATGGCACAAACGAAACGCAAAAAAAAGCAGCCCACGTATTCGCATAGGGGCTGCTTAATCTTTTATTCACCAAAATCTACATTATGATATACCTGCTGTACATCTTCCAAGTCTTCCAAAGCATCGATCAGCTTTTCAAATTGTACCTGTGCTTCTGGATCGAGGGTGATATCGTTTTGAGCGAGCATTGTCAGCTCAGCAACTGTAAAGTCATTAATCCCGGCATTCTTTAACGCTTCCTGGATCGCATGGAATTGGTCTGGTTCACCGTATACTATCACGGCGTCTTCTTCCTCGATAATATCGCGAACATCGACATCAGCTTCCATTAAAATTTCAAGCACTTCATCAGCAGTTTTGCCTTCAAAGCCGATTACCGCTGTTGCATCAAACATATACGCTACAGATCCACTCACTCCCATGTTTCCGCCGTTCTTTCCATAAGCCGCACGGACATTTGATGCAGTACGGTTCACGTTATTTGTAAGAGCGTCAACAATGATCATTGATCCGCTAGGACCAAAGCCTTCGTAGCGAAGCTCATCGTAACTTTCTTCACCGCCGCCTTTTGCTTTTTCAATCGCGCGGTCAATGATGACTCTTGGTACATTGTAAGTCTTTGCCCGTTCAAGGACGAATTTCAAAGCCTGGTTGGATTCAGGATTCGGTTCACCCTGTCTTGCTGCTACATAGATTTCAAGTGCGAACTTTGAATAGACACGGCTAGTATTTGCATCTTTAGACGCTTTTTTCTCCTTGATGTTATTCCATTTACGACCCATATATCCCACTCGCTTTCAACTTATATCAGTTGACTGCAGCTCAATAACTACCATATTAAAATAGTCTTTTCTACAGCCTATCACAGATAATATTATACCTTAAAAGAAGAATTTGTTAAGAGGGAACTCCCACTAAATCACAGTTTCTCTTTTTATCAGTTCATTTGCAATCAATTGATAAGATTTGATTCGATCCTCAGGTGAATAGGTGATTGTCACAATCATAATTTCATCCGTTTTATATTGCTTTTGCAAATCTAGCAGTTTATTCTTTACTTGATCAGGATTTCCTATGATCATTTTTTTCTTCATTTTTTCCAATGCTTCTTTTTCAGTTTCTGATAGCCTATATTGTTTTACCTCCTCTAATGAAGGTACTCCGGAGTGACCTTTACCTTTGCCTCTCTGGATGCTCCATACTAAGGAACTCAAGGCGATTTCTTCAGCAAGTTCAGTTGTCTCTGCACAAAATGCTGTAACTGTGAGGATTGTTCGCGGTTTCCTATTACTCCCATTCTTGAATGCTTGATAATAGCAATCTAAAATTTCCGCAGCATCCTTGTCGCTCATAAATAATCCGAATGCATAGGCCATCCCGTATTCTGCAGCCAGCAAAGCACTTTTCTTGCTGGTCCCAAGCAGCCAAGGGACAGGTGCAATATCCGGAATTGGAGCCGCATTTATTTTTGCAAATTCGCTGTCTTCAGGATGATCATTGTATATAAAATGAAGCAATTCCTTTAGCGATGAGGGCATGTTCCAAACATTTTGGAGAAAGTGATCGGATAAAGCGCTTGTTACTCCTGCTGAACCTCCGGGAGCCCTGCCAATTCCTAGATCGATCCGATCTGGAAACAACGTAGCCAGCAGATTGTAGACTTCTGCAATTTTATACGGCTTATAGTGAGGCAGTAAAACTGCACCAGAACCTATCCGGATACGGCTTGTTCCAGCTCCAATGTAACTGAGCATTACTTCAGGTGCAGGACAGGCTAATCCTGGCATATCGTGATGTTCGGCAATCCAGTAACGTTCATAGCCCAGTTGTTCTGCAGCTTGAGCTAATTTAACAGATTGTTCCAATGCTTCTTTTGCACTCTGATTAGACGAAATAGGCACTTGATCCAGTATACTCAGTTTCATCGTTTACTCCTTTTTTTCCAGCAGTACTAATTTAAAAATCCCAACTTGTCCGCTTTCGTAAAGATTGGTAACAGAGGTTGAATACTCCACGATTCTTCCTTTGAACTCCAGGTTGCTCTCAGGCACTATTACATTAAACTCACCCTCATATAACAGAGTTGTAATATCGTGATATTCCTTACTTGTCACCTTGAACTCTATTGAAACTTGAATAAATCCATTTATTTTATTTTCTTCATACTGACTTACCAGGATAACTTGATCATTAAGTATTATTTCCTTTATCATCGTTTAGTTTATCCCCTTTCCAAGCAATGGATGGAACCTATTTTATCATTCTGTTTTTGAGCAATCAAAGAATCGGTTCGTTAAAAGAAAAGCGTAAGTGCCTTGGTCAGCCCCGACA
>NZ_JBALQL010000010.1:0-37752 GCF_036964885.1 Bacillus sp. JJ1122 | reverse complement strand
GATACGTCCCCGTGCTTCTTTTAATTTATTTTCCAAAGTTCATATGCTGATAGCGTCCGCGGATGATTTGGTAGACGCCATATAATATAAGTCCAACTGCCACGATAGCCAGTAGGATCTGGCCAAATGGCTGGCTGGCTAGTTCTGTAAGAGCACCGCCAAACCCTTTTGATTCGTTTGGATTATGTGTGTAGGCTGTGCGAATGAAGAAAAAGCCGACCATGCTTAGAACGATGCCACGAGAAACCAGGCCGATTTTACCTGACAATTGTGCAATTTTACGTTCTTGGTCATTCATTTCATACGTTTTGAATTTTGACATGAATTTTTCCTTTGCACCACTATAAAGCTCGTACAGACCGTATCCAATAATAATGGCTCCTACTAATCCAATTAACCATACGCCAAATGGCTGTCCCATTAACTTGGCGGAAATCGTCTTGTGCGAATTATCGCTGCCAGCGTTCCCCGTGTGAGTAGCTAACTGAATGGCCCCAAATGCGAGACTCGTATAAATGAGTCCGCTGATGAAGGAACCCGATCTTTTAATCAGACCTTTAGCATTATTTCCTTCATTTTCGGGATCCTTAATCGCTTTAATAAAATTCCATAGAATATAACCGATTAAACCAAATCCAATGAACCATAATGCAACTTCACCAAATGGCATTTCGGCGAGAGATTGAAGTGCACCCGAAGTGCCAGTTGTATCTCCACTGGGGCCGATGGCTGCTAAAGCTGCCAGTACGCCGACCATCACGTATACAAGCCCTTTAGCCCAGTAACCTAATCGGCCAAAACGGCGTACCCACGGCTTCGCTTCTCTCAATTTCTCATTTACTTCTATTGTAGAGGGTGAATTCATATAAAGTTCACTTCCTATATAAGTCATTTACTATATGAAGTTCCCGTTTTACAGTAAAAAGAAACTACTATTATTCTTCCAGTATGAGAATTCGAGCCTTCAAATAATATGGTTGAAGTAGAAATTGAAAACCGAATTGAACCATTGAAAAAGAAAAGCTTAAAATAGATAGGAACCGCTTTCAGGAATTATGGTAAAATATTAATTGAGTTGGTTTAAATAATAGATCTTGGAGGAGTTACATTGGCTTATCAATTATCAAACCGTTTTAAAATGTTTAGTTTGAATTCTAACCCAAAATTAGCATCAGAAATGGCGAGACTTTTAGGATGCGAGTTAGGGAAAAGCTCTGTAACTCGATTTAGTGATGGGGAAATTCAGATTAATATAGAAGAAAGTGTTCGTGGAAGTGATGTTTATTTGGTTCAGTCGACTTCTCAGCCTGGCAATGAACATCTTATGGAGTTGCTCATCATGATTGATGCATTGAAAAGAGCCTCAGCAAAAACCATTAATGTCGTTATTCCTTACTACGGATATGCAAGACAAGACCGAAAAGCACGTTCCCGGGAACCGATTACGGCAAAACTAGTAGCAAACCTTCTCGAAACAGCTGGAGCGCACAGAGTTCTTACAATTGACCTTCATGCCCCGCAAATACAAGGTTTTTTCGATATACCTGTTGACCAATTAGTAGGCGTCCCGATCCTTGCTGAATACTTTGACAATAAAGGGTTAGAGGATATTGTAGTAGTTGCCCCAGATAATGGCGGGGTAGTAAGAGCCAGGAAATTAGCGAACCGTTTACATGCACCGATCGCATTAGTAGATAAACGCCGTCCACAGCCGAATGTTGTAGAAGTGATGAACATTGTCGGGAACATTGAAGGGAAAAATGCCATTCTAATTGATGACATGATCGATACAGCGGGCACAATCACGTTAGCAGCTAATGCATTAATGGAAAAAGGAGCAAAAGCAGTGTATGCATGCTGCACTCACGCTGTACTTTCCGGAGCAGCCATCAGCAGGATAGAAGGATCAGCAATAAAAGAATTAGTCGTCACGAATTCAATTGAGCTTCCAGAAGAGAAAATGATAGATAAAATTACAACCTTATCAATTGCACCATTGCTTGTCGATGCAATCGACCGTATTCATAATGAAAAAGCAGTAAGTCCTCTTTTTGAATAAAGATAAAATTAAAGCACGGGGACGTATCTNNAGATACGTCCCCGTGCTTTGTTCATTCTTTGAGGTCAATACCATAAAGTTTCAGTTCTTCAGTATCATTAGGAAGAGTCACATACCCTTCAAGCACCATGCCGAGTTTTTCCAGCAGCTTAGAAGAGGACGTGTTATCCTTCGTAGTGATGGCTACGAGCCTGTCTATACCCAATTTCCTCGCGTATTCCAAAGTACCTTTAGCCGCTTCATAGGCATATCCTTTGTTTTGATGTGCTGCAAGGAAGGCAAAGCCAAGATCCACATCCTCAAGCCCATCCCGTTTAATCAATCCACACAAACCTAATGGAATTTGAGTTTCTTTCGTTTCAACGACAAAGAGCCCAAACCCGTGCCGTTCATACATGCTCCTTGGACCAGACAAAATATAATTCTCTGCATCCTCAATCGACTGAATTCCTTTATCACCTATATACTGAAGCCATCCCGGTTCATTCAATAATAGTAAAATAAACTCCGCATCACGAACCTCCAGCCAGCGGACATTCAAACGCTCCGTTTCAAAAACCTGCACATTCCATCCCTCATTTCGGCGAATAATGGGTGGTGACCCTATAATGATTATAGAAGAAATTTAAACTTTATTAAACAATCTTGGAGAAAGGCGGTTTCACAAAATATGAAACGGGTATTTTTAATTTAAAACTGTTTCCCTCCATGTAAAACTCGGCTCATAATATCTCATCCATCAGAAAAAACCCCATAAAATCAACTCCAAAAGCGAATCTTTATAATTGGTCTAAAAAATATTATTCTATATAATTGTTTGGTGCACTCGTTTAATGTCAGGCACCTATTAAGTTAAAAAACTTATTAAACAACTAGTTCATCAACATAAGAAAACAAGGTGGGAATGACAATTGGGGAGAATGGAAAGAAGGCAGCAAAGGAAAAAATCAAAAATCGATTGGAATGAAATCAAATCCAAAAGTACGTTGAAGAAAGTCATCGCCATTAGTGGGGCTTTGGTCATTTTGGGTTTACTGATCCTTAATATCATGATCTGGAGTACGGATGTGAGCAAATTGGAAGATCCAGCGCCACAGCCAACGATCATTTTTGATCAACATAACAAGGTTGCAAGTAAGGTTGCGGCTTCGAATATCGAAGGAGTGAGCATAAAACAAATCCCGGATCACCTAATCCAAGCAGTGATTTCGACGGAGGATCAAAGATTTTACAAGCACGACGGAATCAATTATTTCGCGATTGCCAAGGCGTTCGTTCAGAATACAGTGAGTGGTGACATTGTGGCCGGCGGCAGTACGCTTACACAACAGCTGGCGAAAAATGCGTTTTTATCACAGGAACGTACTTACACGAGAAAGTTTAAAGAATTAATCCTTACAAAAAGAATTGAACAAAAATATTCGAAAGATGAAATCATGGAACGGTACCTGAACCAGATTTATTTTGGCGAAGGTGCATGGGGAATCCAGCGTGCCGCTCAAACCTATTTTGGCAAGGATGTCAGCGACTTAAGCTTAAGCGAATCGGCGATGATGGCAGGGTTAATCAAGGCCCCGTCCGTCTTATCGCCGTTTAAAGACATGGAAAAATCGGTTCAGCGGAGAAATGTCGTCCTTTCATTAATGGAAAAAGAAGGCTACATTAGTAAAAAGGAACTGGAAAAGGCCAAGGAACAGCAAATTGTGTTACAAGGGAAGAAAATCGACGATTATGAAGGAAAATACCCTTATTACCTTGACCATATCATTGACGAAGCCATCCAAAAGTACGACCTGACAGAAAATGAAATTCTTTCAGGCGGGCTGCGAATCTATACTGAAATGAATCCCGAAATCCAGGGTGCTGTTGAAGAAGTGTTCAAGGATAAAAGTTTGTTTCCAGAAAGCCAGCCTGATCAGCTGATCCAGAGCGGGGCTGCTTTTATCAACCCATCAACCGGAGGGATTAGTGCACTTGTTGGGGGCCGGGGGGAACATACTTTCCGAGGATTCAACCGTGCGACACAACTAAAAAGGCAGCCAGGTTCGACGATGAAGCCGCTCGCCGTGTATACTCCTGCCCTGGAAAAAGGATATAAGATGTTCGATATGCTGCAGGATATGCCAATCAATCTCGGCGGATATCAGCCGATGAATTACGACCGCCAATTCCGCGGTCAGGTATCCATGTATGATGCGGTCATCCACTCCTATAATGTCCCGCCTGTATGGCTGCTCGATCAAATGGGACTGAAGTATGGGATAAATTCAGTCGAGCGTTTTGGGATCAAACTCGAGCAAGAAGACCATCAACTTGGCCTGGCACTCGGCGGGATGAACAAGGGGATCTCTCCTTTAGCGTTGGCGCAGGCCTATTCCGCATTCCCGAACAAAGGATTAAGGACAGAGGCTCACGCGATAAAAAGAATCGAGGACGCTGAAGGAAATGTGATCGCAAAGTGGCAGAACAATGCGACGAAGGTTACAGATGAAAAGGTTGCGACTCAAATGACGTATATGTTAAAGGGAGTCGTTGAAGAAGGAACAGGGAAGAATGCCAAAGTGGATGGCTGGGAGATTGCGGCTAAAACGGGTACGACAGAAGTTCCTTTTGCAAATGAAGCAGGAACAAAGGATCACTGGTTTGTCGGATATACGCCTGAAATAGTCGGTGCCGTCTGGATGGGCTATGACCAAACAGATGAAAATCATTACCTGACACAATCCAGCGGAAGTACCGTTACCGTCATATTTAAAGAAATATTCTCCAAATCAATCAATCAATTTTCAAAAAAACAATTTGATCTGTCTTCCATTAATAAGCTGGTGGAAGAGCACAGGAAAAAAGAAGAACAGCAAAAAGCGTTAGAGGAAGAGAAAAAGAGAAAAGAGCAAGAAAGAATGGCTGAGGAGAAGAAGAGAGAGGAAGAGCAGAAAAAAGAAGATAAGAAGCAGGCGGAAGAGCCGAAGAAAAGGGAGAAAGGAAAAGGGAAAAAGAAAGACAAAGAACATAAGAAACATTGATGTAAGACGAATGCATTGAGGCAAAATGAAGGCAATTACTGAAATGGTAATTGCCTTTTCTGCTTATACATGACAATTTAAAGCACAGTTTTTTTTCCATTTTCATCAAAAACATGCTTAAAATCAAATGCCAAAGGACCTGGTCCATGTTTTAGGTATAAGTCGTATCTCTTAAAAGCTTCTTTCCATGATACATCCGTTACCTTATCCGTCCACCATACGATATAATTGGGATTTCTTTCTTCAAAATTGCCAAACCACTTTTTTCTATTCCGTAAAGCTTCCTTATGCAGGCCAGAGTAAGAGAAAGTATACAAAGCTGATAGGCTTTTCCATACTGTCAAGGTTAGAATAGGCGTCCCTTCGCTTATGCTTTCTTTTTCAGGGAAATACCTTCCATTAGGAGTGAATTCTTTTAATAGATGACCAGTTTTTGCAGCCTCCCGCATAACTTCAGCACCAACTTCAAAAAATTCACGTGAAGCTGGGTGTTCTTCTGAATGTTTTAACCTGCCTACTGTATAAATCGCAACTAAAGCCACGGTTATCCCTCATTTACAGTTTTACCTACTTATATTCTTTTAAGAGCAGACTGATTCCTATCTGTATACTATTTATTAGTTGAATACATATTTTTTGTCTTTTAAAAATCACAAAGAAGACCAACAGTTTTGCAACGTTGGTCTTCTCTGATCAGTTTTGCATTTCTCGTTCTAATCGTAAAATCTTTTCCTGGATCTTAATGAGGTTTTCTTCGGATTCACGAATTTGTTGTTGAATCTTCATTTCTTGTTGTTTCATCATCTCGATCCGTTCGGGATTCGTCTCTTTCCCAATCATCGACCATTCTACGAACCGTTTTATGTCCTTGATTGGCATACCGGTTTCTTTTAAACATAGAATGAAATCCATGAATTTCAAGGAGTCCTCGTCAAAAACCCGATCGCCTTTTTCTGTTCTTTTTAGGAAAGGGAACAGGCCCTGGTTATCATAGTATCGTAATTGCGAGATGGATAAATCCTTCATTTTTGCGACTTGGCCAATCGTATAAGTCATAATCGCGCCCCTTTGGTGATTACCATGGAATGATTCCGTTGTTGTTTAGTATTTTTCCATTATAACCGTTTTCGCTTAATGCGTAATCAACAATGATCTTTGCGCCTTCCGCCGTTGTTTTGCCTCCAGGAGCATTGCCGTTTAGGTCAGTTGAGGTAAAACCAGGTGTTACGCTGAAAATTTCTGGCCCATTGATCCCAAATTCTTTCCCGAAGGACAAGGTTAAGGCATTTGCAGCCGTTTTAGATGAATTGTAGCCTAATAAATTTAGATGCCCCGCCTGACCATTATCAAACATCGTTTGCGAAGCCATATCGGTTGTCACATTCACAATTTTTCCGCGTTGAGCATTTTTTATAAGCAGTAAAAAAGTTTGGATCATCTGAAACGTTCCAAAGAAGTTCACATTGAATTCTTCACGCAGCGTTTCTATTTTTAATTCAGTAGGGGAGATCCCGAAATCGAGGGCAATCCCAGCGTTGTTTATTAACAAATCTAAGTGTTCTGTCACTTCAAGGATGGTATTCTTCGCCTTTTCAATGGATTCTGTGTCGGTTACATCTACCTGAACATACGAAACATTTGATTTACCAATTGATTCTAAAGCTTTTAAACCAAGTTCCTCATTGCGAGCTCCTAAAAATACGGTGTAATTCTCTTCAGCCAACTGTCGGACAACTTCATACCCAATCCCTTTATTCGCTCCTGTTACAAATGCATATTTCGTCATAATTCATTCCTCCAAGATTCTTTTGAATAGGTTCAAATAAAAAGATACAACCTCAACCTAAGTTGAGGTCAAGGGTTTTTTGTGTAATTTTTATCGCTGCTCGATCTTTGTTGCCTGAAGAACGTATTCAACATATTTCTTAGCATTCTCAGCAAGTGCTTCGTCTGATACATGCATAACGCCATTCAGTACAAATAAAGGTAAGAACTTGGTGCCAATGAGATTACTTGTTTGCTGCAAAGGAGTGGTTAAAGTCTCCATTGTAAAATGATTGTAGCCAGTAGTCTGGTAAGAATCTTCCGGTCCGAAAGTTGAAATGGCTAGACCCAGTTCTTTTCCGTGAAGCTTGTTACCGCCAGGACCGTATGCCCAGCCGTATGAGAGCACTTCATCCTGCCACTGTTTCAACAAAGGAGGCGTGCTGTACCAGTAGAATGGAAATTGAAGAATTATACGGTCATGTGATTCCAGCAAGCTTTGTTCGTGTGCAACATCTATTCTTCCGTCAGGGTAAGCTTGATGAAGAACATGAACCGTAATTTCTTCGTGTTTATTCAGTTCTTCCATCCAAGTGCGGTTAATGCGAGATTGTTCCAAATTTGGGTGAGTGATGATGACAAGAGTTTTCATGCGTAAGTCTCCTTTTGTTTTATGATAATTTCTATACATTTGCACATGCAAATGAGCGATTAAAAAAATTTACATTTCCCCATATTCAACTTCTGTTTCCGTGCGATTAACGTACATACGATAAAATGCATTCGCAATCTTTTCAGCAGAGAAATAAGTACCTTCCTGGACAAACCCTTTAATCGTCAATGTTCCCACATAGATCCCTTTTGGGCTCAATTCCTGCTGCAAGCTGTAAGCCAAATTGCGGATACCGGCTTTTCCAATAGCCAATGAAGCGTAGTCAGCGTATGGATAAAGGGCTAATCCGCCACCTGTTAAAAGAATAGTTCCATCTTCCATATGTGGAATCACGGCTTGAACGCTGGCAAGAGCACCAGCTACACTGATTTTAAAATCATGAACGAGTTGATCTGAGTTTAATGTCGTTGGTTTTCCAGGTGTTCCAGCAGCAGCGTTGTATAAGAGTACATCAATGTTCCCATAAGCTTTGATTACCTGATCAATTGCCGCCTTTAATGATTCTTCCGATGAAGCATCGCCTGTAAAACCTTCTGCCGCTATTCCGTCATTTTTTAGTTCGCCCACATGTTTCTGAAGGGAGTCCATATTGCGAGAAATCATGGCAATTGTAAAGCCTTCTTTTCCAAATTTCCTTGCAGTATTTAAACTTATCCCAGGTCCAGCACCGACAATGAGTAATAATTTTTCAGACATCATAATAGCCTCCTTGAATATTTGTATATGCAAATGAATGGTTAAAAAAAGATTTCTTTCAAGCTTATTGCGCGCTTCTTACAGCATTTTTCTTAAATCCGTTTTTTTCCTAAGGTACCAGCATAGCTGGTAAACAATGAATCTGATTTTCTTTCATTACTGATTCCAGTATTATTCTCATTTGCATATACAAATTAACATGTTATTTTATTTTAGTCAACAAAATCATTTCAAATTGGGAGTTCTCTTTTTACTTAATGCTCGGCAGAATGAAGGACAAACAATAATGGATAAAACATAAGAATTGTAAAGGATGATCGGGGGAAGATAAGTTTAAGAGGTAAAAGATATGCGTAAAATGATTCTCTCCTTAGTTCTTACTTTTACAATCTATATGTTGGCAGGTTGTGGCTCAATAGATATGGAACCTCAAAAAGGAGTGAAAAAAGATGTACAAGAATAGGAGACGAAAGGTGAAGAACCTAAGATTAAATAAGAACAATACGATGTCGTGTGGGGAACATATGACAAGGAATGGGTTTATAGTGACGAATGGACTGGAGAGGGTTTCGATAATTTTGATGAGTCGATGAAGGTGTTGGGTCAATGTATGAAGGAAACCGAAGAAGAAACTGAGAAGTGTGTTTACAATTATTTATATAATAAATAATGGGCTGGGCCCGAACTAATGTAAGTGAGGAACTTTTAATAGTATATTATTTATTAAAAGAAAAGAAGAGTAACATTAGTAGTCTACTCTTCTTTATTGATTAACTATTCACACGCAATGCCGTCTCCATCTCGGTCCAGTTTCCTGGAGTATCCAGGATCTCCTGTACGGATTGGAGCTGCACCTGCATCTCTAACAGCACTACAGTTTTTATAGTAAACATTTGCTGCGGCTGCTTTGGCAGCTTCTTCTTCTTGTGCTTTTCTCTCGGCGGCAAGACGGGCAGCTTCTTCTTCTTCTTCTTCTTTTGCCTTCTGCTTGGCAGCAATACGAGCGGCTTCTTCCTTGGCTTTTTGTTCAGCAGCAAGACGAGCAGCCTCTTGTTCTTTCGCTTTTTTCTCGGCAGCGAGGCGTGCAGCTTCATCTTCCTTCGCTTTCTGTTCAGCAGCAAGACGGGCTTTATCATCTGTTTCTTTTTTGCTGTTCTTTGTTTCTGTATGGGTGTCTGCAACTCCCTGTGCTGGAGCTTTCTTGCTTTCCGTTTCATCTTCTCCAAAAATCATCGCCAAGACAATTACCAGGATGAGCAGATAAGAAAGGGAAGCGAAACCTTTTTTCCAAAGCTTGCCGCTGCGGAAACCTAGAATCTTCTGATGCCATTTTCTCTTCTGGACAGTGAAGAATGCGCCTTTTTCTGCAAGCATGGCAGCAAATTCTTTTCCTTTGGAGTTAAAAGTAAGCTCACCGCCTTCAACCGTTACAACGGTTTTTAACGCAAAGTAATCGACTGTTTCACCATTAAAGGCACCAAATGCCCATGTGTGGAGAAGGGTGGCAACGCGCTCTTTATTATCATATTGATAGAGATAGACGAAATCATCGACTACGATAAAATCGCCTTCCGCCTTATCTTTTTTATATTTTCCCTGGACGATGAATAAAGCATGAGGGTGCTTTTCTTTCAATAGTCGAAGACCATTGTCACTTGTTCCCTGATCATCTCTTTTTAACAGGAAAGGAGTGATAGCCACCTGCTGCTTACGCAAATCTGCTAATCTTTCTTTATGAAGGAAATAAGTAAAATCATGCGTAACGGTCGTTTCCATCTTGCGGTTTGGATTTTGGACTTTCTGATTTAAAATATAGAAAAATTCATCGCTGTCATCATTCTTCGAGATATCATCGACCACAACCCGGCGGCCGCCTGCAGAAAAACTCAGCTTCCATTCATGCTTATCCTTGCCGTCCTCCGTGATTCGGATATCATAAATAGAAGAATAATTGTAAGAAGAATTCTCCGAACGTGAAATGAACATGACCCTTGTGTCAGTTAGAGCAATGACACCATCAATTTCCTTGCCGCCACGCTTATCCAGCTCACCTTCGATCACCTTCAACACCCGTTCATTCTCACCAAGCACAGCCCAACGATCCACATGGAGAATTTGTTTATATTTAGTCTTTAGAGTCTTTTGAGACAAGGTAGGGTGATTCCCAATCCATTTGTCCATAGCTACTTTCCCCCTGTATCCATCTTGTTGAATGTATGTATAAATTTCCCTTGATTATGGTAACACAATTTTGTAATCGTTTTGACATAAATCAGTTAAGAAATGGCAGGTAATGATTGCCACCAGATTTTTTTGAACTGACTATGTTTCTCCCCTAACCAAAATATTTTAAAGGTAGGTGGTGATAGGTATATAATGTTCTGTAGAAACCTGGGGAAAACAAAAACTCATTATCCAGCTAACACATGTTGAAGGATACAAGTTATTGGAACATATAATAGAAGAATTATCTTGAGGTCAATGAATGGAGTGAAAAAAAGAATTGGCTAATACACATATTTTTACGAAGCAAGAGGAGATTGCCAACGCCATTATCCATGGAATAGGCGCTTTATTAAGCATTGCCGCCCTAGTTATTTTGATTGTATTTTCATCTTTGCACGGAACAGCGTGGCATGTCGTGAGCTTTACCTTATTCGGAGTGACCATGGTCCTCCTCTATACATCATCTACACTCGTCCACAGCTTTCCACCCGGTAAAGCAAAGGACGTCTTTGAAATTCTAGATCATTCATCCATCTATTTTTTCATTGCCGGAACGTATACACCATTCTTATTTATTGCGGTAAAAGGAGCTCCAGGTTGGACTCTTTTTGGAATTGTATGGGGCCTTTCCATTGCCGGAACCGTCTTTAAATCTTTGTTTGTCAAACGCTTCTTACATACCTCAACAGGATTATATGTCGTAATGGGTTGGCTTATCGTGTTTGCCTGGGGGCCATTAACAGAAAACGTATCAGCTCGGGGACTTCTGTTCTTAGTGATTGGCGGTGTTTTGTATACTGTTGGAGCCATTTTTTATGTTTGGCGGGGATTTCATTATCATCATGCGATTTGGCATCTTTTCGTCATTGCTGCATCCGTTATGCATTTTTTTGCGGTTTTGACATTGTTGCCATAATTATAAAAAACTAAATAACTTGATAGCGGCAGTTCATAGACTGTCGCTTTTTTGTGTGGATTTTTAAAAGTTGAATAAGGGCAACAAATGGTCATTATCGTGCGTGGTCAATCTTTTTCCAGAGGTATCTAATGGTCTTAAAAAGGAGTATGACTATTGGAAGAGAAAATGACCATTTTGATTGGCGAACCATTAAGAAAACTACGTAAGCAAAAACTACAATCACAAGAAGATCTAGCAGACTACAGCAAATTAAACCGAAAATACATAAGCAACTTAGAAAGAAATTCACAAAGCCCAACATTAGAAACAATCATAAAATTAGCGACTGCATTAGGAATTAAGCCTTCAGAATTCATTAAAGAAATAGAAGAATATGAAGTTAACGCACAATATTTGTTAGAAGCTTCAAAAGAAGTAGAGGAGATTAAGGCGGTAAATAGACAGAACAAAAATAATTTAAAATATGACTAATCCCAAATGGAGGATCCCATGAATACTACTGACCTTATAGATCGAAGGGTATCCCGGTTTTTTAATGAGTACAACGATGAGATTGAAATGGAGATTATAAAGTATCAAGATCATTATAAAGTAGTTGTGACGATATGCCAGGAAGAACCGCCTTATAAGGATATTATTGGAATTGGGACGGATCGATGGAGTGGGAGGAGAGCGGCTAGGAAGGCTTTGTTGGAGTTGTATAGGGAGGCTTATTAGAATATCTTTTAATAGAATTTTCAGGAATGAGATAGTAACTTTTAAAATTGGTTACTATCCTTTTTTATTGTTTAATTAAATTATGTAAATAATTACCCATAATAGTATATATTGGATAATATATGAAGAATACAATTATTATTTGATTGTAACAAATAATATAATAGGAAAAATTATAAAGACTCCCCTTTGTTATCCTTTGAAAAATGAAAGGGAATTTTTTGTTTTATTAGTCAAGGTATAATTCGTTGGGATAAACGGGAGGCTAGTAGCGCGGACCGTCGCTAAATATGTATAAACTATTCGAAAAATTTTTATGGCGATGTATAACGGCGAAGGATTGGCTATGCAGAATGCTACGTTGGAAGTGAGATAATAACGGATAAAATGACTAAAGAGCTTTTTGATGGCTTGATTACGTACATGGTGGGATAAAAATGTATATGCTAGGCTCCGGTAGTATAAGTTAGGACACTTCTGCGATTTTGCTACGGAGATAATGATCGTAGATATAAGCATTTTATGTCAATTAAATGGTCACTAGGTTAAGATTCAAACAAATAATGTAAATAATTATTATAAAATGGGTACACTAAGTCTTTAATTTTGTTAAAATATGGGTATAACACTTTAGTCTATGGGAGAAAAGTGGACTTTTTCTGCTCGATTAGAAGAATTGTATGTAATGATGAAAGATATGTCTATTTAAATCTCTACCTCCACCCATAAAGTGCGGTGGGACTATCTGTTGTTAATGGGGAAATAATCCATTTCGAATGGTTTTTTACGGAAGTTGTAAAAATGAAAGAAGATATTGAAAATCTCGCCAAAAAGAGTACAGTAATTTGATTATTAGGAGACAAAGGTTTTAAGGAGGACTTATGGTTAACAGTAATTTTATATTCGGAAAAGACCCATTAGAGTTAAAAGAGAATCAAAACGATAATATTAGTTCATATTTTACTGAAATTAGTAAAAGAGAAATAAAGAACATTTTAAAATCGTATGTGAGTTTTTTTGATCCTTTTAGTGAGCTAATTCAAAACGCTATGGATTCTGTAGACAGGAGAAAAAAGATATTAAATGAAGATGGATATCAAAAAAGGCTATGGATCACAGTAGATTTAAAGAATAATACATTTAGTGTGACAGATAATGGCATGGGGTTTAGCGAAAAGGAATTAGGATTTTTTGCGCCAAATGTTTCTTTTAATAAAAATGAGGATGAACGTGGGAATAAGGGGGTAGGGGCTACGTTTGTAGCCTATGGATATAACTATATTCAAGTTGGTTCAAAATCATCTGATTTTAACTTTTTGGCAGAATTAACCAACGGTAGGAATTGGGTGAACGATACCACTAATGATGTCAGTAGGCCGGTATTTCAGGAAACAACTCTCATTGATTCCTCTTTTAAAGACATAGATAGGGGAGCAACGTTTTCAATAAAGTTTGGAGGGAGCAGCGGAAGGCCAAAGGATTTATCATGGTTAAATGCAGACAAAGCATTTCAGTGGAAAAGCATACTAATGATAAAAACACCTCTAGGCCAAATAAACACTGGTGGCAGTGTGGCTGATAATGAAAAAATAGGATTCTCTTTGAAAGTAATTGATAAATCAGGTAATGAAGACAGCCTTAAAGAAATAGAGGATGCTGAATACATTTATCCGCACAAAGTTATAGATAGAAGTAAAGATATATCTGAGATTATCAAAGTGAGGAGCAAGCTTGCAGAAAAGGGAGATACACTTGATAAGTTAAAACCTCAATATAAGAATTTGAACGCAGTTTATAAATTTTATCATACAAGAGATTTAATAGCGGAATTTAGTGCTTCAGGAAATTCAGATGATTCCCAAGCTAGTCAAGATTCTGAAGAAGAATCATTGCTAAAGGAGTATACTGTGACAGCATATGGTTTTTTCTGTTATTCAAGAAAAGTTTGGGATACATACAACGATGAACTTCTTAAAATTAGAAAGGGTCAGAGGATTATAAGTGGTGGAATCCAGTTAGCAACAAACAATATGCCTCAAGGGGAGCTAATTGCAATACCCCTAACGTTTGAAACTGGATACCAATATCAAACTCATGTTATTGTCCATTTTATAAAAGCCGATCCTGACTTAGGAAGGAAAGGGTTTCAACCAGAGTTAGTAAATTTAGCCCAACAAATCGGAGTCAAGATAGTGAATTTTCTAAAGGGATATAGAAAAGCACATCTTATGAAAGATGGTGGAGGTAAGCCAAAGTTAAAAAAGCAAGCAAAAAAAGAACAATGGATAGAGGATCAAAAAAATTACGAAACAGCAAATCCGTTAATTATTAAACATGAAAAATTTTTCCTTCCAACTAAGGAAATTAGTATTACCTCACTTCCAAGAAGCGAACAAGATGTAATTGTGTTGTTCAACCAATTGGTTGCAGGTGGAGTAATTAGAGGCATAAAATTATTAGCTACAAGTCAACATCAACAATATGATGGTATATTTAGATTTTCATTTTCAAAGCCAAAGGAAAACCATATCTTTGACAAAGAATCCAATCCTTTAGGTATTACTAATGAAATGTGGGAGGATGATTTAGAAAAGGGTCCTACGGCAATTTTGGAATATAAACAAAATGTTGATGCGCTTCTAGAGGAGTTTGAAAACGGGGAGAAAGACGAAAAGGATATTTACTTAGTAGTTGCTTGGGATATAGGGATGCACTGGAAAGAGAAATACAATGTAGTTTCTTACTTAGATTTAGATAATTATCACCATCGAATAGCTCATGGTATAACTCATGCTTTCATGGATGATTATAATGAAAACCCCAAAATGTACGGTATAATATTATCCGAGCTCGTTAGCTACCTTAATGATCTTGAAAAAGAACAAGAAAATCAAAGGAATAAATATAACAACTAAGTTTTACTCGTTAAAAATTAGACAGAGACACCTATATCTTGTATTTAAATATGTAGAGTGCTTTGAAACACTAACACATATTGTTGTTGTTAGTGTTTTTGTTTGTGCACCAGGCATGGGTTCTCAGTTAATAGGGTGATAGTCCTTAATTGTGGAGTCAGTAGTAGCGGTAGCTTAACGCATTAGTGTTCATATTTACGTGGAGTCTAAAGGATGCGAGTGGCAAACCTTCAGTCTGAGGAATACGAACTCAAATAAGGCTAGGTACCATTGGATGAGTCTGCAACCCAAGGCAACATCCTTACTGCCAAAGAAGATGCAGAATAAATGATGCACGTATTTGGAGGGGAAGACGGTACTCTTATTCTTGGAGGTCAGGTTGAAACTTCAAGTTCTCTGCTAACCTGCCAAGCCAGAAGCTAGCAGAAAGCATAGTACCCTTCCAATTCGAGAAAGAAGTGGAAAAGCTGAACTATTAAGAGAGAATAAAATTTACAAATTCAGTTTCTATGTCGAATATAGACAACACATATGGTCTTGCCTGAAAGAGGAAATGGTGAATCCTGTGGGGCATCCAGGAGGTTGTAGCAGGAGCTAGCATAAAGTTAATTTTCATAAACTTACAAAGAACACGAAAGTTATGTTAATGTCTTAAATCTTCAAACGGATAAATCTTTTATCTGCTCTGCCAAACAAGGAGCAGTAGGAGTAAAGTGCAATTATATTAGTAATGGATTAGGTGTTAAAGAAGCATCTGGTCTAATTAGTCTAATAAAATATCGATTATACGAAATAACTGTTACAACCTCATACATTAGTCAAGAAGCATCTGGAAAATTAAATGGATGATCGAGTTAAAAGTGTTGCTGCAATTATATTACAGTCGCACTAGTATCTAATGGTGTTCGTACGAATTTCAGTGAGACTGATTGGTAAGATACCAACGTTCTGAAAAAATAAAAGGGATTACGATAACAGTAACTTTGTTTATTTACTAACTAGGCATTAAAAGTAGTTTATACATATTTTAGAAAAAGTGGTATTATCCTTTTTTTAGGGAATTCCAAGAGGATGTAGCGGCAAGTTAAATAAAGGAGGGATTGTTTTGACAGGACATGTTTTTTCAAAAAAAGAACTAGAAAATATTTTCTCCAATGTTATTGGTAAAACATTAGGAGAAGTAGATCGAAATAATATATTTGTGAGAGCAAAAACAAACCCGAAAATTACAGGGATTGCAGGGGATGTAATTGAACAGTCTGTACTAGGGTATCCACCGGATACAAAGCAAAGTCCAGATTTGTTTGTTGATGGTGAGGATATTGAGTTAAAAACAACAGGAATTAGAATACCAAAAAAGACAAGTATCCATCAATTTGAAGCGAAGGAGCCCATGTCTATAACTGCAGTTTCTCCAAAAAAGATATCAAATGAAAATTTCGAGTCATCTAATTTTTGGCACAAACTAAAAAAGATGTTGTTGGTTTATTATCATTATGACTCTAACGTAACTGTAAAAGCTATAGACTATTCTAATTTTGTAATTCAGGGTTATCAATTTCATGAGTTTCCCGAGGAAGATAAGGAAATTCTGAAAAATGACTGGAATATTGTTAGGGACTTTATAGAGAAATTACAAGACGAGTATGACTTTCCAGAAAATGAGTATCATAGGATTTCTTCTGAATTAAGAAAAGACTTAATGTTTATTGATATTGCTCCTAAATGGCCTAATAGACCAAGATTTCGTTTAAAAAGAACAACAGTTTCAAATATTGTGCAAAAACACTTTGGTGAGAAGTTTGAAGTGTTAAAGACTCATTACACTACATATAAAGAATTAGATGAAAAATTACATCGATTAACAGAATTGTATCATGGAAAAACTGTTAAGCAGCTTATGTTGGAGCTAGATATACCTATTACTTTAGATAAAAAAGGAGATGTACATAAATCTATATCTGAACAAATAGTAGTTAAAATGTTTGGTGCAAAAGTTAAAAAAATTAGTAAAATTGAATTATTTAATAAAATTGGAATTATACCGAAAACTGTAACTCAAACAAAAAAGGGTACTAGAACGGAAGATACGAAGTTATTTACAATAGATTTTACAGAATGGACAGATGAAACTATTGAATTTGAAAATTCTTTTGTTTTTAATTATTTTAGCAATCAGCATTTTTTGTGCATTCTTTTTGAAGAACCATCGTCTTCTTCAAAATTGCTTGAAAAAAAGTTTTTAGGATTTAAACGATTAATCTTTCAAGATAGCTTAATAGAAAATGATGTAAGAAAAGTATGGAATGAAGTAAGAGATTTGATTATTAATAATAAATTAATAGAATCTATAGAATACAACAAAGATGGTATTGCAATCAAAAATAAAAAAACAGGAAAATTTAAGACTTCTATTAATTTTCCGAAATCTAAAGAAAATAATTTTTTTGTTAGAGGTACAGGAACAGATTCCAATAGAAAAACTTTGGTTATTAATGGTATAAATATGTACAATCAAAATTTATGGGTAAAGGGCAAAACTCTAGTCACAATGCTAAATGAAATTGATTTTATTTAAAATGATGATAAGCATAAATTTTTTTATTTTTACCGACTGTATGACATCTAACTTGTCACGTAAGATGGAGGCATTATATTAACAAGATTTCAAGTTCAAACAGAGTTTCTCATTATAATTAGAGAGATTCCGTCTATAACATCAATATGGGAGGGATTTAATATTATTACAATTGTATATTAGGAATTTGAGGAGTGAGGAATATGCATACCGAAACATTAGAGAAAGAATGGCCTCAACTAACAGCTAAAGAAGATCTAGTTAGAAAATTATATATATGTTACCCTACAAAAGCATTTTTAGGAAAGGAAGATATAGGCTTTCAAATTTTTGATGAAATTAGTAATTTTTTTAGCATCCCTTTCAATCAAGTGCAAGTTGTAGGATCTGCGAAAACAGGAAAAAGTTATTTTAAATTTACAGAATTTATTGAAGGAAAATCTGATTTGGATATTGCTATTATTAGTCCAGAATTATACATGAGATATGTAGAGTTAAGTTATAAAGTAACAAATGGATATAGAGATCAAAGTTTATTTAATCTCAATAAAAAAAATGTATCAAATATTCATGAATTCAAAAAGTGTATAACAAATGGTATTTTTAGACCGGACTTAATGCCAAATTGCCCACAAAGAAAAGAATGGTGGACCTTTTTTAATAAATTATCAAATAAACATCATAAGTTATTTAAGAATATAAATGCTGGAATTTATGCGACGCAGTACTTTTTTGAGTTTAAACAAATTGAAGGCCTAGATAAATACATGAATCGTATTGGGGGTACAAGACTGTGAAGGTAAAATATAACGTAAGAGCTAGACAACTTTTGGACGTAATTAATGAAATAAAATCTGAGAGAATTATATTATCTCCTTATTTTCAACGAAACTTTGTTTGGAGAGAAGTTCATAGAATCGATTTTATAAGAACAATAATGATGGGATTACCTTTTCCTGAGATATTTGTTGCGAAAGGAGATCTTGATGTCGAAGCAATGGTTACAACGTCATGTATAGTAGATGGACAACAAAGATTAACAAGTATTTTGAAGTTCATTGAAGGGGAAATCGAAGTTGATGGTAAAAACTGGTCTACTCTTAGTACAGAAGAAAAAGAAAGTTTTCTTAAATACGAAATTGCTATGATTGAGTTAGATATAAAACATGATGACAAATTAGTACTAGAAATTTTTAAAAGACTAAATAGAACTTATTATTCATTGTCTAATATTGAAAAGCTCTCAACTGAGTATGCACCTGCGGAAATAATGCTTGTTGCAAAAATGCTCGTTAAAGAGCTCGATATAGATTTAGATTATGAAAAAGAAAGTCAAAATGAAGGTGACCACACATTTGAATATCACCCCAATTTTCCAAGTGAGTTTTTAGAATGGGCTGCAGAACAAGATATCGCATACATTAATGATTTATTATTAAAATCACCAATTTTTAGTCCATATGAAATTTCCCGACAAGTTCACTTGATGTTTGCACTAAATATTCTAGGAACTATAGAAGTAGGTATCTTTGGAAGGAACATTAGTAAAGACCTGCTAAATAGCTACTCAGAAAGTTTTCCTGCGAAGGACAACATAGTGAAGAAATTGAATTCTGTTGCTAAAACAATATTAGATCTTGAATTAGAAAACAATTCATATTGGTATAATAAAGCAAATGCATTCTCACTAATAACAGCTTTATATGAAAAGTATGAAGCTGTTAAAGCACTTGGGAATGAAGAATTAAGAAGAAGATTAGTCTCATTTGAGCTCAATGTACCTAGTGAGTATCAAATAGCAGCAAAAGAGGGTGTAAATAATAAGAAAGAAAGACTAATAAGGAATGATTATTTAATGGAATTACTTAAATAGTTTTTCTATATGATACCACAACATAAAAGCATAAAAAATTACATTGTATTTAGAAAATTAAGTATTTGGGGTAAAATAAGGCATTGGCATTTTCTACCTGATTTATGTTACTCATAGTTGTTAAAAATCTAGACTTACCAGTGATTCTACTAGTGAAGACATTGTTACAAAAATTTAGAATAATTTTTGAATCTGACTGACTATGTTATCAGAAAAGGATTAGAATACATTCACTAAATAAGTTATTATAGATTATTTGAAATGAAAAACTAGAGCTGCTAATCGCTCTAGTTTTTCACATTATGGAATAGACATTCGGTCATGTTTATCCATCCTAATAAACTCGTATATTCGACTACTAATTATCTTATAAATATTAATCGGCTACCCTCTGCAACTTTTCAAGTAATTTAAAAAAGCATGTTTTGTGATGCCCCCTCTTTAATAATCTTCTGACTAATGATTGGTACCTTCTTTTATCCTCAAAACCTGGATATAGTGGGTAAAAGTGAACAATACAATTAATAATGAGAACTTCTATTTCCCCTTTAAGTATGATATAGTTAGTGTTTATGTTAATGTATTAAAACTTATTAAATATCATTATTTAAAAGTTATTTTTATTGATCTTTTTATAATATCGTAGTATAATGAAGTCATATATACGATTATATGTTCGGTTGTCTGGAGGATGCTATATGAATAAGACAGTAATAGAATTATTTGCAGGTGTAGGCGGTTTTCACCTAGGCTTGAAGAATGCCAGTGGTTGGGATGTATTGTGGGCAAATCAATGGGAACCAGGAAAGAAGTTGCAACACGCAGCCAAATGTTATGAAGCACATTTTCCCGAAACTGAATTAATGAATAGGGATATAGCAGAGGTAAATGATAATCCAGATAGGTTTCCTATTCCGAAACACAATCTACTTGTAGGTGGCTTTCCATGTCAGGACTATTCAGTAGCGTCTACAGGGGCAAAGGGAATTGAAGGAAAAAAAGGCGTGCTTTGGTGGGAAATCCATCGTATATTAAATAGCCATAGACCTCCATTTGTTCTGTTAGAAAATGTGGACCGACTATTAAAGTCACCAACTAAACAACGAGGAAGAGATTTTGCTGTAATGCTCGCCTGTTTTCGCGATCTTGGATACACGGTTGAATGGCGTGTGATTAACGCTGCAGATTACGGTTTTTCTCAAAGACGCCGTAGGGTTTTTATATTTGCTTACCATAATTCCACCGAATATTTCAAAAGACAAACAGAAAATGATAATTTTTCAAATATGAAAAATTATATACTGGAAAATGGTTTCTTCTCAAAGGAATTTCCAATCAAGGAAGTAATTGACCAACCTCTAATTGAATTTAACCAAGATGTTAAAACGATTTCCGACACCCATAAAGGGGCATTTTTTGAAGCTGGTGTAATGCAAGGGCAACAAGTATACACTGCAAAGTATGTAGCCAAGATACAAGAGGCCAAAAAACTTGGTCAGGTATTACAATCAAATGTAGATGAGAAGTACTTTTTAGGGGAAGACTTAGCCAAATGGGAGTACATGAAAGGGTCAAAAGGTGAACCTAGGAAGACAAAAGAGGGTTTTGAATATATGTTTCGGGAGGGAGCAATCGCTTTTCCCGATCCGTTAGATAGGCCTTCACGAACAATGTTAACCAGTGAATCAAGTAAAAATAGAAGTACTCATGTTGTTGCGGATCCACAAAAAAATGGTAGGCTACGAGTTTTAACACCAATAGAATGTGAAAGACTTAATGGATTCGAAGATGATTGGACTAACACTGGTATGCCTGAAAAGTTTCGTTACTTCTGTATGGGGAATGCTTTAGTGGTAGGATTAGTGACTAAAATGGGACAAACACTAAACGAAATATTCGAGCAAGAGATAGAAGAGCCTAACCCTGATGAAAATATTATTAAATCAGCTAAAGTGGAATCAGAATGCATAGTAAAAGAGGCAAAGGAAAAGGCAGAAGTCATAAAAAAAGCAGCCGAATTAGAAGCTCAACAAATTATTAGAGCCGCTAAAGAAAGAGAAGAAGAAATAGTTCAAAAAGCTATAATTGAAGCAGAAAGTATTATTGAGGCGAGTAAAGTCCAAGTTTAAATAAGAATTTTATTTCTAAACTAAATTTGTGGAATTCCGAGCGAGGGCTGTACTCTCGCTTTTTTTGTTAATTAGTAAAGAAAATTTTATTTTGCATTATCAATAAAGCAGCTTATTCTTTTTATAGTATCATCAAAATCACCTCTTATTTCATGTTCCCATATACGTAAAATGTTCCAGTCTTTCATTTTATAATAGTTATTTGTCTCTTTGTCTCTTTCTTGGTTTCTCTCCAGTTTTGCCTTCCAAAACTCTACATTACTTTTGGGTATTTTTCCATGGATTGGACAGAAATGCCAGAAACATGAATCTATAAATATTACAATTTTATATTTCTTTATGGCTATATCGGGAGTGCCCTTAAGGCTACGAACATTCCTCCTAAATCTATAGCCTCTATTCCATAATTCATTACTAACCATTGTTTCCAATTTAGACACCGCTTTAATGCTACCCATTATTTCGCTTCTATTCATTTTCCTGGTTTGTTCTCCCATAAAGATTCTCCTTATTTAAGTTATTTACTGTATGTTTTCACGTAATTATCCTTAGCTAAACAAATTTTACATTCTAAACAAAAATGAATTTCTTATTTGGCCTGGGAAATAAAAAAACGAAGCCCCTCACAATTAGAGGGGCTTCGTTTTAACGGTGTTCCAAAGGAGTGATTTCAACAAGATGAGGCTTACTAGGAAGCAAGGTTCCTTCTTTATCTAATATCGGACCATAGATAATACATTGCCCTTTTTTTAGATTTGATAGCTTTGTTTCCCATTCCTTCCTCTCTGTGGTATCTTGTGTAATGCTTGCCGCAATTGATTGTATTTCCGACTCCATTGGGGCAAAGAAAATTTTCACTGCAGAGTTTTGTAATCGACTGATTTGATCAACTGAGAATCCACCTTTCATGAATTGGGTCGCAAACCAGCCAGACCAGCCGAATTTCCTTCCTTCGACAAGGATTTTAGCGCTAGGCGAATCGGCGCTAAAATCAAGCCTTTGTGATTCATCCAGGATGACGGGGAAGGGGAGGTCTTTCCTCCCGTGTTGAAGCTTGTAATACCAGAGATCCCAAAGGATAAATTCGGTTATCATCTTTTGCACATCAGGAGAATACCCTGTAAGTTGAATGATGAATACCTTTCCTTTTTCCTTTTCAAGGAAAGACCAATCGAAATTCTTCTCATAATCAAAAGGATTCTTATCAATCAGTAGGTTCATTTGTGAAACAGCAGTCTTTGCAGGGCCAGATCCATCCTCTTCAAGCAATTCTCTCAATAAATTGAGGTTCATTTTTTCATCATAGATGGACATTCCCTTCATTACAGCCTGATAAATTGAGTTGAGCTGTTGAATTCCAAGGGTAGTATAGATTGAACTGATGACGTTCTTCATCCGTTCTGCAACGTCTGAGTCATCCTCTTTCAATATTATATCTTCATCTAGCATTTTAAGATTCCGTTTGAAGGGGTTCACTGGAAACTTCTTAGCAAGGACAATGAATTGTTCCAACCTATCGCCTAATTTTTCTTTAAAATCTGTTTCAAGCTGGGATTTTTTAAATCCATCGGTATAATCAATAATAATATTTGAAATTCCGCACTTAGACAATTCCCATAAAACGCATTGGATGAAATATGTCTTACCTTGTCCTGAACGACCAGTGATGAATAAGTGGCGATTGGCAAGAGCAGAATTACCGAATTCCCAATGAACCAAATGGTTTGATCCAGATACTTTTCCAATAGGGATTCTTATGTCCTTAAGCTTTTGGTGATGTACCAAGTTAGGTTCTAAAAATTTTTCTTCCAGAATTGTTTCATCCTGACTATCAGAAGCACTATTAAAATCTTTACTTTCTAATTCAGTTGTATTATGTTCATCCGTAACAGTTTCCTCGCTATTTGTAGAAAGGGGACCTGCTGAAAGCTGTGAATGATGAACTTTTTCACCATTCTTTTCGTCAATAGGTGCTTGTTCCTCTTCATTAACCATAGTTATCTCATCATGCAGATTCGAAGATGACTCCACAACTTTTTCTACCTCATTTGAATAATTATCTTGTCTATTATTTAAAATTTTTTTTTCAAGCAAAAATTCGATCTCGTCCTGATTATATTGTTTGAATAACATTTTTTCAGGATTAAAATCCATATATCCTTTTTGTATGATATCGGTGATATGTGCCATCTCTTTTGCAAGGCCTGCATAGGCATCTTCCTCAATGAATGTAAGCTTCAGAATGTCGCCAATTCGCTCTGCAGACCTAAAACCATAATCCTTCCTAAAAGTTAAGACAGCTGCCTTTCCGATAAATGGTTCGAGATGAGTACCGATATAAAAATCGTCATTCATAAGCTTAGGTTTTAAATCATGAATGGATTCATACTTTTCATCAGACCATAAACCATTGGAATGCAGTTTTTTAGCATTAGCGAGTAAAATTTGGGCAAAGAAATTTCGGAAGAATTTCTTTTTAAAGCTAGACTCCTTATGTTGTTCAATTAAAAATTCCCTGAACAGCTCTGCAGTTTTATCTATCTGGATACTGGCCTTGGATGTCTGTAGTCTTCCGATTTTAACTTCTACAGGATATATGTGAAGGTAAAGGTCATTCTTTATTTTCTCCAGACCCATCATCAATATATCGTCACTATGTTTCCCACTAGAATTTAGGTTTTTAGCAGAGAAGATTCCATCAGCTTTTGTAAGCTTAACAGCGGAGGCAACTCTCAAAATTTCCTCTAAGGAAACAGGTATCCAAGTAATACTTTGATGAGATAAATAACTCTCCAAATATTTCATTGCCGATACAATACTAATTTTTTCTCTGGTAAAATGTCCTTTGCTGCCGATGATTCTTAATAACCATTCTCCGTTAATGGAATTGAAAGATTTGATTGCTACGTCAATATTACCTTCCGAGATATCGACTTTTTCCTTCACATAGTCCTTTATGACTTGTTTATATTGATTTGCCTTGTCTGTAACAGTTATGGCATCATATCTGTCGGAAGATGTATGCTGGTCATTATAATGGATAACTAACAATTCTGGACTAGATTTCTGGAAGAAATCCAAATCTACTCCAGGATCTATAAATGTCACCCAAGCAGAAGATTTATAGAGTCTTTCCAGTATAGCTTTACCTTCTGTTGAAGTGCTCATAACGATTGATTTATTTTTACTATAAGAATTTTTCCCCTCATTTTTCATATTGAAGGAGAGTTCATTATACACAGTAGCCAGCTCAATTAACGGGTTGGATTGTTCCGGCTTGTTATGTAAGCCGAAGCCCGAACGGTAATCCGAATCACTTGCAATAGAAACCAATGAAGAAAGTAGGCCATTTAGTGCAATCCCCGTTTCCATTTTATCTACCTGATGCGACGCATCGATATCCTGAGTAGGTAGCTTAAAGAATGCAATATGAGCATACTGAAACTCACTTGAAGAAGCTAGGTCAATCTTAAAGTAATGGATGTGCTCTCTTATTAACCGTAATACATCATGTTGATCGAAATCCTTTGATTTAAGGCTGATATTGAATTCTGCTTCAATCTCAGAAGGAGTTTGTAATGTAGAGAACCATTCAAAGGCACTAGGCGTCTGTACACTATCCCGGTATAATGCAACTTCAATCGGTAGCATACCATCTGGACCATTTTCCTCAAGCTGTTTCTTCAAGAATGTATATATTCCTCGAAGAACTTCCTTATCATTGTGTATTTGGACTATATTTAATAGAAGTGGTGAATGCGCACTTTCTAAAAACAAGTATTCAAAATGGTGAATGAACTGCTTGATTTTTTCTTCCACGACTGTACTGAGGAATTCATTTGCTGTTCCAACACTAATTAAATCTTCAGGCTCATACTCATGCCATTCAGAAAACTTCATTTCCATTGAAGGACGGTACAATTCGTCCTTATCTGAATATATGAATGGTAGAAGGTTCTGCACGTGCAGACGTTCAAGTATGGTATTATGCAATTCTTCATCCTGCAGTTCCTCATTTAGCTTTAATTGATAAGCCACATTTAAAGGATGAAGAGCGGTAAGCCATATCTTTCCTTGTCCAACTTTCATGCCAAGCTTGAAAAGGTTCTTTTGCTCCTTGGACAGAAGGGAGTGCTCTTCAATATTTAAAATTTCCTGAGTGACTGATGAGATGTATAAGATTGCCAATTGCTTAAGTTCATCATTGAAGTATGTCAAGCTAGGTAGTAAATCATTCTCATTAAAATAATTCAAATACGATAAATAGGCATTTGAAATGTTACTTGGTAATGAAAGTTCAGAGTGTTCCACATCATCTTCAGAAAAGAACGTATTGTTATCAATCCACTGTTTCTCGATATGCAGCTGCTCCTTAAAATCGTCAAAAGGATAATAGGTGGCTGTACCTTGTATTAATCGCTCGTTTTCAAGATGGAAATGTTCCTGACGCTCCCTTTTTAATTTCCAAACCCTGTTCCCTGAAATCGGAATAGATTTGGTATCTGTATCTTTGAACTCGAAAGGCATATTAGCATTATTAATTTGCAGAGTAAATGGTAATGAGTCATCCTCCCAGGCACCTGGTTCAATCTCAATAGATAGTGTTTGATTATCATTATCGTCTATTTTGATTGTTTCGAATGCCTCCCGGATTGTAAATTCATTTATATAAGATCCATTTCCAATTAAAGTCTTTTCACCTTGGTATTTAAGAGAAATACATGGTTCAATGGCTGCCTTCTTTATTTCAAATAAAGATTCTATTCCAGCAAGTAATTCAGCAGAGAAGGGGACCACACAAAAATTAAACTCGTAGTTTGATTGGCTTTCGTCATTATGTTTATATTTAATTTGATAAAAATGTGCTTCTCCTGGTGAAGAAGGAAATTCTACTTTTAGCTTTCGTCCTCCTACTATTGCGTATTGTTCACTTTTCTTATGAATGAATTGTTTCCTCAGTGTGTCATCGAACTCAAAGGTCATTGATACACTTGAAAGCTCAAGAGGATTAAAAATGATTATATGTCTTTTGCGTTTACCTACCTTTGTATCAGAGTGAGGTTTTTCCCAAAAAGTCAAGTTCTTATTCAGCTTTTTAGTCTCTGAACTAAGGTAATCAAGGGCTTTGTTTTTCAAACCATACCCATCACGCACTTGAGGGAAGTCAATTTCAAACCAATTCTCCCTTTTGAGCCTAGGTATCAATTTATCCTCAAAATGTTTTTCAAGTTCTGTGTCAAGAGTTTCGTAATCGTGTATTCTTTCAATTAATTCAAATAACCGGTTATTTTCGACAAGCCTTGCATTAATTTCAGATGGCTTAAGATAAGAATCTTTTCCTAATTCACGGTCAGGAAAAAGGGATAGAGAGTGGAAGTCACTCTCATCAATGCTACCTTTATTTATTAAAGAAATAATGTCAGCATAGTCCCAAATCGAAGTCTGTACCACTAAATCTTCAAGTTTCTTATCAAGGTGAAATTTAATTACTTCCTTTTCAGACGTAGAGAGAGCTCCAATATAGCTAAGCTCCTCTTTGATATAGCTTGTAATGGTCTTGATATTAAATGGCATGCCTTGTTGTTGTAAATCTTTACTTCCACCTTGGATACTGTCAAGGGACAGATGAGAAATGATTATAAGCGCAGTCTTATTCCAGGTTCCTTCTTGTTCACTTACCAGATTTCGAATTGTAACAAGAAAATCAGGAGTTACACCATTAATGGTTGACGCGATAACCACATTTACATCTTCGACATTGATACAGAAGGTTTCATATTCTGAACCTTGTTCATGTTGGTAGGTGAAGATTGTTGATTCAGGGAGTCTCTGAAGTGTGGAGTAGAATCCCCGGACATTTTCCTCTTGGTCAAATTGAAGGAAATATCTTTCACCGCCTTTAAGTCCTTGCTCCTTTAAAAATTTGATAAGCTTAATTGCCATGTATTTATAAAATTGGTTTAACATACTGTGCATCACCACTATCACTTTTTTTCTCTATCAGATTCAACTTATTGAACAACTCAATGATTTTTTCCCGAGAGTAACGGTCGAAAAACACTCCTCGTCTTTCAAATTCGATGAACAATTGCTTTACGGATATCCTTTTATGCTTTACCGAGAGAGCGGTCAACAGGATAAGGAAATCCTGTGTAACGTTTAAAGTATTTCCAAGGGATCCACGTGTTTTAAGGAAATATTGCTTGCCAATTTCATGGATTGCCAAAGCAAAGCGATATTTCGTTTCCTTAGATAAACCGCTGGATATTTGCCTGTATAATTGGCGGGTAGCTTCTTCCCACGAATCCTTATATTCAATCCCATCAGAAGTTCCTAATACTATTTCTGAATATTCAAGGGTCCAAGCATGTATACCTCTGAGTATTCTTAATTTCTCGTATTCTATCATGCTGGAGAATTTATCATGTAAATCGTTATAATTCATATTTTCGGATTCCATGAGAAAATTCAAGTGCTCTTGCACATTCACATGAGCCAATATCTTACGTGAAGTATCAAAAATGAATTTATATCCTGTTGTTACAGCTGGCCGGTTTCGGTTGGAAGTCTCCCAGTCAAGATTGTAATATACAGGTTTAGGCGAGCTTGAGTCCATAACTCCGAATTGGTTAATTTTTATTGATAGCTGCGTGGTCGAATAAAAATAATAATACGCTAAGAATATATTTATATTTTTCATGAAGAAGTCACGGTTTGTGAGTAAAGTTTCTACATCCTCTTTAAACAGATCACTGATAAATGGCAAGGCAGGGGAGTACTTCGTTGGGTGCTCCTTAGTCTCAAGCCTGGGCATATTGCGTTGAATCAGATTAATAAGGACGTGCTCTTTTTCAGTTAAATCTTCTATGCTTGATAGAGAATTAATCTCCTTAGTCATAAAAGCATCATATAAATATTTAGCAATTTCTTTTTCACCAAGACTTTCTTTTGATTCTGAAAGGGGTATATATTTATACATCATGGGATGAAAAAGTTTAATTGCATGGTTTTTATATAAAAAGGATTCTAATAAACGTTTAAAATCCTCACGGTCTGAATCATAATTAAATTGGACTTGCTTGCAAATATCATCAATGATTTTTTCCTTGTCTAAATCTTTTGTTAGAATTTCTCCATTTAGATTCCTGAAAAACTCACCTGTGATAGAAGCAAAACCTTCCTTGAATTTCGCTCTTTCAGGGTTCCTTGTTTGAAATGGGAAGAAAGCAGTCTTTTTATTTATTGTGTGCTTAAGTGCTTTCTTTCCGTTTTTTTCTTTAATATTTAGAGAATGTCTTAGTTCTTCAATTGCATACAAAATAATCACAGCTCCTTACTGAACGTATACACTTCGAAATCTGGATCATACTTTAAAAGGAATGTATTATTGTGTTCGACATCCCTAATGAGAATCTCTTCATGCTGCCTACCATATGGAAGTAGTTTCTCGATGAAATCGATAAACTGAATGGAATCTTCTCTATCCTTTTTATTTAAGCGATACCCGTTCAATACTTTTATTACCATTTGATAGAGTGGTAAGTCGATTTCCACTCTATGGACTGTCGGGACTACACCACACTTGAACCCAAGGAAAAGGGTAGGGGTAAACCTTTCAATTACCTCCGTTTGTTCATTAGTTATAGTCACAGGTGCTTTACGTAACTGTAGAGCCTCAGCGATTCGTAGGATGCTACTTTCCTCATCAATGAACAAGAAATCACTTTTTGGACTCCCTTTCCATAGGTAAATAGCTTTTTCGATTTCATAATACAGGTTTTGGAGCAACTGCTTCTTATCAGTATTATAAGCGAACAAGTATTTCATATAATCGTTGTATACCTTGTCTTTGAAGCTTGTTAGCAGATGAGATTCATATAAATATGAGGCGCGAATGAAAAGCTCGCTTAATTCCCGCCTAGTATCTTTATCCAAAAGAACGGGTTGCTCAATATTTTTTAAATGCTCCAACCATTCCTGGGCTGTTTGGTCGTAAATAACATCACGGAAAAAGGTATAATAGTTCCCAGAATTATTCAAACTGATTAGTTTCTCGTCAACTTCCTTAATTCTTTTGTGTATTGGGTCTTGATTTGCCATCAATCTCAAAAACTGAGACTTTTCGATTCCTTCAAATAAGAGGTTCGGCAATAGACTTGGTAACATGTCCACAAAATCAGAAGTCCTTATTTCATCCATGCTGGATGGAACCAATATGTCAAAGATGAAGTTCAAGAGTGCTCTTGTAGAGATGAGAACTTTATCCTTCGAAATCGTTTTAATAATTAGTTGTATAATCTGCTTTTGTACTGAAGGGGATGAAAACATTTGGTAGTTGATCAATAATGGATTTACGTCAGCTAGCATCTTATCTTTTTCGTAAGCAACAAAGAATGGATTTTCTATATCATTTTTGGTTATGCGCTCAAACAAGCTGGAAATATAGCTAGAACCAGGACCTGATTGTGAAAGTTCAAACATCTTATAATCTGTAAAATTAACCATCCTAAAAATATTGTGATTTTCAGGCTTGGTGATAGTATTAGAGGCAAAAACATTGGCATTTAAGACATATTGTTTAAGTTGTTGATAATTTTCCGAGTATGAAGACTCAAGGAAGTTATTTAAGACCCCAAGGTTTATAGCTAGAATTAGTTTATGGTTTCTCAGACCAATTTTTTGATCAGAGAATTCATCAAGAACCTCGGCAAGAGTATCAAGAGAATTCTTCCGAGGATCAAAGCTCTCCGTAGCGTCATTATGAATCTTAAATTTTTTCATGTCCTCTGGAATGGTAGTATTCATTTGACTTAATAAGTGTGACTTACCGTCCCCAACGCTACCACATAGGAGTACGAGTCTACTATTGGTTGCATTTGAACCTTCCAGAACTATATTTTCTAATTTTTCTTCGATTGGTCGTTTAATATGCATGTACTTCTTGAAAGCACTTAAGCCCTTGTATCCTTCAACTGCATCCAGAGAGGATTCTCTTAGTTTGCTAAGCTGGTATAGAAGGAATGATCCATTAGTTTTTAAATCCTTTTCAGTTTTAATTTCTGGATTTACTACTATTTTGACGGGTGAACCATTTACCTTTTCAGGTTCGTTATCTTTTAAGAATGTTGGGATGTATTCCCCAATTAATTTTCTAACCTTCTCATCCAAGTTTTCTGGTTTGGGATCCTGATATTCTGGAACCTGGAAATCAAAACGTGAATAAGATTCTAGATACCATTTGAGGATGTTATACAGATTAGTATGGACCTTCAGTCCATCGGAGAATGGGATTTTTTTATGTTCATGGGCAGCCAGGTTTCCCATCCTTCTAATCCTATCGAAGCTTTTGAATACATCCTCGTCAATGACCCCATCATTCTTTAAAAACATTAATCTTTCTGCGAAGCTCGAATATTGATGATACTCGATTTGTTCCTTATTATATGATTCCTTAAGTATAGCTTCTGCTAACTTCCTTGCTTTTACAAGGGAAGCTTCCATATCGGTAAATAGTAATCTTTCAAAATCCCTAGCAAGAACTGCCCATTCGGGATAGTCCTTATGAATAAAAGAAAAAGCGAAATCTTGCCTTTCCATACCTTTTTCCCCCAATTGTAATTTTTAACATTATTTCTATTTTAACATAAGTAAAAGGGAGAAATGGCTGCTTTTATGTTAGTGTTTTATTTGTTAAATGTCCTTTTATCTCCAACTTAATTTTAGTAGCATTAAATTAAGATAAATAAGGTACGCAAATGTTTGATTCTCCGTAAATACTACTTCTATGCCTAAACTTTTAAAATAATTGGGATTTAGTGATAAATGATGAAATTTACTAATAACAGTTTATACAGATTAGTTAAGAAAAGCCTTCTGAGAATGGGAGTTTATGTCCATACTTCTGGGGTACATTGAAAAACTGGAAAGCTTGTTCGGGAACCCGATAGACAGCTTTTTTATTGATAGAATCTTTCTATGGATTTCTAGCTCTCAGGTAATAAAAAACTACTATTTAAAAAAGCAAAGGGTACATTCAATTACGTCCCTTTGCTTTTCATTGTAGAAAAATCATATCAACAAAAAATTTAATTTTAGTAAGAGTAAGAAAGGAAGAAGACTATGTCCTTTTCATTTGAAAGCATTGCTCAGCTTGATCATTCAAAGGAGTTTGCGCAGCTGCATCAGAAGTTTCATCAGTTTAATCCATTGAAGGTGCTGCGGGTGGATCAGTTTGAGATTCGTCATTCGAATGTGCTTGCATGGCTGCTTGATCCGAATGAGAATCATCAGTTGGGTAATATTTTTGTCAAGAAGCTTTTGTCTCGGCTCGTTACGAGATCGGAGAATGAGGATAAAACGGGAGAGATTGAATTTTTAACATATATGTATGGTTCTTTTTCTGACGTGGAAGTGTTTCGTGAGGTTCGGACATCGACTAATCGTTTTATTGATCTCGTGGTGGTAGTTCCTTCGCAGAAGCTTGTGTTGGTGATTGAAAATAAGTTCCATGCATTTGAGTCGCTGGGGCAGCTCGAGGATTATCTAAAGTATGCCAAGAACATGTATCAAGATTTTAAGGTTATTCCAATCTTTTTAACGCTTCGCAATGATGCCCCGACACATCCGGAGTACTGGGTTCTGGATTATAATGATATTTTGGATATCATTCTTTTACATATTGATCTGAACAGAGAAGTTATTTCTGATAATATTTCTGACTTTTTGATGTATTACACAGCCATTTTGCAGGAACAGCTCGTGCAGGATGATGAGGCCATTGAATTGGCTTTGGAGGTGTACCAGTCCAATAAGCCTGCTATTGACTTACTTTATCTCAGTCAGCATGATGATTATCGTAAGCAGCCGCGTTACCGTGAGCTGTATCATGCTGTTGACCAAATGGTGGATCTTCAGCAGGAAGGGTTGAGGCGGATTTACGAAAAGAAAAAGCAAACAATTGATTATATTTTTAAAATCGGAAGCAATGTGCTGCGAGAAGCATTTCTCGCATTTGCTCATCTGGAGGATTTGCCACCGGAATGCTATAGAGCACATGTTCAGTACCCAAACTTCATACTGCCTGAGTGGGTCGATTTTTCTGAAGCGATTGGTGAGCCAGAACATGGTTACTGGCACGGTCATGGTTTGATCATTTGGTTCGAGCGGATGTGGAATGAGCAGCTGAAAGTGAGTGTAGAAGTGGGACCAGTCCCGTTTGAAAAAAGGTTGAAGCTGTTGAATGCTATGGAGTCTCAAGGAATTTCCTTCCGAGCGACTGGGAAAATGGAAGGGAAGAAGTATACAAAAATATACACAGAGACGACTGAAATTGCTGATTGGGCAAACAAACAAGAAATCGCCAAGGGTATGGAAACTTTGTTTCATGATCCTAATTTGACGGAAATTTTTAAAGGAATAGCCCTAGCAGTGGAAAAAATGGAACAAGCGGAGGATGCAGAGGTAGAAAAGATTTTACATTTTCAGCAAAGTATCAGCAGACGTTTTCCACAAGGTGCGTTTGTAAGGTTTGCTAAAACTGTGGGAATTGAGCCTTCTGAATATAAAATCGCAAACCTCAATGCTTCTTTCCTTATGACTGCTTTTCGTGAGCTTGAACAGATTTATGGTGTCACACGGCATAAATGGTGGTGGCATGATAGTACTTTTACATACTGGTTTGACCGCTTAAGGGATCAACGATTGAAGCTAACCATTGAACTTGGGCCGCTTCAACCCGACAAGCGGCTTGCCATCATTGAGCGTCTTGAAGAACTTGGTATTGCCTTTTCTGCTCAATCCAAAGAGTACTCAGCAAGATATACACGTTTGTTTTCAAAAGCAGTTTTCATCGAGGATTGGGACAATGAGGAAGAAGTGTATCGTGAAATGGTTAATCTGTTTGAGGATTCCAAAAACCAGGCTGTGTTGGCTAAAATAAATTCACTGTTACAATAGATTAAGACGAGGTAGCATAGGGACGTACCCGGGACGTACCCCATATCCATCAAGTTAAGTAAATAAATACCATTTTACTGGTAAATAGCCTATTCTTTCTATAAATCCATAGAAAGGTGGGCTTTTTGTATGGTAGAACTATCCTTTGAAGACGAATTCAAACTCTTGTCTGATGAACTAGGTCGCATCTTCTCTTCCAACTTTCTTGATGAATTAGCTAAGAACCACAAGATTAAGCAGCGCAAAGGTAAATTGGAGCCACTGGATTTTGTATCATTCTGTTCGTTTTTTAACGAAGGGTCGGTCATCAAATCATTGTCACGTCTGTGTGCGCTCCTTACAGCGGAGCGGAACCATGGAGATATACAGAATGGTATCTCTATTGTTTACCAGGGTAATCTTCTGGTATCGATTGTGGTTATTCTCAAGGACTATTGTACTAGGGAAATAGTATATTTTGTCCTGAATGTGCTTATTCATTTCCCTTCCAATTATAACAATCTTTCATTTCAATTTAAGATAATTGGGTTTTATTCCTAGTTATTTAGCTTATTGTGAAATTTCTCTGCATCGTTTATCCTTTTTCAAGTAAAATAGTCTATTTTTGAGATAAATACTGCCCAACAAAAATTTTTAAGGTAATCTCGGTTGTATGTATCGACTCTTTTCCCTAAAAATCCTTCGTAAAAAGTTTACACCAAGTGTTAGATAGTCCCCTTTCAACAAAACCTTTCAAAATATTCATACAGGGTTTTACAGAACGAATATTTTCCCAATGTTATAGTTTTATTTGCAAAATAAAAAAGGAGGAGTTCTATGAAAAAGCTTAGATACGTTTTATTGGTTATTCTATTACTTTCATCATTGTTGCCTGCATCTTTGAGCCTTGCAAGTGGTAAATCCAGTTCATTGGTGATGACGGTTGTGTTATCTAACAATAACGATCTACATAAGGTTAGAGCAGATATTGAAAAAAGTGGCGCTAAGGTAGTGAAACAAATGAACGAAATTGGCGTTCTTCAAGTTAAAGGGAGCGCAGATTTGCTAGAAAAACTTCAAAGAGTTAAAGGTGTTCAATCTATTGGTCCTGCGATTATGATGAAGTATCCAGTGACGAAAAAAGTTTCACTAAACCAAGCTATATTGGATAAGCGAGTTCAGGAAAAAATGAATCCAGATCAGTTAGAAAAACTTCTGCAGCTATCTTCTTCATCAGGAAGTTCCATACTTTCCGGTACTAAACAGGATAGTGGAATTATTAAACCTGATCCTGAAGAACCTGAGGAGACAGAACCTTTCTTATACGAAACGCTTCAATGGGATATTAAGCGTGTCACCAATAATGGGAAAAGCTTTGAGACTGAAAAGGGAAATCATAATGTTGTTATAGGCATTATTGATACTGGTGTGGATGTAGACCATCCTGATCTTAAAGCTAATTTGCTTGGGGGGCGGAATTTTGTCCCTTCGTATGATGGAGGGATTCTGCAATCTGACCAAACAGAGACAGGTGATCCACTAGATATTAATGACAGGAATGGACATGGGAGTCATGTAGCAGGGAGTATTGCTGGTAAAGGGCTCATTCTTGGTGTTGCCCCGGAGATTGGATTTAAAGCATACCGGGTGTTTGGTGCAGAAGGCGGTGCTAGCACTGCTACTGTGTCAGAAGCGATTGTGGGTGCTGCGGACGATCAAGTTGACGTGATCTCGATGAGTCTTGGAGGTTACTCTGTTCTAGGTAAAACATTATGGAAGGACCCATCATCCGGGAAAATCTATAATTTAGGTAATGAAGTAGCTGATTTTCAAATGTATAAAAGAGCTGTTAAATATGCTGTTTCCAAAGGTGTAACAATCGTTGCAGCTGCAGGTAATGATGGCCTGGATATTACAAACCGGAAGGAAGTTACTGAGTTTCTAAATCAAGAATACGGACCTGATGGATATGTTTTTATCGGTGCAGGAGTAGAGACGCCGGGTACAATTCCAGGTGTCATCACCGTTTCGGCAACAGGTCCACAAGATCAGATTGCTTCATATTCAAATTATGGTGAAGGAACAATTGATGTAACGGCACCGGGTGGTGATTACGGGAGATACCCTAAAGGTGATTGGTACTTGGATATGAACCTAAGCTCAGACAATCAAGGTGGATATATATTTATGGCAGGCACCTCAATGGCTACTCCGAAAGTGTCTGCTGTGGCTGGATTATTGATTGCCCAAAATGGAAAGATGTCTCCAAGTGAATTGTCAACGATGCTTAAGAAGCGTTCAGAGGATATCGGGAAAGTAAGTGAAGATCGATTTTTTGGTGCAGGAATGGTTATAGCTCCAAACCAAAGTGTTGAAATGCCGGATTTTGTTGAGTGGCAAAAGAATTTTGGTGGAGTCGACCAGGAAAAAGGATCGAAGATGATTTCTACTAAGGATGGTGGAACCCTTGCGATAGGATCCTCTATGTCTTATTCAACAGGAGGTTATCCCGACTATGATATCTTTGTTGTGAAGACGGGACTAGATGGACGGGTTGAATGGAGACATGTGTTTGGAGATTATTTATTGGATTGGGGTAATGATATTGTTGAAACAAAGAATGGGTATTATGTAACAGGATATAAGGGTACACCTGCAGAAGGTGAAACTCAGTCAAAAACGGATATTTTCCTGGCCAAAATTAATAAAGACGGCTCCATCGCATGGGAGAAAATGATTGGCGAGCAGGAGAAATATGAAGGGGCGAATAGCCTGATTGCTACACTGGACGGCAACTTGATTTTTGCTGGAAACAAGGAGGGAGAAATGGGTGGAGAAAATATGGCATATGTAGTCAAGCTCGATACAAATGGTCATGTTCTCTGGGATAAGACATACGATAGCCAAACCTCCATTACAAGCGACCGCATCATTCAAACCAAAGACGGATGCTATATTATTGCGGGAGACATCATGTCAAATGATCCATGGAGAAAAGAGGAATTTTTCTTAATAAAAATAGATTCACTAGGCAATGAGATATGGAGAAAGTCTATGGGAACAGAGGCTAGAGATTATTTATATGATCTAATCGAAAACGAGAGCGGCGAGATTTTAGTAACAGGGGAGCACTATACATTAGAATGGAAAGGTTGGGAGATTGAAGAGAGCCATCGTGGATATTTGGCCAAATTCACTCATGATGGACAGCTGGTTTGGGAAAAAACAATCGATAATGGCGGAAACAATATGCTGCATGAATTCATTAAAACTCCAGATGGTCATTATAGTGTAGTTGGATCTATCCAAAATGAAGAAAACTATGATATCCATGTAATAAAGGTAGATGAAAATGGAGAGATCTTAAAGCAAGTGAGCTTTGGCGGAATTGGGTACGATCGTGCAACGTCGGTTGCAAAGTCCACAAATGGTGGATATTACATTTTTGGAGATAGCTCATCCTACAGTGCAGGAAATGAGTATGATGATGATTTCTATTTAGTAAAAGTAAAAGCATCTCTTTTAGAATAGAACTAACTTGTAAGGAAGACGCAAAGGTTACGTCCGAGACCGGTGAAGAAGCGAAGGGACGCACCTTGTGCTTCGCAAAAAGACACTGTCAATAATTTCGTAATCTAAATATTGAGTATAATAAATAGAGCCTGCACCCCAGCAGGCTCTAATTTTTTATCAACGTTCACACGCAAATTCATCCTTATCTCGGTCCATCTTTGATTGATACGCTAGATGAGTCGATGGTACTTAAATTCAATATCGAGTTTTATATAAATACCTCCTTGAAGATGAAGTACCGATGATGACCCTATTGAATCATAATCGACCGTATGAAGTATTTCTACACGGAAAAGAAAAAAGAACGATTAAAATCGAAGCTGAAATCGATGTTTCACAAATGGAAAGCCATGTTGAAAATGAAGAAGCTTCCATAGTTAATCTTATGATTAAGTCCGGGCAAAAAATCAGAAAGCTGTAGGGAAATAAAAACAATGTATATTTCTATTTGAAAGCACATGTTAGCTTGTCTATCATGTGCTTTTTTTAGGTTCAAATATAGTTATTAAATTATTAAGTTATTAAGTTATTAAGTCTATCCCGACTCTTGCATAATATGTCGTTTGTTATCATATCTTGAATCTTCAAATAATACAGTTTGCATAAGCATTTACACTGAAAAATCTACTAATACTTAAAGGTTATAGGCCGTGAAGATAAAAGGGTTTAAAAT
>NZ_JBALQL010000009.1:83013-110314 GCF_036964885.1 Bacillus sp. JJ1122 | reverse complement strand
CTTGCGCTTTTCTTATTATACTGCTGTATATTTACGGATGCTTGCTGGTTTTTCATCCTTTAAACCCATGGGTTCATTTAGGAAAATCCTGCTGTCCATTAATTTTAAGTCTTTAGCAATCAAGGGTCTGAAATTCATTTGAGACAGGATATCTTTTTCCAGATTGATCCCTGGTGCAATTTCTGTCAGTGTAAGACCTTCGGGCATTAGTTCGAAGACTGCACGCTCTGTAATATAAATTACTTTTTTCTTGTTTTCACGGGCTACATCTCCGCTGAACGTAACCTGTTCTACTTCCTCCAGGAATTTTCTTGCTTTGCCTTCCTGAAGGATTTCAAGCTTGCCACCATCCGCCTGGACCTTTAATCCGCCGGCAGTAAAGGTTCCGCAAAATGCAATCTGGCGGGCATTTTGCGTGATATTGATGAATCCACCGCAGCCTGCTATTTTAGGGCCGAACTTTGATACGTTGATATTGCCTTTGCCATCACATTGTGCAAGGCCAAGGAACGCTGCATCAATCCCGCCGCCATCGTAAAAATCAAACATATATGGCTGATCGACAATAGCCTGTGGACCGATTGAACATCCGAAATCAAGACCGCTGGCAGCCGTACCGCCAATTGCTCCCGGTTCCAAGGTTGGTGTGAACTGGTCATTCATTCCCTCTTCCTGAAGGACCTTTGCAATTATTTCTGGCACACCGATTCCATAGTTTAGTACTTTAATATCTTCGTTCAAAAGCATTGCTGCACGGCGGGCAATAACCTTTCGCTCGTTAAGTGGATATATTTTATCAGATAACTGATGAACAACGTCTCCGCGGTAGAAATCCTCATTCAGCTGCGTGCCAAATGTTTGCATATGATTTGCATTGTTTTCAACAACGACAACATAATCAACTAAAATTCCCGGAATGGCAACCAGCTTAGGATCGATTGTTCCGTTTTTCACGATTTTCTCTACCTGTACAATTACTTTTCCGCCACTGTTGCGTGCATTCATGGCAATGGAAAGAATCTCAAGCGTAAGCGGCTCTTTTTCAAAACTAATGTTACCGTTTTCATCAGCAACCGAACCTTTCAGAAGCGCAAAGTCAATCTGCTGTGTTTTATAGGCAAGATATGGTTTGCCATCGAAAGTTACTTTTTCGACGATTTCATCCTTCGTAACTTCATTCAGTTTTCCGCCATCAAGGTCAGGATCAACAAAAGTGCCAAGGCCCACGTGAGTAACCGTTCTCGGTTTTCCTGCGGCTCCATCACGGAACATTTGCGAAATGACTCCCTGTGGAAGGTTATAGGCTTCAATTTTGTTATTGACCACAAGAGGCTGGAACTTAGGCGCAAGTCCCATATGCCCTCCGATGATTCTTTTTACTAACCCTTCGTGTGCATAGTGGTTCATGCCGCGGTCCAGGCCATCTCCATTCCCGGCTGCATAGACCAGGGTTAAATTCCTTGGTGAATGCTTTTCAATGAATCGATTTTCTACTTCTATATAGATTTCTTCTGCAACGCCCACGCCGATAAAACCACCAAGGCCAACAACGGAATTGTCGGTGATCAGGCTTGCTGCTTCTTTAGATGTAATGATTTTTACAGAAGACATAGTAAACACCTCATTATCAGTTTTCTTTATTGTCCAAATGAGTGAGTCGGTTATAGTCTTAATCCGCCAGTTACTTCAAGAACGTGACCGTTCACATAGCTTGATTCATCACTTGCAAGGAATAGGACAGCATTAGCAATTTCCTGTGGCTTTCCTAGACGGCCAAGTGGAGTTTTTTCCCTGATTGGCTGGAGGACTTTGTCTGGCACAGTAGCCATCATTTCCGTTTCAACATATCCCGGAGCAATCGCATTGGAACGAACAGCTGCGCCTTTGCGCGTGAATTCCTTTGCCCAAGTATAAGTCATGCCGATGACACCAGCTTTAGTAGCAGCATAGTTAGTCTGGCCGACGTTTCCGTATACACCTACGACAGAAGAGATGCTCACGATCGATCCTTTGCCATTGTCCATCATGACAGGCGCTACTGCCTGGGTAAGGTTGAAGACGCCTTTCAGGTTGACATCAATGACTGCATCCCACATATCTTCAGTCATCTTTTGGATTAATGCATCACGTGTAATTCCTGCATTGTTAATAAGAACATCTATAGTACCAAACTCGTTTTTGACTTCTTCAACAAATTTCGCAACCTGGTCACGATTCGTTACGTTCAATTCCACATGGCGTACATTTGGCAAATCGTATTCTCCAGTTCCCATATCAAGAGAATAGACTAATTTTGCACCTTCTTGCGCAAACGTTTCCACGATTTGGCGTCCAATCCCTCTTGCTCCTCCTGTAACGATAGCAATCTTGCCTTCCATTCTATTCATAATGTAAGCCCCCTACATGAGTTAAATTATCTACACTCTAAATGTAAGCGTTCACAATAATAAAATAAAATATATATAATTCATATTTGGAATAACTTTTGGTTATAAAGAAATGCAAAAGCTGCACTAAAGCGCCGAGGAGGTTTACAGCCTCCACCAAGGAAAGAGAGCATCCCTTCGTTCCAATCAACATATTAAACACAGCAATGTTTACGAAAACAGCCATTAAAAAAAGAGAGAGCACGGACTAAATGCCGTGCTCTCTCTAAATCGTTCATATAAGACTTCCTTTAATCTGAAAAGAAATCATGAGTCGTTAATTGATATTTTCTTTTACATATTCAATAAATTTCTTAGCGGCGAAGCTGACATACCGATTTTTCTTCAGGATGATGGCAATCCGCCATGTCATCTCAGGATGCTCAATGGGGATTTGCTTGATGCTTTTGCTATTGAAACGGGCTAAAATCGGCCTTGGCATAATGGAAATTCCTTGATTAAGGCAGACTAACTCCGTGAGGAAATCCCATTGTGAACTTTTGAAGTAAATATTCGGTTCAAAACCGGCCTCCCTGCATGCCTTGACTACATGGTGATGGAGCAGGAATGTTTCGTTTAACAAGGCGAATGTTTCATCTTTTAAGTCCTCGAAAACGACCTTTTCCCGGTTTGCAAGCGGATGATCATTGTGTACGATCAGCACTGCTTTATCTTCAGTTACCGGGATATATTCAATCCGGTCCGAAAGTTCGGGTAAAATGACGAGTCCAAGGTCAACATATCCCTTTTCAACCATTTCATATACTGTCACCGCGCCATTTTCAATAATCGAAAGGTTTATGCCTGGATAATCATTTCGGAAGTTCGCGATCAGAGGGGGGAAATAGCTAGTGCCAATGACAGGCGGAATTCCGACACTTACATTCCCGGTCCGCAAATTTTTTGTATCCTGAAGGGATTCTGTAATGGAATCCATCTCTAAAAGAATCCTTTGTCCCTCTTCGAACAGTCTTTCCCCAGCATCCGTTAAAGACATTTTATGTTCAGATCTGTCAAACAGCTGGACACCAAGGTCCTCCTCAAGCTTTTTAATCATTTTACTGAGAGCGGGCTGGGAAAGATGGAGGTTTCTTGCGGCCACTGTAAAGCTGTTATCTTTAGCAACCTGTACAAAATATGATAATTGACGAGTATCCATCCTATTTCCTCCGTTTATTTTAAAGGAGTTCATTTTTTAAATATTGTACCACAATCCTGCAATTCCCAATTCAGCTCCTGAAGTAAAATGAGTTTGAACCTATAAGATAAAGGATATGTTTATCTAGAGGACCTCAAAAGGAGAAATGACATGGAGAAAAAAGTACACAACAAGCTTGTAAGAGATTATTTTCCCGAATTAATGAAAGAAAAGGGAAGGGAAATCGAATTTGATATTTTAGACAGCAAACAATTTAGTGAGAAATTAATGGAGAAATTCAATGAGGAAGTTGAAAAATTTCGCCATGCTGGCACAGACAGGCTGTTGAGTGAAATTGTCGATCTTTTGGAAGTGATTTATGCCATTGCGGATCATAGAGGCATAACAGAGTCCGAAGTCGAGTTCATGCGCCAGCTTAAAAAGAACCGCAGTGGCGGTTTTAGAAAAAAAATCATGTTAAAAACACTATCAGATTAAAACCGGAATATAAAGATCCCCTCCGATTAAATTTCTCGGAGGGGATCTTCTTTTCATTAAACGGCTTTATGTGCCGGCTCAGGTGTTTGTTTAAAGACAGTTTTGCGAATGAAAGGAACAACCCAGCGGTCTAAACCGTATTTTCCAGCGTTGAATCCAGCAAACAGAATGATGAAGCCGAAGAAGATGTCAGTTGGGTTGTGAGATACAGTACCGGCAAGGAAGAAAGAGAAGTTCATCACAAGGCCGAAGAACATTGCCGCAGTTGTTAAGCATCCAAGAATAAGTCCAAGACCGATCAGGAATTCACCAAGCGGAACAATGAAGTTGAAAAGTTCGACATTTGGAATAGCGAAGTTATCAAGGAAAGATACATACCAGCTGTAAACCATGTTTCCATCGGGACCTTTAACCGGATTGGCAACAGCATTTTTCAAAAATCCAGTAGCATCGAATCCTTCACCAGTTAATTTTCCCCAGCCAGCGTGCATCCAGTTATAGCCGAGCCAGACACGCAGGACAGTCAAAAAGCCAGCAGCTACATTGTTCTCTCTTAACCATTTCGCGAACATCTAAATCGCTTCCCTTCAAAATAAGTAATGAATGATTACACTTATAAAATAGCAAATGAATTTGTATAAATCTGTGAATAAAGTGTGAAGACACACATCAGCCATAATGTTTTGAACAAATTTTGTCAGTCGTTTTCCTTATTTACCACTATATACATAATAGGGTATTTGGTAGAGCCAATCCGAATTCCTTGCAGCATATAATCCCAGAAATTAGAATAAGTATAGTACGTAATACAAGCGGGGAAGGAGAATGAATGTGAGTAAATTATTATTTAAGCAATTTGAAATGACGAGAGGATTTTTCTTAAAAGAGCTTGCAGCGATTTCTGCCGAGCAGGCAAGTGTCCAGCCAGAGGACTTTAACAATACCATCCATTGGCATATTGGACATGTATTAACAGTGACTGAGCAATTTCTGATGGGGTTTCCTCAAAAATCAACGCATCTTCCGGCACATTACATAGAGCTGTTCGGCAATGGAACTCGTCCTGGAGATTGGAGTGGAGATGTTCCATCTGTCGAGGTGTTAATTGGGCAATTAAAGGAGCAATTAGGTAGAATAAAAGAAATCCCGGCAGCGCTGCTGGATGAGAAGCTTAAAAAGCCATTCTTGGGCCTTGAAACTTTTGGGGAACTTGCAAATATGGCGTTATTCCATGAATCCTACCATCTTGGACAGATCCATGCGATGAAAAAATTACTAAAGGAATAGTTTTAGATAAGCAGCGCTTATAATGGACGCTGCTTTATTTTTGTCTGATAACTGATGCGAAATCAGTCTACTTTTAAAACTGGAGGATAAACATTATGTCCCATAAAGGATGTCCGTATTGTAATTTATTTGCCGATGAAAAACAGGAAATCGTCTTTGAGAATGAGACATGCTATTTTATCCAAAAGGAATCGGAGCAGCAAGTCCTGCTTGGCAGCGGCTTGATCATTCCAAAATGCCATAAATCTGATGTGTTCCAGCTATCAGCCCATGAGTGGACCGATACACAGGAACTCCTGCAGCGTGCCAAAGAAATGCTTGACCAACAGTACTCGCCTGATGGATACAGTGTCGGGTGGAACACAGGCGAGGCAGGGGGACAGTCCATTTTCCATGCACATCTTCATGTCATTCCAAGGTTTAAGGATGAGCCATATGCAGGCAGAGGAATCAGGTATTGGATCAAGCAGAAAGAGAATATGCGTGGAAAAAAAGAATTCTAGTATGTTAATCATTTAATCTATTGATTATTGATATTATCAGAATTTTCCCAATTTATTTGAATCTAAAATCCCGGGCCGAATGTCCCGGGATTTTGATTTTTAAATGCTTCTTGGGCCTATGGTGGTATAGACATCTATACTGTTATTTAGATAGTCTAAAGGTACACTATGAAAGCCCTTTCATAGATTTCTACTTTACTAAGAGAGCAATTGCTCAAAAAGGAGGAAATATGAAGAAAAAACCACTCACAATTGCGTTAGCTGCTGTACTAGGTACTGGAGTGATGATTCCGGTATCATTTGCGGAAGGCTATCCTGGGCCTGGTTCAACGATTGAACAAAGGGAGGGGAAAACCGCGACTGAAAAAGCTCATCCTGTCTTTTCATGGGACAAGCCTGGTCCATTGTCACCGGTGCTCCACAAAGGCTCAGTCCGCGGAGCAGGAATGGTCCAGGGACCGCTTGATGAAATCGATGGACAAATGGAAAAGATGATTGCTGATGGGGTTATGCCTGGCGCTGTAGCGTTTGTTGCCCGCAGAGGACATATCGTCAAACAAGAAGCTTATGGATATGCGTACAAATATGAAGATGATCAATTAACCGAATCAAGTAATCCTATCAAGATGCAGGAAGATACTATTTTTGACCTTGCTTCTATCAGTAAAATTTTCACAACCACTGCAGCAATGATCCTTTATGATCAAGGCCGTTTTGAATTGGATGACAAGGTTGCGAAGCATATTCCTGAATTCGCTGAAAACGGCAAAGGAAATGTGACAATCAGGCAGCTGCTTACTCATACTTCCGGTTTTACTGCATGGGTACCTCTGTATACAAAAGGAAACAGCCGTGAAGACAGAATCAACCTCGTTTTAAAGCAACCTTTAAGCAATGAACCGGGCAGCACCTATACATACAGCGATCTCAACATGATCACGCTCGGTGTCTTGATCGAACGCCTTTCAGGCCAGCGGCAGGATGAGTTTGTTAAGGAACATATCACCGGGCCGCTCAACATGAAAGATACAATGTATAATCCTCCTGCTTCCCTGAAAAACCGCATCGCAGCCACTGAATATCAGCCATGGACAAACAGAGGGATCGTCTGGGGAGAAGTACATGACGAAAACGCCTGGTCACTGGATGGAGTTGCCGGCCATGCTGGAGTGTTCTCGACAGCTGCAGACCTTGCCAAGCTTGCCCATATGTATTTGAATGACGGCCGCTATGGAAGTGTCCAAATCCTCAAGCCGGAAACCGTTAATAAAATTCTTGAAAATCAGATTCCACAATTCCCGGGAGATGATCATGGATTAGGCTGGGAGCTCGCACAGGGCTGGTTCATGGATGCATTATCAGAGGGATCCACGATGGGCCACACTGGTTATACGGGGACATCGATTGTAGCGAATAAGAACAATGGCACGATTGCGATTCTGCTTACGAACCGTGTTCACCCAAGCAGAAACACCGTTTCAACGAATGTAGCCAGAAGACAGCTGGCAAGACAGGTTGCGGATGCGATTCCTGTTGATATTCCTGATGGATCTGCGTGGTTCTCAGGCTATGGAGATAAGATTCAGCGCTCTTTAACAGCAGAAGTGAATTTGAACAGCCCTGTTAAACTATCATTCCAAACATGGCACCGAATTGAAGCACAAGCTGATTATGGCTACCTTGAAATCTCCGATGACGGAGTGAACTGGAAAGAGGCAGCTGTCTTTACCGGCAGCAGTGTTGACTGGGATCAGTTTGAAGCGGATATTCCTGAAACAACAAAATTCATCAGATTCCGTTATAAGACAGACAGTTACACGAATGGCCGTGGATGGTATCTCGACAATATTAAACTAGTAAATTCTAATGGTGAACAAGTACCTGCCGAGTTTTCAGGAGAAGGATGGAGTCAGCGAGATTATTGACCCGTTAATTTTCTATGATTTGGATAAAATATGAAAAATGGAGGAGATGTACATGAAAAAACTGAGTAAATTAATGGTTTACTCATTGGTTTTGCTTCTTGCTTTTTCACAAATGCTGATTGGCAGTTCGGTGAAAAAGGCAAATGCGGAGGAAACCAATAAAGTGGAAGACCTTGTGATTTATCAGAACGTGCCTGAAGCAGAGTATGAAGTCAAGGATGGAACCCTGCAATTGAAGGCTCTTCATGTTTATAGTGAAGGATACTTCATGATCGCTTCCAAAAACCTGATCTGGAAATCTGCTAACAAAAATGTAGCGATGGTGGACCAGGATGGAAAGGTAAAGTTCACCGGGCAAAATGGAAGGACGTTCATCACCGTAACAGATGGTGTCTATAAGGACCGTATTGCACTTGATTATAAAGTGAATCCTTCCTCCAAAGAAAATGGGCAAAAAGGTAAGCCTGAATCCGAGGCTGTTGTAATCAAAGAGGAAGGCAAGAGATATGACGTAATCGGCAATGCCATCAGCAAGATGACATTGGAAGAAAAAGCTGGCCAGATGCTGATGCCGGATTTCAGAACATGGAAAGGCAAAAACGTAACCGAAATGCTACCGGAAATAGAGCAGCTTGTTAAGAAATATCATTTAGGCGGTGTCATCCTTTTCCGCGAAAATGTGGTGACAACTGAACAAACTGCCACCCTCGTTTCACAATACCAGGAGGCAGCCGAAAAATATGGCCTGTTGATGACGATTGATCAGGAAGGCGGTATTGTAACAAGGCTTCAATCTGGAACAGATATGCCAGGGAATATGGCTTTAGGAGCAGCTCGTTCACCTGAAATCGCCCATAACGTAGGTAACGCAATTGGCGAAGAGCTTGCTGCACTCGGCATCAATATGAACTTTGCGCCGGTAATGGATGTTAATAATAATCCAGATAATCCGGTAATTGGTGTCCGCTCATTCGGTGAGGACCCTCAGCTTGTAGCTGATTTAGGAGTTGCTTACACAAAAGGTCTTCAGGAAGCTGGTGTCGCGGCAACAGCCAAACACTTCCCGGGCCATGGGGACACTGCAGTCGACTCCCATCTTGGTCTGCCAGAGGTTCCGCATGATAAAGAGCGCCTGAAGCAAGTGGAGCTTTATCCATTCCAAAAAGCGATGGGAGCTGGCATTGATGCAATCATGACGGCTCATGTCACTTTCCCGAAAATTGATGGGACAAAGGCGATCTCCCAAAAAACTGGTGAAGAAATCGCTATTCCAGCTACCCTTTCTTATAAGGTGCTAACAGAATTGATGCGTGAAGAAATGGGCTATGAAGGTGTCATCACCACAGATGCGATGAATATGAAAGCAATCGCTGACCATTTCGGTGCGGTAGATGCAGCAATCCGCGCAGTTAAGGCAGGTACAGATATCGTCTTGATGCCTGTTGGACTGGAAGAGGTTGCAAGTGGGTTATTGAATGCTGTTAAAAGCGGAGAAATCTCTGAAGACCGGCTTGAAGCTTCAGTAAAGAGGATTTTAACTTTAAAGGTGAAGCGAGGAGTCATCAAGGAAGAAAGTCCGGTTTCAGTAGAAGACAAAATTGCAAATGCTCTTGAGGTGGTAGGTTCTCCGGCACATAAGCAAATCGAAAAAGAAGCAGCCGAAAAGTCAATCACATTAGTTAAAAACGAGTCTGCCCTGCCTTTGAAGGTAAATGACGATGGTCATATCGTTGTTGTTGGCAATACCTATATTGGGGATTTGGCAGCTGCAATCCAGAAGCGCCATCCAAACACAACAGTCATTGCATCCACTTCATACAAATTGACAGGAGCTCAGCTTGAACAGATCAAGAATGCCAGCGCAGTTGTTGTTGGTTCCTATACATTCAGTGTTTCGGGCCGCTCACCATCAAATGCGCAAATGGTGATCATCAACCAGATTATTGAGCATGCAGATGCACCTGTAATTGGAGTCGGCATCAGGAACCCATATGACATCATGGCGTTTCCGCAAATTGATGCTTATCTGACTCAGTATGGTTTTAGACCGGCAAGCTTTGATGCTTCAGCAGGAGCAATCTTCGGAGAATTTTCACCAACAGGAAAGCTGCCAATCACCATTCCAGGGATAGATGGCGGCGTGCTTTATGGATTTGGACATGGTTTAGGTTATTAATTATATCACCTTGCTATTTATTGGCTTTGCAGTTGGGATAATCCTTTTCGGAATAAACGGTGCTGATTTCGGAATAAAAGAGAAAAATTCGGAATAAGAGGGATGGATTTCGGAATAAAATGAAAAATTTCGGAATATCTCGATCATCCCTTTTTAAAACATATTGCTTTCTCATTAAAAAAAGGCAGTTTTTATACTGAAATAATAACTAACTAAAAACAGGAGTGAGATTGATGAAAAAATGGCTAGTCACAGTCCTTACAACTGTCCTGATCCTATCCTCATTGACCGCAGCAATGGCCGACCACGATAACGGCCAGGGAAAAAGCCAGGATCATAAAAAGTTTCAGGTTGGTGCAGAGGCACTTTTAAGCGATCACAAGGATTTAATTAAAGGCAAGCGTGTAGGTCTAATTACGAATCCGACTGGTGTTGACAAGAACATGACAAGTGTTGTCGATCTGCTTTTCAACGATCCTGATGTAGAATTGACGGCATTATATGGCCCTGAACACGGTGTAAGGGGAAGCGCGCAAGCTGGAGCGTACGTTGAGTATTATATTGACGAAAAAACGAATCTACCAGTTTACAGCCTTTATGGAAAAACAAAAAAGCCTACACCTGAAATGCTTGAAAACGTAGATGTCCTCCTTTTTGATATCCAGGATGTCGGTACAAGATTCTATACGTACATCTATACAATGGCTTATGCAATGGAAGCTGCGAAAGAAAATAATATTCCGTTCATCGTTCTTGACCGTCCAAATCCTCTTGGTGGACATAAAGTGGAAGGACCTGTTCTTGAACCTGAATACAAGTCGTTCGTAGGCAACTATGAAATTCCGCTTCGTCACGGAATGACAGTTGGGGAACTGGCAAAGCTTTTCAACAAAGAATTTAATATTGGTGCAGATTTAACTGTAGTAGAAATGAAGGGCTGGAAACGGACAATGTTTTATGATGAAACACCGCTTGAATTCGTTCCGCCATCTCCGAATATGCCAACATTGGAAACAGCTTTAGTGTATCCAGGAGCAGCATTGATCGAAGGAACAAATGTATCTGAGGGAAGGGGCACGACCAAGCCTTTCGAATTAATCGGTGCGCCGTTTATCAATTCGGATGACCTTGCTGCTGAATTGAACTCTCTTAATCTACCAGGAGTGAAGTTCCGTGCAGCATCGTTCATTCCTACTTTTTCAAAACACTCTGGTGTCCTTTCTCATGGAATTCAGATTCATATCACGGACAAGAATTCTTACAAGCCAGTTGAAACAGGTCTTCACATTGTAAAAACAATCCATGACATGTATCCTGAAGACTTCCAGTTCCGTGCAGAAGACAGCAAGGGAATCTCCTTCTTTGATCTTCTATCTGGTAATGGGTGGATCAGGGAGGCAATTGAAAATGGACAATCTGTTGATGAAATGAAAGCACAATGGGAAGATGAATTAAATCAATTCAAACAGGTTAGGGAAGAATATCTCATCTACTAAGTTCAATAAAAAAATGGCCGCTGTATGAATGATAACAGCGGCCATTTTTATTTTGGCAAATCAATTCGCACTTGCATTCCAGTCTGTATACAGCCCGCTCCCGTTACAGCCAGGGCATTCATAAGGGGCAGCATAATAAACAAACTCATTTGCAGAAAAAGGATAATATCCTCTCCCGTGGCAGTCCGGGCATTTATTCTGGTCTTTCATATTAGCAATGTGATTTTCATATCTAGTATTTCTCCATTGGTTCAGTGCATTTAATAATCCCATTTCCGTTCACCTCCAGTTCCATACATATAGTTTGGAGAAATTTAACTCATTTTATGTATAGTTTATGGAGAATGTTGGATTTTGCGCAGGTACTAGCACAGAGCATGTCTTGATTAATGTTTTTTGCTTAAATTCCATGAAAAAAGCACTCTTTCTGATGGAAGAGTGCTTTTTATCAAAATTCATTGATCTATATAAGCTGCTGATATGTGAAAAATTTAAACCTCCAGCCAGCTTTGTGACCATTTTTCTATATCTTTCATAAGAGGCTCAAGTGCCAGACCTTTATCAGTTAATGAATATTCTATGCGAACTGGAGTTTCTGGATAAACTTCTCGTTTTACAATTCCTTCGTTCTCCAAATCCTTTAACCTCTCAGAAAGTACCCTGCCACTAATTCCAATGGAAGATTCTATGCTGCAAAAACGCTGAGGACCAGAAAGCAGCTGGTAAATAATCATTCCCGTCCATCGCTGGCTCAAGATACTCATAGCTTTTTCAAATCTAGGGCAAATTGATTTATCCAATTAAATCACTCCTTACTTATATTATAAACACTTAAATCAAAAAATAAATTACTTTTTATAAAAAACATACTTGACGTAATTTAATTATAAAAATATAATTACTTACATAAAGTAACTAACTAACGATTTGCGCAAGCGTTATTATTTTCGTTGGATCCAATAATCATAATTAAGGGAGATTAAGATAATGTTAAAAAATAATGAAATAGGTTCAACCATCTTAAGAGTTTTTTTAGGCGCTACATTCTTAATTCACGGTGCAGCAAAGTTCCAGGGCGGCATTGAGAATACAGTTGGTTTCTTTGAAAGTCTTGGCTTGCCAGGTTTCTCTGCATATCTTGTAGCCCTTATTGAACTCGTTGGCGGTTTAGCAATGATATTGGGAGTAGGGACAAGAATCGTTTCACTTTTATTTACAATCGTTTTGGCGGTTGCGATCATCAAAGTAAAAGTTGCCGGCGGATTTCTCGGTAACGGGCAAATGGCAGGTTATGAACTTGATTTAGCATTAATGATGATTGCCATTTATCTTGCAATGACAAACAAGTCCCTTTTTGCTTTAGACAATGTTCTTTTTCAATCAAATAATAGAAATGAAGGAGGCAACAAACATGAATTTTCATAAGCCGCCAGTCACATTCGTTGGCCAGGTAAACCTTAAGGTGCAGGATTTGCAGCGTGCTCTAACTTTTTACAAAGAAGTAATAGGCTTTAAGGTATATGAACAAACGGAAAAATCAGCAAAGCTAACTGCTGATGGAAAAACAGTTTTATTATCGATTGAACAGCCAGAAGATGTCATTCCGAAGCATGGAAGGACAGCTGGCCTGTATCACTTTGCACTCTTGTTGCCTGACCGCGCAGATTTAGGAAGAGTATTAAAGCACTTGCTTCAAGTAGGCTATCCATTGCAGGGAGCATCTGACCACCTTGTAAGTGAGGCTCTGTATTTAGCTGATCCAGACGGAAATGGAATTGAAATTTATACAGATCGTCCAGCTTCTGAGTGGGATTGGAAAGATCAGTCTGTAGTAATGGCAACTGAAGCATTGGATGCAGAAAGTGTTCTTGCAGAAGGTATGCCAGGATCATGGGATGGGCTTCCTGAAGGCACAGTTATGGGGCATATCCATTTACATGTTTCAGAACTAGTAAAAACAGAAGAGTTTTATACTGAAGGATTAGGATTTGAAGTTGTAAGCCGCTACGGACCACAGGCGCTATTCATTTCGTCTGGTAAATATCATCACCATATTGGATTGAATACCTGGAATGGAGTTGGCGCTCCAGTACCGCCGGCTAACAGTGTTGGACTCGAATCATTTACTCTAATGCTTCCTAATGAGGAGTCTGTAAAAGAAACGGTAGCCCAGCTAGAAAAGATTGGGGCAGCTGTTACTGAAGTAAACGGAAGCTATGTGACTTCTGATCCTACTGGAAATCGTATTATCTTGCTGACAGTTAAGCAGTAGGGAAGAAGTTATTCAACTAATGGCAGGAATTTTTAATAGGTGGTGTGAGGAATGAGTTTTTTTAATAAATTATTTGGAAGAAACACAAGGGAGGAAGAAACAATGACAACAGCGAGAATGAATATTGGTATTATTTTAGGAAGCACACGCCAGGGTAGGGTAAGTCCACAGGTTGGTGAATGGGTTAAGGAGATTGCTGATAAACGTGGAGATGCAAATTATGAAATTGTCGATATCGCGGACTTTCAGCTGCCTTTCTTAGGTACAGCGGATGGAACTGAGCCAGGAATTGCTGCATGGAATGAAAAACTGGGAAGCCTTGACGGATTTGTTTTTATCGTACAAGAGTACAATCACAGTATCACAGGAGCTTTGAAAAATGCGCTTGATTTTGCCCGTGAGTCATGGAATGACAAAGCAGCAGGAATCGTAAGCTACGGCTCAACTGGGGGAGCACGCGCGGCTGAACATTTACGAGGAATCTGCGGTGAATTAAAGATTGCAGATGTCCGTACACATCCAACTTTATCTCTTTTCACAGACTTCGAAAATGGTTCACAATTTAAACCCCAAGCCTTGCATCTAGATAATGTCAACACGATGCTGGATGAGGTTGTGGCTTGGAGCGGTGCATTAAAAACTTTAAGATAATCTCAATCTATTAATCTATATTTTTTGTGCCTAAATTTGTTTAAGCAATTTAATTGACCGGCGGGTAAAAATGCACTAATATCTCGATGTAAACAATTTTTATTTCGAGATTTATTCTTCCGAAATAATTACTATAACAGGAAAGTAAAGGTGAGATACATCATGGCAAAGGTTTTATACATCACAGCACACCCGTTAAACGAGGAGCAATCAGTCAGTTTGTCAGCAGGAAAAGCTTTCATCGAGACTTACAAAGAAGTTAATCAAAATGATGAAATCGTTCATTTAGATTTGTTTAAAGAAAATATCCCACAAATTGATGCAGATGTTTTAGGTGGCTGGGGCAAGCTTCAAAAAGGAACAGCATTTGAAGATCTTTCTTCAGAGGAACAGGCAAAAGTTGGCCGCCTGGCTGAACTAGTTGAGCAATTTACAGGAGCAGACAAATTCGTATTTGTCACTCCTCTATGGAATTTTTCATTCCCACCAGTAATGAAGGCATATCTTGACTCAGTAGCGGTTGCTGGAAAGACATTCAGATATACTGCAGAAGGTCCTGTCGGATTGTTGACTGACAAAAAGGCTTTGCATATCCAGGCACGCGGAGGTTACTACTCAGAAGGACCAGCTGCTGAAGTTGAAATGGGCCATCGCTATTTGGCAACGATCATGAATTTCTTCGGTGTTCCTTCCTTTGAAGGTGTATTCATTGAAGGCCACAATGCGAACCCAGAAAAAGCACAGGAAATCAAAGAAAATGGTATTGCTCGTGCGAAAGATATTGCTCACACATTCTAATGAAAAAACGAAAGCAGGCCAATTATGGCCTGCTTTTTACATAACTAAAGAACGCAATTCTTGAGGTCTTTACCCGCCAGCCCTAGCGTTGTTTCAATTGGAACATTAAAAAGGGGAAAAAGTGTAATCCAATGTAGGCTTCATTGGAACATCGAAAAGAGGAAAAAATGTAATCCAATGTTCCAAATACTACTTATTGGAACATCGAAAAGAGGAAAAAGTGTAATCCAATGTTCCAATAGGCTTCATTGGAACATCGAAAAGAGCCTCTTCAATTTTCCACTATGCATTTTAGGACACCCCCCAACTCAAAATCATTCAGCCAAGCTAGAGGGACTACAACATTAATTTTTTAAAAAAGTAAAAAGGGTGCCCTAAAAGGACACCCTTACTGTCAAATATTAAACTTCCTGTGGTACCTGCAAGCCTAATCCTTGAGCGATGCGTGTTCCGTATTCTGGATCTGCTTTATAGAAATGGCCGATCTGGCGGAGCTTGATATCATCACGTTCAACTGGCTTCATTGCCGCAACAATGGTGGCAACCAGGCGAGCGCGTTCTTCTTCATTCATCAAGCGGTATAAATCACCAGCTTGAGTATAGTGATCATGATGGTCATAGCCGACATTCTCAGCAACACCGCTGACTGGGAAGGAAGCCTGCTTGTGCTCATTCACTTCAGTAGGTCCTCCAAAACTATTAGGTTCATAGTTTACTGATTTTCCGCCATTGCCGTCAAAGCGCATCTGCCCATCACGCTGGTAGGAGTTTACTTCTGATTTTGCCCGGTTGATTGGAAGGTGTTGATGGTTAGCACCTACACGGTAACGATGCGCGTCAGCATAAGCAAACAACCGGCCCTGAAGCATTTTATCAGGTGATACATCAATACCCGGTACAAGTGTTCCAGGAGAGAAGGTAGCCTGCTCAACCTCTGCAAAATAGTTTTCCGGATTTCGGTTCAAGACCATTCTTCCGACTTCGATTAATGGATAATCCTTTTGAGACCATACCTTTGTTACGTCGAATGGATCGAACCGGTATGTGTTCGCATCCTCTAGAGGCATGATTTGAACATACAGCTTCCATGCAGGGAAGTCTCCATTCTCAATTGCGTTGAATAAATCTTCTGTATGATAATCAGGATTTTCACCGGCAATCTTAGCAGCTACATCTGCTGACAGGTTCTTGACGCCCTGCTCAGTCTTGAAGTGATACTTCACCCAGACACCGTCGCCTTCTGCATTTGTCCATTTAAATGTATGGCTGCCAAATCCATGCATATGACGGAATGTAGCAGGTATGCCCCGGTCAGACATAAGGATTGTTACTTGATGCAGTGATTCAGGAGATAGAGACCAGAAATCCCAAACCGCATTTGGATTCTTCAGATGTGTTTGCGGATCTCTTTTTTGAGTATGGATGAAATCAGGAAACTTAATGGCATCACGGATAAAGAATACAGGTGTATTGTTTCCGACTATATCGTAGTTTCCTTCCTCTGTATAAAACTTCACGGCAAATCCACGAGGATCACGGACTGTATCTGCTGATCCCAGTTCACCGGCAACTGTCGAGAAACGGATAAACATAGGTGTCTTTTTGCCAACTTCAGAAAGGAAATCCGCCTTTGTGAATTCGGACAAGTCATTTGTCACTTCAAAATATCCATGAGCTCCAGCGCCTTTTGCGTGTACTACACGCTCAGGAACACGTTCCCGATTAAAGTGCGCCAATTTTTCTAAAAGGTGTACATCCTGAATTAAAGTAGGACCCCTTGATCCCGCTGTCATCGAATTCTGGTTGTCCCCAACTGGCGCTCCCCAGCTTGTTGTAAGCTTCTTATTTTGTTTATTGCTCATCATCAACCCGCCTTTATCATGTATTTTTGAATAACTAAATGATAACACTTTTCACTTTAAAATCAATACTAAATTATAATTATTTTAAAATAGAAATTAGTACAAGTTGTTGAACCCTCTCTAAATATATGTATTACACTGTTCGGATTTTAGAAAAGAATTTTGAAAAATCGAAAGTTACAGATTTGTAACCTTTGTAAAATTTGAACCGATTATTGTTAAGAATGGATAGTTGAGGAAAAAGAGAGAAGATGGAATAACTTTCTAGGTTTAAGACGATTAAAGCAGTACCGGTGTTCAGGAGTGTAATAGTTTGATTGGCACTTATTGGACAATGAATAACTATATTACAACTGCTAGCCTTATTAGTAGAGAGAAGCAACACTACTGGGAGGAATAGAAAATGAGAAAAATGAAAAAGAGATTGGCAGCGCTGACTGCAGCGGTATCATTATCCTTATTTGCAACGAACGGAGCTGCAGAAGCTGCAACACACACAGTGAAAACTGGCGATACATATTGGGGAATAGCAAGCACTTATGGAGTGCCATTGCTTAACTTAAAGAAAGCGAATAATGCAACTAGCTATCTATTATATCCGGGCCAGAAGCTGACAATTCCCGCATCGCCTGTATCAGCGGCAGACCAGGACTTATTGGCACGTCTTGTTCATGCTGAAGCAATAGGGGAGCCATATGCTGGTAAAGTGGCAGTAGCGACAGTTGTCCTCAATCGAGTGGCAAGCCCAGATTTCCCTAATACAATCAGAAGTGTAGTCTACCAAAAATCTAACGGCTACTATGCATTCACGCCAGTGAAGAATGGCGCGATCAACCAGCAAGCAGATGCAGCATCCAAGAAGGCTGTAAAAGAAGCCCTTGCTTTCAAAGGCAATGGAAAAGGATCACTGTTCTTCTTCAATCCTAAAACGGCAGTGAGCAAATGGGTATTCTCAAGAGAAGTAACGGTGACTATTGGAAATCATCGTTTTGCAAAATAAGACGATTTCGGAATAAAAACAGATTTTCCGGAATAAGTGACCAGAAATCCGGAATATATTAAAAATTTCCGGAATATCAGGCCTACCTATCTATCCATTTAAAGCAAAGTTTAAAGACTCAAAAAAGCTGTACAGATTCTCATCTGTACAGCTTTTTATCAATTAAGGCTGTCTTGCCAGCACTTCAACGATCCTATCTTCGATTTGCTTTCCAGCTTCGTCATCCAGCAGATTGTTTAATAAAATGGCAAAAGTAAGCGTTTTACCGCTGCTGGTTTTTACGTAGCCTGCTAAAGTATTGACGCCTGTCAGCGACCCGGTTTTAGCAATTACGTTCTCCTTCATTGGTTCTGTCTTCATTCTGCTGCGCATTGTGCCTCCTATCATTCTGTCGCTAGCACCGGCGACTGGCAGGGAATGCTGAAACGTTTTGTACCATGTTTCCTTCTGAACATGATACAGGAGGGAGGTGACTTCATTGGCAGGCACCAGGTTTGCATGGGAAAGTCCTGATCCGTCTCTTAAAACGAGCTGATCGGAATCTACTCCCATCTGAGCCAATTCCGCATTCATGACCTCAAGTCCTTTTTCCCAGCTGCCCTCGCTATGGACAACCTTGCCCATTTCCTTCACTAATACTTCGGCATGACCGTTATTGCTGAGCTTCATGAATGGAATCAGCAGTTCTGACAGCGGCATGGATTTATGTGAAATTAATGGTTGCATATGGTCTTTAACGGTTCCCGTTTTTATTTTCCCAATAACTTTAATTCCTTGTTCTTCAAAAGATCTTTTTAAAAGATCCATCGCATATATGGAAGGCTCCCAAACTGCGACCCACTCTTTCTTCTTATTCGCATCTGCTGGGATGGTACCAGTTACTAAAATAGTATTCTTGCCGTGTTCCCGCTCGATATCAATATCATATTTCCCTTTTGCAGCAACTGTTTTTGTTCGATTTTCGATTTGAACATAATCTGTATTTGGCTCAATTGATATTGTCGCTTTGCTGCCTTTCTTGGTTCCAGGTTGAATAGTAAGGATGACCGTGCCTGAATCATAGTCTTTGTTTGGAGAAGCGGTTAAAGCCGAAATCTGCGATCCGTAATATTCATGTTCGTCGGTCCAGGTTAAATCAGTAGAGTAACGGACATCATCATACCAGGTATCATCGGCGATGAGATCGCCCTCAATTCTTTCGATTCCCTTTTCTTTCATATTTTTAGCGATTCTATTAAAGTCATCAGACAGGAGTGTCGGATCGCCCTTGCCTTTTAAATAGAGATTTCCTTCCAGAGTTTTGCCGTGTATATTCCCATCTGCAAATACCTCAGTCGTAAAAGTGTAGTCCTCTCCTAAAACTGAAAGAGCGGCAGAAGCGGTGAACAGCTTCAATACAGAGGCTGGCTGTAAGCGGGTCGCTCCGATATGTTCATACAGCAGCTCGCCATCCTCGGCAGATCGTACACTTAATCCTGCTAAAGATCCTTTGAGATGTGGTTCATCATTTAAAATTTCCGTGATTTCTTTAGACAATTCCCCGCTTGGTTCAAATGCTTGTGCAGGCGGCTCTTCAGGTTTGAAGTATGCGATTAATGGCAATATTGTAATAGATAACAAAACGATAAATAGTGCTGTTTTCTGTCTCAACTCATCCTTCATTCCTTTCATTCGCGATTAGAAACCCAGTTTTTCGACAAGAATTTTCCCAATAAACAACTAGTAAAGTCTATGATAATCTTTTCATTAATATTAGGTTTAGGAGGGGAAAAAATGAACCGATTCATGTGGAATGCCTTACTCATTGTGGTCATCGGAACAGGATTTTACTTCTATGTCCATTTAATTTTTTCAAAGGTCACCGATCCTCTGTACGGTTCGTTGGCCCTGCTGCTTGGGTGTCTATTTGCAGCAGGCATATCCAGGGAACTAATGCAGACTGCTCAGACTGAACAAGAGAACAGCCAGATATAGTTACACTCCTGCACAGGAGTGTTTATTTTTTTGTATAAAAACTACTTAATCAAGTTCGGCCGCCAAATATAGAATTCCTTTTTAAGGAACGAAATTTATTTGTAAAAGTTCCAATTTAAATAGATTTTCAGGTAAATGAGATTTTATGATAAGTACTGTATGGGGGTATGATAAAATTAAAGATATAAGAAAAAGGGGGTTTTCGAATGGATATCCTTGAAACAGGAATGGACCCATCTGAATGTGAGGACAGCTGCTGTTCGTCTGAACGAAAAAGCCATCACTCTGATAAAACGAAAAAGAACCTTGTCACCAGATTGAATCGGATCGAAGGACAGATCCGCGGCATAAAGGGCCTGATTGAAAAAGATACTTACTGTGATGATGTCATCACTCAAATTTCCGCCACCCAAGCTGCATTGAACAGTGTGGCTAAGCTCCTTCTGGAAGGCCATATGAAATCGTGCATTGTCGAGCGCATCCAGGAAGGCGACAATGAAGTCATTGATGAGTTGCTGACGACAATCGAGAAATTGATGAAAAAATAGCTAAATGTTATTTATTCGTAATTTGAATTTTTGTCTTGTATAATAACTGTAATAATTAAATATTCCTTCGGGGTCGGGTGAAATTCCCAACCGGCGGTAATGAAGCTGATGCTTCTTAGTCCGTGACCCGGTTAACATTTGTTAAACGGTGGATCTGGTGAAACTCCAGGGCCGACAGTTAAAGTCTGGATGGGAGAAGGAAAAAAACGAGGATTAAAAAATAGGGTGTAGTCTGCCCATTTTATAACCTCTAGTTCAATGTTGCCTTTTTTAGGACCCCGAGACGCTATGTTTCGGGGTCTTTTTGTTTGTCTCTTTACTAAATGATTGTTGTTTGGAAACAGATTGATGGATAGAGCGGAAATTGCAAGATTGTAGTGGAGCAGATAAAGCCTCTTGGATACCTGAAAGAACAGAAATTGGAAAAAGAGGTACTCAATAAAGCCTCTTGGATACCTGAAAGAACAGAAATTGGAAAAAGAGGTACTCAATAAGGCCTCTTGGATACCTGAAAGAACAGAAATTGGAAAAAGAGGTACCCAATAAGGTCTCTTGGATACCTGAAAGAACAGAAATTGGAAAATGAAATCGCCAATATAGCCTCTTGGTTATTTAAAAGAACAAAAAATGGAAAAGATGTGCATCTAGAACCATTTTTCACACGCGAACGGGCATGGGAATTCTCAAAGAACAAAAGCAACAATGGGTATGATAACAACCTTTAATTTTTAGAAAGGGGGCGACCAAATGAACGACCTTGACTATATGGCATTAGCCATTAGCCTGGCGAAAGCAACAACTGGGCAAACTTCTCCCAACCCGCATGTAGGTGCAGTGTTAGTAAAAGACAATCAGATTGTAGGAATGGGGGCACATTTAAAGGCTGGGGAACCGCATGCTGAGGTGCATGCTATTCGAATGGCTGGCGACAAAGCTTTGGGAGCGACACTTTATGTAACACTTGAACCATGCAGTCATTTTGGCAAGACGCCGCCGTGTTCCAATTTGGTCATTGAATCGGGGATTAAGAAGGTCTTTGTCGCTTCAATGGACCCTAATCCGCTTGTCGCTGGCGGAGGAATTAAAAAGATGCAGGCGGCAGGAATAGAGGTAGAAGCAGGGTTATTGAAGGATGAAGCTGAAGCGCTAAATAAGGTGTTTTTTCATTACATAGATACTGGCTTGCCTTATGTAACTTTGAAAACAGCCACAAGCCTTGATGGAAAGACTGCAACCACGACTGGTGAAAGTAAATGGATCACTAGCGAAGAGTCCAGGAAGGATGTTCACCAGTTCCGCCACACTCATGATGCTATTCTGGTAGGTGTTAATACAGTGGTCAAGGACAATCCAAGCCTGACAGCCAGGATTGAAGGGGGAGGCAAGAACCCTATCAGGGTGATTCTCGATACGAACCTGAGAACTCCTTTAGACTCCAAAGTCGTCAACGATAAAGAAGCAAAAACCATTATTGTGACAGGTTGTGAGGCAAATCCTGCACAGATAAAAAAGTTCACTGAAAACGGAGTTGAAATTATTACCCTCGAAACACCAAAAATTCAGATTTTAGATATGCTCAAAAAGCTTGGTGAACGAGGAATTTCTTCTGTCTATGTTGAAGGCGGCGCTGAGGTTCACGGCAGTTTTTTAAAGGAAGAGGCTTTTCAGCAAGTCATTACGTACATTGCCCCAAAGCTTATTGGAGGGAAAACAGCTCCTGCAGCCTTTGGCGGGGATGGAATAGCACATCTGGAGGACACGGTTTCTTTGGATATAAAAGATGTGAAGAAGATTGGACAGGATATAAGGATTATTGCGGAGCCTGTTTCGGAAGGAGGTTAAATATATGTTCACGGGAATCATTGAAGAAATTGGAGCCGTTGCTAATATTCAGCACACCGGCGAATCATTCGTCCTGACAATCGATGCAAGCAAGGTACTAACCGATGTCCATCTGGGTGACAGCATTGCAGTAAATGGAGTGTGTCTTACCGTCACTTCTTTTTCTAAAAGTCGCTTTACAGTCGATGTGATGCCTGAAACGGTCAAAGCGACCAGCTTGAAAACAGTCAAACGAGGTTCAAAGGTGAATCTTGAGAGGGCAATGGCCGCAGGCGGCAGATTCGGGGGTCATTTTGTAGCCGGCCATGTTGATGGAGTAGGCGTAATAAAAGGGAAAAAACAATTTGAAAATGCCGTTTATTATGAAATAGAAGCTGATACCGAGCTCCTCAAATACATTATTTTAAAAGGCTCTGTCGCTGTAGACGGGACAAGCCTGACGGTGTTTGGCGTTTCGGAGGATAGTTTTACACTATCACTGATTCCCCATACTTTATCCGAGACAGTTTTGGGTTTTAAAGGTACCGGTGATATTGTGAACATCGAATGTGACATGATTGGAAAGTATGTAGGGCACTTTTTGAATAACCAGGCTGCGGCAGCGCCAAAACGAGGCAATACTATTTCTGCCCAATTTTTAGAGGAAAATGGGTTTATGTGAGGATGATGAAAATGTTTGATCCAATCGAAGAAGCGATATATGAGCTTATGCAGGGGAAAGTCGTCATCGTTTGTGATGATGAAGACCGTGAAAATGAAGGAGATTTTATCGCATTGGCTGAAAAGGCTACTCCTGATGTCATCAATTTCATGGCTACACACGGAAGAGGATTGATCTGTGTTCCTATAGAAACAGATTTGGCGCAAAAGCTGGAATTAATGCCTATGGTATCGCGTAACACGGATCCTCATGGGACAGCTTTTACGGTGAGCATTGATCATAAGTTTTCAACAACTGGCATTTCAGCTTATGAACGATCTGCAACTGTTTTAAGCATGCTTGACCCAGAATCGAAGGGTGCTGATTTTAAAAGGCCTGGACATATCTTCCCGCTAATTGCCAAAAAAGGGGGAGTTTTGAGAAGAGCTGGCCATACAGAAGCAGCAGTGGATTTAGCAAAATTATGTGGGGCAAAGCCAGCAGGCGTCATCTGTGAAATCATGAATGAGGATGGCACAATGGCCCGAGTACCAGAGCTTCGGAAAATCGCCGATCAATTCGAATTAAAAATGATCACGATTAAAGATTTGATTCAATACCGGAACCGGAAAGATCAATTGATCAAGAGAGAAGTTGAAATCAATCTTCCTACTGAATTTGGAATTTTCAAGGCGGTTGGTTATTCAAATCTAGTAGATGATAAAGAACATATTGCTTTGGTAAAAGGGGAAATCGACCCCGATAAGCCGGTACTAGTAAGAGTGCACTCAGAATGTCTGACTGGAGATGTGTTTGGTTCCTACCGCTGTGATTGCGGCCCGCAGCTCCATGCAGCATTGAAGCAAATTAATGAAGAAGGCACGGGAGTCCTGCTTTACCTGCGCCAGGAAGGAAGAGGCATTGGGCTCATGAACAAGCTCAGAGCCTACAAGCTTCAGGAAGAAGGCTATGACACGGTTGAGGCAAATGAAAAACTTGGATTTGGAGCCGATTTGCGTGAGTATGGAATCGGGGCACAAATTCTAAAAGACCTTGGCATCAAGCAAATCAAACTACTTACCAATAACCCAAGGAAAATAAAAGGGCTGAAGGGATATGACCTTGAGGTTGTCGACCGCGTGCCGATCCAGATGGAAACACGTGAAGAAAATGAAAATTACTTAAAAACAAAGCACAGCAAGTTAGGTCATTTACTAAAATTTTAAATTTGGAGGAATAGAAATGAACAGAACATTCGAAGGAAATATAGTTGGTACTGGACTTAAGGTTGGAATTGTCGTTGGCCGTTTTAATGAATTTATCACAAGCAAATTATTAGGCGGAGCCCTTGATGCATTAAAAAGGCATGGAGTAGAAGAAAATAGCGTTGATGTAGCATGGGTGCCAGGCGCGTTTGAAATTCCGTTAATCGCGCAAAAACTTGCAAAAAGCGGTAAATATGATGCAGTGATTACATTAGGCACTGTTATTCGCGGATCCACTCCGCACTTTGACTATGTTTGTAATGAGACTGCGAAAGGCGTATCTTCTACAGCATTAAATACAGGCATTCCTGTTATTTTCGGGGTGCTGACAACTGATACAATCGAGCAGGCGATCGAGCGTGCAGGTACTAAAGCCGGAAATAAAGGCTGGGAAGCTGCGACTGCAGCCATTGAGATGGCTAACTTAGTAAGGGATATTGAAATCTAATATTGCATGATCGATTAAGCTGCAGGCGATGCCTGTGGCTTTTTTTATTTGTTCGCTTAACGTGCAGATATCCATCCATAATTCTTCCATTTAATTTAAAATCCTTGCCCCAGTTTGTTAATAATTTGTTCATACATTCTGGTTAAGATGAAAACAAGTAAACGGGATGAAGCAAATAAGGAGGAATAATCATGAATGACTTTGAAGAGCGTGATCGGTATCCGGAAGCTGAGCCGGCGAAAAAAACGAGTAAATGGAAGAGCGTTTTATCAACAGTTACTGCAGGAGTGATTGGTTCTGCTCTGACACTTGCGGCTGTCAATTATACAGATTTAGATTTAGGTAATAAGGAGCATGCACCTGCAGAGAATGCTGCAAACGGGCTAAACAGCAACAGCTCTACAAATATTGTTACGACGCCAGCATCTACAAAAAGTACGGTGTCAATGGCAGATATTATTGAGTCATCTTCAAAATCAATTGTTGGCATCACCAATTTCCAGCAGCAAAACAGCCCATTTTCAAGCAGCCAGGGTGATGTAGAAAGCGGTTCGGGCTCTGGGGTTATTTTTAAAAAAGCAGGCGGCAGCGCTTATATCGTGACCAATAATCATGTCATTGAAGGGGCATCCAAAGTTGAAGTCTCCCTCTATAATGGTGAAAAAGTAGCCGCTGAAGTTGTAGGTGCGGATGCATTGACTGATTTGGCAGTCGTGAAAATTACTGCTGAACATGTAACAGATGTAATCGAATTCGGCGATTCTTCGGTGTTAAGACCAGGAGATCAGGTGCTCGCCATCGGCAATCCGTTGGGACATGATTTATCACGGACAGTTACCCAGGGTATTGTCAGTGCAGTTGATCGTTCCATTTCAGTGCCTACCTCAGCAGGTGAATGGGAGATGAACGTCATCCAAACAGATGCAGCAATCAATCCGGGAAACAGCGGCGGGGCATTAATTAATACTGTGGGCAAAGTCATCGGCATCAATAGTTTGAAAATTTCTCAAAACGGAGTGGAAGGCCTGGGATTTGCGATTCCAAGCAAGGATGCTTTGCCAATCGTCAACCAGCTGATTGAAAAAGGGAAAGTTGACCGTCCTTATCTTGGTGTAAGCCTGGCAGATATTTCACAAATACCTGAAATGTACCTTGAGAGCCTTCCTAGTAAGGTTGAGACAGGCACCATGGTCACTACTATTGCACCTAATACAGCCGCAGAAAAAGCGGGACTTCAAAAACAGGATGTGATTGTTGAGATTAATGGTGAGAAAGTAGATAAAGCCAGTGACTTGAGAAGGTACATGTATACCAACCTAAAGAGTGGTGACAAAGCAAAATTGAAAATCTACCGTGACGGAAAGCTAATTTCTGTTGAGGTTACGCTCACAGCAAATACTCAGAATTAAATCCCATTGCTGTAGGATCGAAAAAACTCATTGGAGGTAAAAATGCTTAAATCTATACTGAATAAAAATATGATATTCCCTGCTGTTTTGATTTTATTGATTGTCCTTATCGTGACAGTAGGCTTTGCTAAAAAAGAAACAGCAGCAAGCATAAATGGTGAAAAAATCAGCAAGGAAGAATTATACCAAAAAATGACCCATCTTTATGGAAAAGATACGCTGGAGTCATTAATAACGAATAAAATGATTGAATTGGAATCCGAAAAGCAAAAAGTAAAGGTGACCGGAACGGAAATTGATGAAGAACTTACGAAATTGCAAAATTCCTATGGTGGAGAAGATGCCTTCGCCTCTGCCCTTCAGCAAAACAATGTTTCTATCGATCAGGTGAGAGACGATATCGAACACTACCTTCTGGCAGAAAAAATGATTGAACCATCTATTAAGATCACAGAAGAAGAAATGAAAACATATTTTGAGAAAAATAAAGATTCCTTTGATCAGAAAGAACAGGTCAAAGCAAGCCATATTTTAGTCAAAGATGAGGCTTCTGCCAAAAAAGTGATGGGAGAGCTTGATAACGGCAAGGATTTCGCAGAACTTGCCAAAAAATACTCCACTGACAAAAGCAATGCTGCAGCTGGGGGAGACCTTGGATATTTCGGAAAGGGAGAAATGGCAGAGGAATTCGAAAAAGCTGCATTCAGTCTAAAAGTGGATGAAATCAGTGAACCAGTAAAGACAGAATTCGGCTACCACATCATTAAGGTATCAGATAAAAAAGCAGCAAAAGCAGCAAAATATGAAGAACATAAAAAAGAGATCAAAGAAAAATTATTGGATGAGAAAATCCAGGCAGAATACCCGAATTGGCTGAAGGAGAAAAAAGCAGATTACAAGATCAAAAAATATTTATAATGGAAAAACTCTGCAGAGATGCAGAGTTTTTTTGCTGCAGCTGGAATTAGCCATACTGTTCTAAATCAAGATTACCTGTGCTTTATCTACATAAATCAAAGTGGGAATTTAATTGCCTATACTAGAAATTCTATAGACCGCTCAAGCATTGAAATCTATGATGATTGGTCGTAATAGCAGTCCTAATGACCGTTCGAGCGAAGCAGTCTGGTGATGAATGGTCGT
>NZ_JBALQL010000009.1:70546-82820 GCF_036964885.1 Bacillus sp. JJ1122 | reverse complement strand
AATAGCGGTTCTAATGACCATTCAAGAAAAGCAGTCTGGGTTGAATGGTCCTTCAAATTTTCTTCAAATCGGTTTGTTAGTAATTTCCAATAAAACATTCATCAATTTTCTTGCATCAAAAGTTTCCTGTGGTATAAAATGTTTGCTTAAGGAAACTTTTTAAAGCCAGAGCATATATTGTTTAAACAAAGGATTTGTCACACCTAATAAGTTGACCTCGGAAAACTTTTTTAGGAGGAGGGCAATTAAAATATTTAAAAAGAACTTGTGTAAAGGAGTGTTATAAAATGACCGAGGAAATTCTATTTGCATTTGGTTTGACTTTATTTGCAGGCCTTGCAACAGGAATTGGGAGTATACTAGCCTTTTTTACCTCGACTACAAATACAAAATTCCTGTCCCTCGCACTTGGATTTTCAGCAGGGGTAATGATCTATGTCTCGATGATCGAAATTTTTGTAAAAGCAAAAGATGCGCTTGTTAATGCGATGGGCATGCAGTTGGGAAACTGGGCAACCGTGGGTGGCTTCTTTGGAGGAATACTATTAATTGCACTAATTGATAAATTCATTCCTAAACAGAGTAATCCTCATGAACTCAAAACGGTAGAGGATATGAAGAAGCCAGCAAAAGCGGTTCAGGATACAGCGTTGTTAAAAATGGGTACATTTACAGCATTAGCGATTGGAATTCATAATTTTCCTGAAGGAATTGCAACCTTCACTTCGGCCATTCAGGATCCTGCGTTAGGTGTAGCTATAGCGATTGCAATTGCCATTCATAATATACCTGAGGGCATCGCTGTATCTGTGCCAGTCTATTTCGCGACAGGCGATAAGAAAAAAGCTTTTAAACTATCATTCTTGTCTGGGTTATCAGAACCAATCGGAGCGCTTGCCGCATATTTGTTCTTAATGCCGTTCTTGAATGACATCATGTTTGGAGTGATTTTTGCAGCAGTTGCCGGGATCATGGTGTTCATTTCTCTCGATGAATTACTTCCGGCAGCTAAAAGGTATGATGAATCGCATCTTGCCATTTATGGATTGATTGCGGGGATGGCGGTTATGGCCATCAGTTTACTGTTGTTTATCTAAGCTTTCAGTCATTGGTATCAAACTCGCTGTAATTTAAAACAGACAATTACCAAAAAAATGATCATTTAAAACTAGTAAATATATATTAAAAAGGTGGCCAATTGATAATTGGTCGCCTTTTATAGTGCTTTTGGAATTGGGAAATTTTTAAAATGGGCTATTCAACATGAGACAATTTCAGGATTGTGCCTATACACCTGATTCGAAAGACTTAAAAATGAATAGTTTAGCATATTGATGTTATCTGAATATTAAAAATATAATTTAGAGGCAGCCTAGTAGAACTTGCAAAACCATATAATGCAGAGGAGTGGTTGGATGAAGAAGAGGAAAGTTTTTGGAGCCGCACTATTAAGCATGTCAATGGGATTATCAATGTTCACGGCAGGGGTATTCGGCCAGGAACCTGATGCTCAGGATTCCTACCGGGTTTGGATCCAAGGTCCAGCAGCGGAAAAATCCAAGGCAAAGGATCAATATGGAGCGAGATGGGACTTTGGGAAAAGTGGTTTCACAACAACTGTTAATGCAAAGCAATACCAGGCACTTTTGAAGAACAAAAATCTAAAGATTGAACAGGTTCCTGAAGTCCAGCTTGATGCGAAGCCTGGCGGAGATGTCACAGCTCAAGCTGTACCATCAGATCGGACACCTTGGGGAATGGAAGCAATCTATAATGACAGTAATTTACAATCGACTTCCGGCGGAAATGGCATCAAGGTAGCGGTACTTGATACAGGCGCCTTTACGAACCACGCTGATCTGGCTGGAAGTGCCGAGCAGTGTAAGGACTTTACTCAAAGAAAATCTCCACTCGTTAACAATTCTTGCTCTGATAAAAATGGCCATGGTACTCATGTTGCCGGAACGGTATTGGCACACGGCGGAACCACCGGTCAGGGCATTTATGGTGTTGCTCCGGAAGCAAAACTATGGGCATACAAAGTGCTTAACGACAGAGGATCAGGCTATTCTGATGATATTGCCGGAGCTATCGAGCATGCAGCTGATGAAGCATCTCGCACAGGGTCAAAGGTCGTCATTTCAATGTCTCTAGGTTCAAGCAGCAAGGATTCATTGATTTCCAGTGCAGTAGATTATGCTTATGGCAAAGGAGTACTAGTGGTAGCAGCAGCCGGAAACAGCGGCCCTAACAGCAATACAATCGGCTATCCTGGAGCACTTGTGAATGCAGTAGCTGTCGCAGCCCTTGAAGATGTTCAACAAAACGGTACATACCGTGTGGCTGACTTCTCGTCTCGCGGAAATCCGGCAACAGATGGCGACTATGTCATCCAGGAACGCGATGTGGAATTGTCTGCTCCAGGAAGAGCAATCGAATCTACATGGTATGATGGTTCGTACAATACCATCAGCGGAACATCCATGGCTACTCCTCATATCTCTGGCCTGGCAGCGAAGATTTGGGCAGCTAATCCGAACATGAGCAATGTTCAGCTTCGCTCAGAGCTTCAAAACCGTGCAAAAGCAAATGACATTTTAGGAGGTACGGGAGCAGCTGCTGGCGATGACTATGCATCTGGCTTCGGCTTCCCTCGTGTAAAATAAATTCATAAAGAAGGCCGCTTGATGAAAATCAAGCGGCTTTCTACATTCTTTTTGTATAAAAATTCTCGGTGAAGTAGGGCTCATATTTTGGCCCGAATGCCACACCGATCCCTAAAAGTTCAAAATCGGGCTTCAAGATATTCTCTCGATGCCCCAATGAATTCATCAGGCCTTCATGAGCGAAAATACTGCTGAATTGACCGTAAGCGAGATTTTCACCGGCAACGGAAAACGTGATATGATCCTCAGCCATTCGGTCAAAGGGTGATTCTCCTTGAAGGTTCGTGTGGCTAAAATACTTATTCTCTGCCATATCCAGACTATGTTTCCGGGCAGTTTCCTTCACCTTATCATCCCAGGAAAGAACCCCCAGGCCATTTTTGACCCTTGCGGCATTGGTAAGGTCAAACAACTGATACTCGAATCCTTCCTTAAGAGGAGCTGTAGCTTCCGTGTAAAAGCCTGCCTTGCTTTTCTCCAATTGCTCGCTGATAATCTGGACCGCTGTCACCGTATTATTTTTGTGTTTATCATAAAATATCGTGACATAACTTCCATCAACCTGATAAACATCATAATCTTGATCCTTCTGGAATTGGTAAAAAACTAAACCCTTGCGAATTTCTGTCAGCGGTTCTCCGAATGCCTTCCTAACTGTTTCTTTCGTGCTGCCAAACTTAACTCCGGTTTTAGAAGCGATTAAGTCCTGGTTTGTGAAGAGTCCGTTAACATTGCCATCCTTTCCGTAAGAAACCATGATAAAGTTCTGGAAGTTTTCATGATACGCATGCCACTGGGTTCCGTATTCATTAACAGAAATCCGTTTCGGAGTACCTAACTGTTTCTCTGCCTCTGATTTTGACTCCGATATTTCAACATTGTGTATAGAGAAGGTTTGCTCTTCAGGTGCAGTCAAATCTGGTTTTTTCACTTTTGGGAATACATTTTGTTCATCACCGGTGAGCTCTTCCTTTTTCTCATCCAGCTTCACAAAAAACTGATTGATCCCTCTATTGATTTCATCAAGTGCCATCCATAGCTCAGGTTTCTCTTTCAAAGTATTTAATTCAGTCTTCAGATCATCCACGTTTTGAATATCATTATTATTTGATAAAAATGGCCAGGCAAAATAAACAATTATGCCGATCACCATTAAATTGAATATACGCCTCAATTAGAATATTCACCGTCCTATCTTAGTACATGGACCTTCCCTATCAATATACCCACAAAAATGAAATTAAAAAAGCATAATGCGGAGATGATTGGTATGGGAGATAAAGCAGAAACTCTTGATAACATTACTCTTTTGAAGAAGAAAAAAGCTTGCTAAACCGGTAACCAATTAAGACCCTTGTGCCAAAAAGAGTAAGCGAGTGAGGGATTGGTAACCAATAAAACTATTGATGCCCGAAAATGTGAAACATGTTAACTAATATCGTCAATAGGCTGGCCCAAAAAGAAACCAGCCACATTAGCGTTAATCACTCTCTTCAATGTGAATTTATTCACATAATGTTCAAATCTTCATCATCTAAATCATCTAGGTACATTGTATTATTACTATATCGATAGTGTTTATATTTTCAAGGAGGAGCAATCATGAAAAAATTATTTCAAATTATTCTAGGATTAGGTTTAATCTTAACACCTTTTTATACACAAGCTCACGTTAAATGGTTTACGGAGGTTACCCCTCATAAGGAAACAATTGTAAACATCATGTCCCCATTATTCATGGGGCTTGCTTTAGTGGCCGCCGTTGTTCTTGCTGTACTTACATTAATCATCCCAAAAACGGCAGAGTGGCCACTCATAAAAAAAATGGATGATTTCTTTTCCAGTTTCAGAAAGTACTCAAGATACTTACTGAAGTATGGTACAGCTGCTGCATTATTGATCCAAATATCAAACGGAACATTATTTGCGCCAGAATTCCATGTGGAAACAACATGGATGACGATTCTTATCTGGATGACAATTGGATTCCTCGCGATTCCGCACCATATTGCTACAAAAATCGGTGCTGCGATATTATTGTTCTTGTTTACAAATGTGACAATGCATCAAGGAATTTTCCACATGCTTGATTATGGCTTTTACGTAGCAATCATCGGTGTATTGCTCGTCGGCAATACGAAGCTCGAGAAGGTTGGTTTTCCATTCTTATATTTAGGAACTGGGCTTTCCTTATGCTGGGTAGCGGTTGAAAAGTGGGTATATCCAACGATGTCTCTCGATATTGTCGCAAATCATGGTGTGCCTACCTTTGGATTTGAGCCTGCTGCTTTTATCGTAATGGCTGCCTTTGTAGAATTCGTCGTAGGTTATCTGCTAGTCGTAGGGATTCTAAACAGGGTTCTTGGCTTTGTCGTAACAACCATTTTCATCCTAACAACAATGCTTTTTGGATTCACTGAAATCATTGGCCATTTTATGGTCCATATTGTCCTGATTATCTTTATCATCGAAGGAGTTTCCTTCTATAACCCGCCAATTAAAATGCACAAGACAAAAACAGATCAATTCATTTTCGTTTTCTTGAACTTCATTTTTGTGCTAGCAGCATTTTTATTAATCTACTACCGTTTCGCGTAAAATTTAACATTAACCAAAATTGCCTGTAAATACATTTGCAACCCTGTAAAAACAGCCTCCGAAACTAAAACCGAGGCTGTTTTTTCTTTTGTATCAATCGTTAATATTCTTTTAGTATTATAGACCTTATATTGACGATAGCATTCGTTCTTGTTACGATTTCTCTAGTTGCCAAGAGTGGTCTAAGTCATTCCTTATCCTATGTATTTGAAGATCGGTCCACTTGTTGGAACTTGACTAAACTGAAAATAATGTAAGCGGATTCATTCTAAAAATAAACTGAAACATCCACCACGTAGTGAAAAGTAGTGATTTAATTGGGAGGGGTCAATTGATGAAGGAACAACAAAAATCAGAACTTGAAAAAGAGAAGATTCATACGGACTTTGAAAAAGAGATGTCTTATGGCAGCTATTTGCAGCTGGATAAAATTCTGTCGAGCCAGCAGCGTTTGTCGGATCACCATGACGAAATGCTGTTCATTATCATCCATCAGGCTAGTGAGCTGTGGATGAAGCTGATTTTACACGAGGTAAGTGCAGCGATTGAATGCATCCGGAAGAATGATTTGGAGCCATCCTTCAAGATGCTTTCGAGGGTGTCAAGGATCCAGCAGCAATTGATTCAATCATGGAGTGTATTATCTACTTTGACACCGTCTGAATACATGGAATTCCGCGACAAGCTTGGGCACTCTTCGGGATTCCAGTCATACCAGAACCGCATGATTGAATTCGCATTAGGACAAAAGAATGCGCATGTGTTATCGGTATATAAGCATGACGGAGAACTGTTCAAACAAATGGAAAATGCGCTCCATGAACGCAGCATTTATGATGCGGCCATAAGCGCACTTGCTATGCGTGGTCTTCCAATTGATGAGGAAGCGCTCAATAGGGACTGGTCCGCACCATACGAACCAAATGCCAGTGTCGAGGAAGCGTGGCTGACTGTATATCGTAATGTGGACCAATATTGGGATTTATATGAACTGGCTGAGAAACTGGTTGATATCGGCTGCCAGCAGCAGCTATGGCGTTTTAACCATATGAGCACCGTGGAAAGAATCATCGGCCACAAAATGGGAACAGGCGGTTCTGCGGGAGTATCCTATCTGAAAAAGGTCGTGGACCATAGATTCTTCCCTGAGCTTTGGAGCTTAAGGACAAAGCTGTAAGATTTAAAAGTATATTTTGGAGCATCTCTCGCTCTTTTCGGTAGCTCTAATCGTACTTATTACTCTCAAACTATATGGAATGCGAATACAGCCAAAAATAAAAATTAAGAGACTATTAGAAAGAAGGAAACCTAATGGGATCATGGATTGATATTTCACAAATTTTGAACAATAAAATTCCTGTTTGGCCTGGTGATACCCCTTTTCATTATGAAGTTAGCTGGAGCATGGAGGAAAGTGGCTCTGTGAATGTTGGCCAGGTAACGATGAGTACCCATACCGGAACTCATATTGATGCTCCGTTCCATTTTGATAGCAATGGAAAAAAAGTCATCGAACTTGATTTCAATCTATATATCGGAGAGGCGAAGGTCATTCAGTTGCAGCAGCCGCCAAGTATCGGCATAAAGGATGTGCAGGATGTTCCGTTACAGGGAGTAAAGCGTTTGTTAATTAAAACAGATTCCTGGAACGATAAAACAGTTTTCCCTGAATCCATTCCTCATATCGAGCCAGAATTAGCGGCATATCTAGCAGAGCATGGTGTGCAGCTTCTCGGGTTAGATTTGCCATCCGTCGATCCGTTGGACAGCAAGGAACTTAGTGCCCATCATGAGCTTAACCGCCATGGCATCCATATCCTTGAGGGGCTGGTGCTTGATCAGATTGAACCAGGTGGATATGAACTTGCTGCGTTACCTCTGCCGCTGGGGGATGCAGATGGAAGTCCGGTTAGGGCCATCATTCGAAAAATATAGTAACAATCAGGCTGTCTTATCCTTCGTTGAGGCAGCTTTTTCTATGTCGAAAAATAGAATATAAATATCATTGACCATATTGGTCAATTAGGAATAGAATATATTTGACCAGTTTGGTCAATATGATGCTAAGGAGGGCATGATGTCTTCAAAATTTTTTAGTTTAAATAAAGAAAAGCAAGAACGGATCCTGAACGCTGTTCTCAAGGAGTTCGCCCAAAAGGGGTATGATAATGCATCCACCAATGAAATGGTCAAAGCCGCGGGAATATCAAAAGGCCTGTTATTTCATTACTTCAACAATAAAAAAGAATTGTACATTTTTTTATATAACCACTTTGTCAGGGTACTGACGGAGGATTTCTTCAATGAAATGGATTTCAGTGAGCGGGATATTTTTGAAAGGCTGAAAAATTTGATGATTTCTAAAAGCAGGATGATGATCAAATACCCGGAGGTTTTCGATTTTATGATTTCAGCCTCGATGGAAACCGCTGAAGAAGTCAAGAATGAGCTGGCCAGCACGAATACAGACCTGATGCATGCGAGCTACGCGAGGTTATTCGATAATATTGATCTGGGCAAATTCCATGATGGAACGGACATTCCGAGAACAATCAATATCATCATGTGGACTTTAGAAGGCTTCAGCAATCAGGAGCTTAAAAAAACAAAACAACTCAATAAAGGTCCACATGATTTCGATGAAGCCTTTAAAGAGGCAGAAGTGTATATTGAGATGCTGAAGAAGTCGTTTTATAAGCAATAAATAGATTTACCTTATTTATAGATAATTAAGGGAGGGTCTGGCATGAATGTAATCGAGATTAAAAAACTGACCAAAATGTACGGCAAGGCCAGGGGGATTGAGGATGTCAGTTTCAATGTAGAGGAAGGAGAAATATTCGGATTCATCGGGCCAAATGGTGCGGGGAAATCAACGACGATCAGAACCTTGTTGTCGCTGATCTACCCGACAAGCGGCAGTGCAACGATTTTCGGCAAGGATATCATCACCGCAGCACCTGAGATTAAGAAGGAAATTGGCTATCTGCCTTCCGAGGTTTTTTACTATGACAATATGAAGGTCCTAGATCTCCTTAAATATTCAGCAAGCTTTTATAAAAAGGATTGCACCAATCGGATCAAGGAACTGGCAGAAATCATGGAGCTTGACCTCACCAAGAAAATTGATGACCTCTCCCTCGGAAACAAAAAGAAGGTCGGCATTGTCCAGGGGCTTCTGCACGAACCGAAGCTGATTATCCTCGATGAACCAACCAGCGGTCTTGATCCGCTCATGCAGCAAAAGTTCTTTGAACTGCTTGAAAAAGAAAATAAGAAGGGTGCAACCATTTTATTCTCCTCCCATATTTTAAGCGAGGTTCAGAGGCTGTGCGACAGGGTGGCGATCATCAAGGACGGCAGGATTGTGACGGTTGAGAAGATCAGCACGCTGAAAGAAAATACGTATAAGAAATTCAAAGTAGAAACAAGTTTACACATGGGAAAAGAGCATTTCAAAGTTGAAGGCGTTAATCAGCTTGAGCAGGATGGCAATACCATCAGCTTTTTATTCAGGGGCAATATTAACTCCATCATGAAAAAAGTCGCAGAAATTGAGATTGAGAACCTATGGGTAGAAGAACCAGACCTAGAAGAGATTTTCATGCATTATTACGAAAAGGAGGCCTAAAACCATGAATATGTTCCTTCATGAATTGAAGGCTTACCGGAAATCCACCATTGTTTGGTCTATCTCACTGGTGGCTTTAGTCGCTCTGTTTCTTTCAATGTTCCCCTCCTTTTCAAAAGATGCAGAGGAATTCAAACAGCTGCTCGAAGGCTTTCCCGTTGAGTTAAGGAAAGCAATCGGCCTATCAGTAGACAGTATCGCAACCATGCTTGGATTCTTTTCGTACGCATTTTTATACATCAAGCTTGCGGGAGCTATTCAGGCTATGAATCTCGGAACCTCCATTTTGTCCAAGGAAACAAGGGAGAAAACAGCCGATTTCCTGCTGACAAAGCCGGTTACACGGAAACAGATTGTGACTTCAAAGCTTCTGGCAGCATTGGTTTCTTTAGTGGCAACAAATATTGTTTTTACAGCGGCAGCAACAATAATTGCTTCAATGGTTGCCGGCAATGATTTTAGCAGAAATGCACTGCTGCTGGTTTCAATCACATTATTTTTCATCCAGATGATGTTCCTTGCGCTGGGAATCCTTGTGTCCGTTGTCTTCCCGCGAATTAAATCTGTGATCACAGTCTCGCTTGGCACTGTGTTTGGATTTTTCATGCTGGGAATGATTAGCTCAACTGCTGAAGATAAGGGTTTAAGATATTTAACACCCTTCAATTACTTTGATTCGGCATTTATCGTGAAAAATATGGCCTATGAAACTTCATTTATCATCGTCGCAGTTGTTTTTTTCATCACCGCCATTGCAGCTGCCTATTATATGTACGTGAAAAAAGATGTCCATTCCGTCTAGAGAGGAGGTAATGCTATGAATATTTTCAAAATGGAAATGAAAGCTAATCGGAAATCGTTGATCATCTGGAGCATCGGCGTCATTTTCATGGTTGCTTCGGGTATGGGGAAATATGCAAGTCTCGGCAGCTCAGGACAATCAATGAATGCACTGATGGCCGATATGCCAAAATCGCTGCAGGCCATTATGGGGATTGGGTCATTTGATTTGTCTTCGCCAATTGGCTATTACGGCGTCCTTTTTTTGTACCTGGCTGTTATGGCAGCCATCCACGCAGCCATGCTGGGAGCCAATATTATTTCCAAGGAAGAAAGAGACAAGACAATTGAATTCCTTTTGGTAAAACCTATTTCCAGAAATCGAATGATGACGTCCAAATTGGCGGCTGCCTTGATGAATATCATCATCATTAATTTAGTAACGTTAGCCACCTCAATCGGAATGGTGCAAAAATATGCAGACGGAGAAAACGTAACCGGTGATATCACGATGCTTATGATTGGCATGTTCATCCTCCAGTTGATCTTTCTGGTCGTTGGAACGGCTGTAGCAGCTATTTTAATAAATGCCAAAAAGGCCAATTCTTTATCGACCGGAATCCTGCTCATCTTTTTTATCCTATCCATTGCAATCGATATGAACGAAAAGCTGGAAGGGTTGAAGTATTTCACACCGTTCAAATATTACGATGCCAAGGATATTTTAAATGACGGAAGTTTCAATTTCGTGTATCTTGCTATATCATTCATGCTGATTCTCATCCTTTTAGCTGCAACTTATATATTTTATAGAAAAAGAGATATGAATGTGTAAAATCAATCCCGGAATTCCGGGATTTTTTATTAGTAGGCGGTATAACTTAATGAAAACAGGACCAAACGATAATATACTTGATAAAAAATACTTCTTTTGATAAATCGCAACTTTCTGTAAAATGAAGTTGTAAAGTTTATGAAAGTTTGGAGAAATCTCTATGCGTAATAGTTTCCCTTTGTTTGGAACTGATGACGAATCAATTTATAATCCGGATGAGCTGCTAGATTTATTTTTGAATTGTACGGCTGACGGATTTGCTATTGTCGATATGGAGAATCGCTTTGTAAGGATCAACCATATGTATACTGAAATTTTTGGCTATACAGAGGAAGACCTTATAGGAAAAACATTTTATGAGTTTTCGAATCCGGATTTTGTTGGGGATCTTATAAATGATGTCAAGAATGGCAAAACATATGCCAACATGATCACTCAACGGTATCATAAAGACGGATCAATGCTGGATATAGCAGTCTCTTATTCTCCTTTTCGAAACAAAAAAGGGGAAATTATCGCGATCATTGCCATTTATCGTGATATTACCAGTATTGTGAGGATGGAAAATGAATTGCACAGAACCCGAGAGCTCTATGAATTAATCACTGAAAATACAAGTGATATGATTAAGGTATTCACAAAGGATAAAAAAATCGTTTATGCCTCTCCGTCACATGAAAAAGTCATTGGACTTCCACCTGAAAAGATTGTTGGGAGAAAACTAGAGGAATTTTTATGTTCGGAAGAAGAGGCTATACTTGATGAGAAAATTGAAGAGATTCTGAAAACGGGTGAACCGCAGCTGCTTAGGAAAAAATTCAGGACAGTTGATAAGAATTCCATTGTTTATACAGAATATAATATTTCTCCGATTTACAATGAAAAAAAGGAAGTTGATTCCTTTGTAAGTGTCGGCAGGAATATTACGGATCGTGTGAAAAATGATGCAGCCATTCGAAATTTGGACCGTCTGTCGATTACCGGTCAACTAGCTGCAGGAGTAGCACATGAAATCAGGAATCCGCTGACCGCATTAAAAGGCTTTTCCAAGTTATTGCAAACGAGCACAGATAAACAAAAACAGTCAGATTACTTAATGATCATCATGAACGAATTGGATAGAATCGATATGATTGTAAATGAATTTATGTCGCTGGCAAAGCCACAGGCTGTTCAATTTGTAAAAGGTGAATTGTGTGCGATAGTGGACAGCACGATTAATGTCATCCATCCACAGGCAATCATGCATAACGTGCAGATCATAACAAATTATCCACAAACCAAGATTGAACTGCTGTGCAACCCGCATCAGCTGAAGCAAGTATTTTTAAATTTCCTAAAAAACGCAATTGAATCGATGCCTAACGGTGGAATTATCCACATTGACATCAACATAAACGAGGCAGGAAAAGTTCATGTCCATATTTCAGATGAGGGTCCCGGAATAGCAGCTGAATTACTGCGCCATCTTGGTACGCCGTTTTATACCACCAAAGATAAAGGAATCGGCCTGGGACTAACCATCAGCAATAAAATCATCCAGGAACACAACGGAACAATGAAGATTGAGAGCTCAGTAGGAAAAGGAACAACCATAAAGGTTGAACTGGATTACATAGTGAATGCTTTAAAAAAATAGGCTCTGTTATAGTTGAATGTTGATTTTTATAACCTGTTGATTGTAGTGGAAGGCGCGTAGACTCCTCCGAAAATGCTAGCGCATTTTCATCGTGCGTGGGCAGTTTCGAGGAAGCTATTCAGTGT
>NZ_JBALQL010000009.1:4798-70541 GCF_036964885.1 Bacillus sp. JJ1122 | reverse complement strand
AAAGCGAAGCGCCTGGAACGGAAATCAACAGTCCTGATTAACAGAGCCAAAAAAATAATAAAAATGCGGCTTTCCATTAGTAAGGGAAAGCCGCATTTTGTTGGGTAAATTTATTTTTCTTTATCTTCATTAAACCAAAGCGGGTCATTGTTATCGACTTCGCCATTATAGTTAATCATGATTTCTTCTCCGGCACGGATGTCACGGTATGCAAAAAAATCAAAAGTATGATTGTCAAAATTGATTTCATACGTCGCATTTGGTTCATAGGAATGGTTAAACAGCATCCCATACCCTAGCAGGATGCACGAGTGATTGATGCCATACTCGAACGCATAGTCAGCCAAAGCAGTTTTCTCTATGTGTACATGGTCGTCATTGGGATAGGAAAGAACCGGTGCTTCATGGATCAGTTCGCCTTTCGCTATGTCACGAGTGGCAAATACCCCTCTATTGAATTCTCCATCACTTATTGTTGAAGTTTTAATTTCGATCATAATTTCACCTGCTTGTCCTCTTGTTAGTTTGATTTTATCCTCTTAAGCATGACTGTTCTCATTTAGAAATGCAAATCTTTTCTTTTCCAGCAAAATTTCATAAAAAAAATTTTTTAAACCATTTTTTATCATAATTTTGTCCTATAAGCTAATAAAAATTCATGAAAAACCACTCTATTTACCTATTAAATGAGACAAGACCTATGCCAATGTATAGAGCTTTTCTCATCCGTTTTACTCGGGAAAGATTCAGGATTAAAGGATAAAGAAATTAAAATGGTTATGTTGAACTACTTGTCGGAGCAATAGTTTGATTTTCCTGAGTCAATAATCTTATTTTATTTTTCAGAAAAATCAGGCATTATGGTGGGTTTTGTAGAACTTTGTTTCAAATTATGATGTGGATAAGAGATCAGTCGGACATGCACTGAATCTCGATAAAGGCAAACCTGGTGAAAGCCAGCGACGCAAAGCTACAGGGGCTACTGCACTAAAGTGCTAAGCCAGCCAGCTACCGAAAGATCAGGGTGAATTACATGACATTTGTTCATCTAACCCCCCTTTCGGCAAAGGCGGGGTTATTTTTGTACAGACGGAGGTGAAAAATGAATGAGACTGTTGAATCTATCGAACGGCAAAGAACTGGCAGCACATGTAAAAGTAGCAGATACCTTTCTTAGCAGATTTAAAGGGTTGATGCTGACGAAATGCTTGCCAGAAGGACACAGTCTCTACATACAGCCCTGCCCGTCCATCCATACCTTTTTTATGAACTATTCCATCGATGTTCTTTACATCAACGAGAACAATGAAATTGTAGGTGCAGACGAACAGCTAGAACCTGCGAAAATTGGAAAGCGCTACAAAGGTGCGTATTCCGTATTCGAGCTTCCAGAAGGCACAATCCGGAATACAGGAACGGAAGTCGGTCATTTGATCAAACTACTAAGTGAAAAGGGGAAATAAACAATGAAAGCAAAAATGAAAGCATTATTTACTGAAGAGCAAGGACAAGGTATGACGGAGTATGGATTGGTTCTAGGCGTTATTGCAGTAGCAGTAGTAGGAGTATTAGCTTTATTACGCGAACAAATTTTGGCAATGTTTACTGAAGTCACTACTACTGTGACAAATAGAAATAATTAATAGGATCTACCGTGTAAAACAATTTAACCTGCTATAATTACATTAATTTTTCTTTGTTATCCATTACTGGTTTAACTAAACAATAAACTTGCCAGTCAGAGGTACAGGCAGAAAGAGCCTCGCGTTGAAAAACGTGGGGCTTTTTTTAAAACTCGTCGATGAAACGAGGTAAAAAGTATGTGGAATGATTATTTGTTAATGATCTTACTGGTGATATGTGTGATTACCGATGTAAAAGAACGAAAAATTTATAATAAAGTCCTGTTGCCTTTCTTGCTCCTTGCGCTGATTATCCATTTTGCTACTGACGGATTCAGTGGACTGGGATTCACGGTAGCCGGAACCATTGTCGGTTTTGCCGTTTTACTCATCCCTTATTTTATGGGAGGAATGGGAGCAGGGGATGTGAAGCTTCTGGCTGTGATTGGTGGACTTAAAGGCACGGTCTTTGTCTTGACGGCTGCAGTCTATATGGCACTGGCTGGGGGCATCCTCGCTTTTGTTGTTCTGTTTTTTCGCAAGGGAGCATGGGGCAGGATCAGACAAATTGGAATGTTTTTCGGTGGATTGCGGAGCGGCATGAGGATTCCTCTTTTAGTGGACAAAGAAGGTTTAACTGCTACCTATCCTTATGGTGTAGCGATCGCCATCGGTGCAATTGCTGCTGTTGTCTTCCAAACAGGAGGGGGACTGCTATGAGGAAGGATGAGCGTGGACAATCTTTAGTTGAGACCGCTCTCATCCTGCCGGTGCTTTTGCTAATACTGGTTGGCATTCTTGATTTTGGCCGAATGATGTATTCCTACACCCATCTTCATATGGCGGCCCAAGAGACGGTACGGGTTGGGAGCCTTGGGGAGAGTGATACAAAGATCATCGCGTTTGCGAAAGATTATGTTCAGTTAAAAGAAATTGATCAATTGAAAATTAATATCTCACCTGGAGAAGCTGCCCGGGATTCGGGTGAATATTTAACGGTAAAGCTTGAGTATCCTTTTCACTTTTTTACTCCGTTTGTATCCAGCTTGTTTCCTTCAGCATTGTCAATCAAGGCGGAGTCCACAATCCGGGTTGAGTAGGGGGATCAGATGATAAGAAAAATTTTTGCAGAGGAATCAGGAAACTCACTCATTCTGGCAGCCATGTCACTTCTAGTCCTTCTCTGTATCGCTGGTCTGGCGATTGATGGCGGAATGCTTTATATGACCAAAGCAGAGCTGCAAAAAACAGCCAATGCCGCAGTCCTTTCAGGTGCACAGGAGCTGACGAACAATGAGCCAAAGGTTGATGAGGTGACAAGGAGTATAGTAACTGCACATAACAATGGATCAACGATAGACAACCTTTCTATTGAAATGGAGAAAAAGGTGGCTATCGACCTGTCAAAAACAGTTTCTTTAGCTTTTTCAAAATTGATTGGAATGGAAACGGTCAATGTTCACGCACATTCCGCTGCGGAACTGAGAACAATGGGAAGGGCAGAAGGAGCGGCTCCTCTTGGAATTGATGATAGCATCCCTCTTGAGTTCTATAAGGAATATCAGCTTAAAGTAGATAGCGGTGGTGTTGAGTACGGTAACTTTGGCGTCCTTGCTTTAGGCAGCACCGGGGCTAGATCTTATGAGGAAAACCTCCGTAACGGTTATCAGGAGGAATTGGCAGTAAATGATATCATCGCCACACAGACGGGGAATATCGCAGGGAAAACAAGGGAGGTCATCAAAGAAAAAATAAATTCGTGCCCTGAACTTCCAAGAGATATCCATGACAGAGATTGCTCGAGGATCATCCTTATTCCTGTCTATACTCCATACAGCCATGATGTCAATCAGGTAAAAGAAGTGAAAATTACCGGCTTTACTTATTTTTACATAACAGACCCAATGGATAGTATGGATACATCCATCAAAGGTATGTTCATAGAAAGACCAGGTACAGGTTTTGAAACAAAAACAGGCGTTTTCAAAGGCGCATACAGCATTCGAATAACGGAGTAGGTGATCAAAATGCGATCAAAGCTTGTTTTGGTCCTCGCATTGTTAATGGGGATCGTAACAACATTTTTTTTCTTTCAATATATGAGTCAAGTAAAGGCAGAAAAGACAATGAACAGTAACCTTGTAGAAATCGTTGTCGCCAAGGAAAGAATTGAAAAGAACGAGCGAATAACAGCTCAAAAACTGATGCTGGCAGCTGTTCCTCAAAAAGCGCTGCATGCCAATTCTCTTAAAAGCATAAAGGATGCAGAAGGCAAGCTGGCAAATGCAACGATCGAGCAGGGTGAGCCAGTTCTTTCCCACAGACTTGGGACAGAAACTTCTGAAGCCACCTATGTATCGCGTAAGGTCAGGGACGGATATCGGGCGGTTTCAGTAGGAGTTAATTTAAATCAATCCGCCTCAAACCTGATTGAACCAGAAGATGAAGTGGATATTATGTTTACAAAAAAAATTGACGGACCACAACCAAAGGTAGAATCACAAATTATTCTCCAGAAAGCCAGAGTCCTGGCAGTGGGCAGAAAAATGGTTTTACCTGAGGATTCACAGGAGCCATATACAGAATATACAACAGTTACTGTTGAGTTAAAACCAGAGGATGCTCTAAAACTAGTAAATTCCGCTGAACAGGGAAATATTCATTTTATGCTGAATAAACGGCCCGTAATAAAAGAACAGAATGTAACTGGCGAAAGCGATAAAGATTGAGGTTAACGGAGGGTGATCAATCATGGAAGACGCAACTGAACTGCAAACACATGAAATAAAGCCGGCAAAGAACAAACGCGGCGAGCTTATTGCCGTTTGCAGCGCAAAAGGCGGGATTGGTCGCACGACTTTGACGGTCAATCTGGCTGGAGCCCTGGTGAAAAAGAATATCTCGGTAGCAATCCTTGACGGGGATTTCCAATTTGGAGACGTGGGGCTGGCAATGGACCTGAAGTCAGCCTTCACGATCAAGGAAGTAATTGAAGGTATCGGCACTTTAGATGAACACAGTCTGGCAGGCTATCTATCCAGACATGAGAGCGGAGTAAGAGTGCTAGCAGCCCCTGAACGTCCCGAATTTGCCGACCTTGTCACCAAGGAGGGTGTCGATAAAATCATTGATCTTCTGCTAGTAAACTATGATTATGTGGTAGTCGATACCGGTGTCGGTTTAAGCGATCAAACAGTACATATTGCTGAAAAAGCGGATCAGATCATGGTGATGGCAAATCTTGAAATGACCGCCTTGAAAAATACAAAGCTGATGCTTGAAACTTTTGAAATACTTGAGCTTCATAACAAGGTCACCCTTGTCGTGAACCGTGCGAACATGGAAAGCGTTATCCAGGCTGTGGACGCGGCAAGGATTCTTGGTTATGAGGATCCGGTGTATATACCAAATGATTTTCAAACATGCTCACAATCTCTTAATATCGGAATTCCATTTGTCGTGAACCAGGGGAAGACGGATGTCGCAAAAGCGATATTCAAAATGGCTGAACGGATTACGAGCCGCAGGGAAATCACACTTTTTAAAGAACCTAAGGGTCCTTCATTTTTATCAAAATTAATCGGCAGAAAACGGACAAAAGGAGGAGCGGAATAATGAGCCTTCTAAATCGTATCCAGGAAAGGACGCAGCATGCTGCGGGAGATGAAGAACAAGCAGCGGCATTGTCCAACGAAGCTGTCCCTCAGCCGAAAATGGACATTAGGGCTGTTTTCAGGGATCCAAAGAAGGAAGCGGTGAATCCTGAAGAGCAAAGAAAGCAGGATAAGCATCAGGAGTTAAAAAACCTTATCCATAAACAAATCCTGCAGGAATTCAAGGATGCCCCAGTTGAAGAAATCATTCCAAGGCTTGATGGCATGGCGATCGAGATCATGAAGGATGACGAGCAATTCCGCGGGAGCATTGACCGCAAAAAAGTCGTTGATGAACTGAGGAATGACCTTACAGGCTTTGGACCGATTAATCCACTCCTCATTGACGAAGATGTGAGTGAGGTCATGGTAAATGGTCCCAATCAGGTTTATTGCGAGCGTAAAGGAAAAATCGAAATGACCTCGATTAAATTCCGGGATGACGAGCATGTCATGAGCATCATTGAAAAAATTGTCGCACCGCTCGGCAGACGGATTGATGAAAGCTCTCCAATGGTTGACGCAAGGCTTCCGGACGGTTCCCGTGTGAATGCCATTATTCCTCCGCTTGCCTTGAAAGGTCCGACAATCACCATACGAAAGTTCTCCAAGGAACCGTTCCAAATTGAGGATTTAATAAACTTTGGCACACTGAGTGAAGAAATGGCGATCTTTCTTGATGCCTGTGTAAAAGCCCGCCTTAATATTTTCGTCTCCGGGGGAACAGGCTCTGGAAAGACAACGACTTTGAATGTGTTGTCCAATTTTATTCCGCATGATGAAAGAATTATTACGATTGAGGATGCAGCTGAGCTCCAGCTTGGCCAGGATCATGTCGTCTCATTGGAATCAAGGCCGCCCAATATAGAAGGAAAGGGTTCAATTACCATCAGGGATCTTGTCAGAAATTCTTTGAGGATGAGGCCAGACCGGGTTGTCATCGGCGAGGTGCGCGGCGCTGAGGCACTTGATATGCTGCAGGCTATGAATACTGGTCACGATGGCTCGCTTGCAACCGGTCACTCAAATAGTGCCAGAGACATGATTGCCCGTCTGGAAACGATGGTTTTGCTTGCCGGAGTTGAACTTCCTGTAAAAGCGATCAGGGAGCAAATTGCCGGAGCGATCGATGTCATTATCCAGCAGTCCCGCTTAAAGGATGGGTCAAGGAAAATTACAAGCATCACCGAAGTGCAGGGGATGGAAGGTGATGTCATTGTCCTGCAGGATGTGTTTACCTTTAAACAGCAGGGAGTAAATGATGCTGGCAAAATTATTGGGCGTCTAGTACCAACAGGAGTCCGTCCTAAGTTTTATGAACGGCTCGAAGCTTCAGGTATTCATATCCCAGCCAATGTTTTCATTGAGAGTGAGGAGTGGGGAGAATGATTTATGCTATATCCGCGTTCTTCCTGCTGACGGCTTTCCTGTTATTCTTATCTTTATTTCAAAGGGTTTTTCTCTCTGACAAGCGGCTGGAAAAGCGAATCGAAAAGTATCTTTCCAGCGGCACAAAATTGGACAGAAAGCATTACGATTTAATGGTCTATTATCAAATGACCAAGCAAAGAGTCCGAAAAAAAATGCTTACGAAGGAGAAGAACTCAAAGCTTGAGACAATGCTGCGGCGGACAGGACTACCAATCAAGCCTGAGGAATATATCATGTTCCAGTGGATCGCGGCTGGATTAGGCGGTTCACTTTTATTCCTGTTAACCGGAAATTTCTTCTTTATCCTTTTAGGATTTATGCTGGGTTTTATGTTTCCTCGCTGGTATGTGAAAAAGAAACAGAAGGAGCGCATCAATAAATTTAATGAAGGATTGCCTGATATGATTTCTACAATTGTTGGTTCCTTAAGAGCAGGCTTCAGCTTTCAGCAGGCATTGAAGGCTGTTGTTGAGGAGGCTGGCTCTCCAATTAAGGAAGAAATGGACAGTGTCATAAAGGAAATGCAATATGGCGCAAGCCTTGAAGATTCCTTGAATGATCTTAAGGAGCGCATGCCCAGTGAGGATCTGGACTTGATGATCCAGGCTATCCTGATTCAAAGGCAGGTTGGCGGAAATCTTGCCACGGTACTAGACAGGATTGTTCAAACCATCAGGGAAAGAACGAAAATCCACCGTCAAATTTCCTCGCTGACCGCTCAGGGCCGCCTTTCTGGAATTATCATCGGGTTATTGCCTATTATTCTCGCGTTCGTGATTTATCTGATCGAACCTGAATACATTGGGACGTTATTCAGGCATCCCATTGGAATTGTTCTGACCGTTGCAGGTTTAGTCTCAGGAATCATTGGATTTACTCTCATTCGTAAAATTACATCAATTGAGGTGTAGTGATGATTTATTTTACTTTTTTTGTGACCGTTTCCCTGCTGATTTACGGATTATATTTAATAAGGGTAGAGAAATCCTCATACATGAAAAAGCGGATGTCGGCTTTTGTCAGCGGGGTTAAGGAAAATGAAGTGCCTGCTGAAGAAAAAGTTAGTCATGCAACATTGTATGAACGGATCGTCAAGCCACTGCTCAACGATTTTAAAAGAAGCTTTAAGAAAAAAATGCCTGGTGAGAAAGAAGCGAAGATTGAAACAAAGCTTCTTCTCGCCGGAAGCCCTTTTGGGATGACCCCTGTCGATTTTAGATTATTACAGATTTCCATCATGCTGCTTTTTCCACTTTTAGCAGGTGCATATGGAGCCCTGCTCCAGACTGGCTATGCAGGAATATTCCTGTTTTTCATTGTCGGGCTCGGAGCTGGTGCGGTTCTCCCGCATTATTACCTTAACCTGAAGAAGAAGGCTCGAAATCGAAGTGCACTGAAGGAATTGCCAGATATTCTGGATCTCTTGACCGTAAGCCTTGAAGCAGGTCTTGGGTTTGACTCAGCGGTCAGCAAGGTCGTCTCAAAGAAAGAAGGAGTCCTTTCAGCTGAATTTCATCGCAGCCTTGAAGAATTAAGGCTTGGCAGGACGAGAAGAGAGGCGCTTTCAGGGATAAAGCTAAGGGTGGAAGTAGAAGAGGTCCGAGCTTTTGTCAGCAGCATCCTCCAGGCAGAGAAGCTGGGAATTGGGATGGTGCAGGTGCTTCGTGTCCAGTCAAATGAAGTGCGTGAACGAAGGAGGCAGCGGGCAGAGGAAGAGGCAATGAAGGCTCCAGTCAAAATGCTTTTCCCGCTTGTGCTATTCATTTTCCCGAGCTTGTTTATCGTCCTGCTAGGTCCAGCGCTGATTCAATTTATTGAAACCTTTTCAAAATAAAACAATGGACTGGCTATATCTAAGGCCAGTCCATTGTTCTATTTTTTAACGATTTTTGAAGGGTTATTAATTTTATAAGCTACGGATACTTCTAAAAGAAGAGCCTCATCTTCAACATCCTTACCCTTCGGCAGGCTTTTCTTGACGATTTTACCGTCAAATTCCAGTAGCTGTCCTGGCTCTAATTCAAGTTTTTTTAGTGTTTTACTGTGAGATCCCCAGGCAAGGCCGACCTCAATGGGTTCATCCTGTTCAATTCTTACGTCCTCAAATACGACTACTTCATCGTTATCTTCGTTAAAATGATTCCAGCTCAAGGCAAACTGCTTAACTTTTGCTGTAAAGTGAACTTTTTCTTCAGGCAACACTAATTTTGGCTGCTTTTCTTTTTTTTCTTTTGCCTTTTTTGCAGGATTTTCTTTTTGCGGTTCTTCTAAAACTGGAGCTGCGGGTTTAGTTTCGGTTTTGATTTCTGATGCTGTGGGTTCTGCAAGAATGCTCTCTGCTCGGGTATCAGCATTTTGAATTATGATTTCCTTCCCGAAGCTTGATGCCTGCATTTCTTTTAAATATGCAGGTTGGATGCAGGTGAGGTTACCGTCCTGAAATTCGATTACCAGCGTGTTGTATTCCGCGGTTTCTCCAAAAATCTCATATCCCTTTATTTTAACAAGGCAATGTTGGTTTCTGTCTTTGTACCAGAATTCTTTTTTTGTACTTAGTCCCCATTCCTTTACCTTCTCCAAGTAATGATCATCATCTTCAAATCGTTCGTATTCCCCTTTAGGCGGGATATATTGTGTCAAATGTGATTGATTCGTGCCAGCTACTGAATTCGCCATCTGTCCACTTCCTTTCAAGTCTATTTTACAGTCTTGGCTGATAGAAAAAAAGCGCAAGCCTTCTAAAACGGTTCTGCAGCTTCCACTGTACAGAAAACATGTATTTTCCTAGTTATAGAAATAGCCGTACATATCAGCCATACACGAATTAACTAATTTCAAAAAAGCGAGAATCAAAAAAGGTAGTACATTCGCAACGCGGAAAGAATCATGACATCCATCGTCTTGATTCCATGAAATGAAGGGAGCTTTGTCTGTAAAGTCTTTTCGGAATGTAGGCTTATAACGTGAGCGGGGGTTGCACTTTTGAATATAAAGAATTATGGAATTCAAAAGGGAGGCAGCATATGAAGATCAGAAAAGCTATAATCCCGGCGGCTGGCCTCGGGACTCGTTTTTTACCGGCAACAAAAGCGCAGCCCAAGGAAATGCTGCCGATTGTTGATAAGCCGACCATCCAATATATTGTCGAGGAAGCCGTTGCTTCAGGTATAGAGGAAATTATCATCATCATCGGCAGGGGGAAAAGATCAATAGAAGACCATTTTGATAAATCATATGAACTCGAAGATGCTTTATTAAAAAAGAATAAGCTCGATATTTTGGAAGAGGTCGAAAGGATTTCCAGCCTTGCAAATATCTATTATGTCCGGCAAAAGGAGCCAATGGGACTCGGGCATGCCATCTTATGCGCCAAAAGTTTCATTGGCAATGAACCTTTCGCTGTTTTGCTCGGGGATGATATCGTTAAATCGGAAATTCCTTGTTTAAAGCAAATCATCAATGTCTTTGAATACTGCAATAGCTCTGTAGTAGGTATTCAAAGTGTTGCAGAGAAGGATGTCAGCAAGTATGGAATCATAAAACCGAAGGGAGCAAATCTTGAACCAAATCTTTTCTATATTGAGTCTCTTGTAGAAAAGCCTTCTATAGAGGATGCTCCTTCAAGGTACGCGATTATGGGCAGATATGTCCTGAGGCCGGAGATCTTCGAAGTGCTGGCAAAGCTCCCGGTGGGCCATGGCAGTGAACTTCAGCTTACCGATGCCCTCAATGAACTCAGTAAGCGGCAGGCAGTGTTAGCGTATAACTTTGAGGGAGATCGCTATGATGTCGGGGATAAAATTGGCTTCGTAAAAGCTACTTTGGACTTTGCACTGCAGAGGGTAGATATTCGAGAAGAAGTACTTGAGTATTTGAAGGATTCCTATGAAAAAGCTCATGGTGTGAGCTTGAAGAGAGATGGTACCTGATATGAAGATTGCAGTGTTAGGTACTGGATATGTCGGGCTGTCCACCGGAGTTTGTCTCGCAGAAATTGGACACGATGTTATTTGCATTGATGTGGACCAAAAAAAAATAGAAACCCTCAAGCATGGAAAATCCCCTATCTATGAACCAGGCTTAGAAGAGCTGCTGTCCAGAAATTATGATGCTGGCAGGCTAAGGTTTACAACTTCTCATCAGGAAGGAATAAGCAAAGCGGAAATTATCATTATTGCCGTAGGTACCCCACAAAGTGAAGATGGACGTGCGAATTTATCCTTTCTGGAACAGGCAGCGAAGGATCTTGCCGCACATATTGTCCAGGATTCAATCGTGGTAATTAAGAGTACAGTACCAGTGGGTACAAATGAACACTTTAAACAGCTTCTAAATGATCATCTTATAAAGAAAGTGGGAATTCAAATGGTATCGAACCCTGAATTCTTAAGGCAGGGGTCGGCTATCATGGATACGATGAAGGCAGATCGGATCATCATTGGAACAGCGCATAAAGAGGCGGCAGAAAAAATCCAGGAAATGTATCGGCCTTTGAATGTGCCATTCTTACTGACCAATGTGAAAAGCGCGGAAGTGATCAAGTATGCATCCAATGCGTTCCTTGCAACGAAAATAAGCTTTATCAATGAAATTGCCAACCTGTGTGATGCTGTAGGTGCCGATGTAGAAGACGTAGCAAAAGGCATGGGCAAAGATAAACGGATTGGAATGGCGTTTTTAAACGCAGGAATCGGCTATGGAGGCTCATGTTTTCCTAAGGATGTAAAAGCCCTGCTTCACTCATCAAGGCAGCATGGAATCCCGTTTTCCCTTTTAGAAGAAACGATTGCCATTAATGATCATCAGCACCAACTGCTAGTAGAGAAAGCCATAAAACGGTTAGGAGACCTTAAGGATAAAAAAATAGCCCTGCTCGGCCTTGCCTTCAAACCAGAAACGGATGACATGAGGGAAGCACCATCGATTAAAATTGCAAACGCCTTAACTGATCTTGGCGCAGAGGTGGCAGCATATGACCCTGTCGCCCAGGTAAATGCCTCAAAAGTGATAGGGAATAAAATCAAGTATGCCGCCTCAGCCATTGAAGCGGCTGCACATGCAGACGCACTTTTCATCGTCACTGAATGGAAGGAATTCCAGCAGCTGAATCTCCCAAATCTCGTAAAGTGCATGAAACAGCCAGTCATTTTTGACGGCAGGAATTGCCTCGCTGAAGAGTCAATCAGAGCCTGCGAGAAAATAGAATATTATCCTGTTGGGCGGCCGGCGATTGTAGTCAGAGGTTAGAGCTGTCTGTACGGTGAAACTCGGAATTAGAAGTTTCTGATGGAGGCCATTCGCAGCTGAGTGTAATGGTAAAGCCTTTCATAACCATTCAAAGACGAAAATATCCCGCTGAGTGGTTGTGATAAGGTCTCTTATGACATTCGGGACGAAAATCTACTGCTGAGTGGTTATGATAAGGTCTCTCATGACCATTCGAAGTGAAAATCTGCTGCTGAGTGGTTATGATGAGGTCTCTCATGACCATTCGAAGCGAAAATCTGCTGCTGAGTGGTTATGATAAGGTCTCTTATGACCATTCGGGACAAAAATCTGCTGCAGAGTGGTCATAATAAGGTCTCTTATGACCATTCGAAGTGAAAATCAGCTGTTGAGTGGTCATGATAAGGTCTCTTATGACCATTCGGGACGAAAATCAGCTATTGAGTGATCATGAAAGGCCTCTCATGACCATTCGAAGCGAAAATATCCCGCTGAGTGGTTGTGAGGACTCTCAGCGAATGCACCTATTACTAAATATCAAGAAGGACATAATTAGTCCTTCTTTTTTATTTTGAAAGGGGACAATAAGGGTAAAATAATCAAACATGAGGTTGATTAAAGGGGAGGACCAACATGAAGTTGAATAGTCAGCTTGTGATTGGTTTTTTAGTTTCTTTAGCAGGATTCATTGCCGTATCATTCTTGGTACGCGCGAATCATATAGTGCGCATTGATGGGTACATAATTTCGTTCATCCAGAGTACTGAAACAGCCTGGCTGACTAGGGTAATGAAATTCTTTACTATTATTGGAACCATTCGATTCATAGCGGTTCTTTCACTCTTTGTCTTGTTCTTCCTGCTAAAAGTGCTTAAGCATAGATTGGAAATATTAATTTACCTGGCTGTTGTATTCTGTACGCCGATGTTGAATAGATTATTGAAACTTTATTTCGAAAGAGCTCGTCCTGATTTGCATCGGCTGATTGAGATAGGCGGATATAGCTTTCCAAGCGGGCACGCGATGAATGCTTTTTCGTTTTATAGCATCCTGGCATTCCTATTGTGGCGGCATGTTCCAACGCCAGCAGGAAGAGTGGCCGTCATTCTTTTCAGCGGTTTTATGATAACAGCGATTGGGGCAAGCAGGATTTATTTGGGGGTTCATTATCCAAGCGATGTGATTGCAGGCTATCTAGCGAGCGGTTTTTGGGTCACTACTGTTATATGGGTGTTCCAAAGATACCAGGAAAGACACTTTCCTGCCATGGCAGGTGCTCAAAACTGATCATAAAATAATAGTAAAAAAACCTGCCAGCCTTCCGGCGATAGCAGGCTTCTCGTTATTTATCGGTCAGTTCAGCAATGCTTTTTCCTTCGACGAATTTTGGTGTTTCCAGCCCTAAAATTTCATAAACAGTCGGTGCGATGTCCAGGTTGGAAATCGGCTTTAAATTCTCATGTTTAGGAAAGTCAGGTCCCATTCCAAAAAAGACAGCTTTTAGCTTCTCACGTTCGGGGTTGCCGCCATGTGTGCCTAAATCAATAGCAGGTTCAGCAACGTGAGCCATGCCGTTTCCCATGATGTAGCCTGGCGCTGCCATTACAAGTACATCACCTGAATGGTTGTCTTCCATGTCAGGCTTTCCTTTTTCACTCAAACGCTTTACTTCCTCGTAAGGATAACTATCAGTTTTGAAAACATGACTGTATAGATCCTTTGTATTTTCTTCTAAGGAAACAAGGGAGAGACCTTCATTCCAAATGCTCGTCCACATCTCTTGCAGATGATGGGTTACCACTCTTCCTTTTACATTCCTCTCCACTTTAACTTCCTTGAAGGCATTTATGATTTCTTCTCTAACTTGCTCATACTCACTTTGTGGTACAATACCGTATTTTTCACGGGATTGGAGGTTGATATAAATGTGTGCTGCCGATCCGCTTGGAATGGCAATCGCTTTCGATTTTTTCGTGTCTACCTTACCATCAGCCGTTTCAACAAGTAAACCCTTGTCTTTTAATACTTTGTTCGGCTCAATAATGGAATGGGCAGGCTCCATCCCGTGATCCGAAACAATGAATAAGTTTTCATTGTCCTCCAGTGACTTAGCGGTTTCTCCGACTACCTTATCTGCTACTTTGTAGGCCCACTCTATTTTTTTCATATATTGCTTCGATTTTTCAGGTGTATACCCTGGCTGTCTTGGGTCTGTCAGCAGGTACAAGTGCTCCTGGTGGTCGATTTGAGGGGCGTAGAACATCAGAAGATCCGGATCGTATTCCTCTTTAATAAATAGAGAAACGTCTGTCACCCAATTAACAAAGCGCTCCGCTATATCCTCATATTCTTTTCTGCTAATCCACCCTTTTTCCAGTGCAATATCGTCATCCTGAGCTGGAAAGACTCCAAATCTCTCGCGGATGGTTTGACTGAAGCCTTCCGGGCCATCAATTTCCCCGGAGGTCACGGCTGTCCTATACAGCTTTGTTTCATTTTGCAGTCCCGGGTTTCCTGAAGCAAACCTGAACCAAAAACCTGATATTTGATGATCTTGTACTCTTAAACTAAGAGATCCCCAATCATCACTTTTAACTCCCTTAGTATCTTCCTTCAGCTCCTTGTTCTCTGAAAGGATAAACTGATTGTAATTTTCCCTCTGGTCATTGGTAGAGTCGTAGGCCAATACATGAAGAGTTTGATCTTTGCCATCCTTGACTTTAATCTGAAAAGAAGATTCCTTTAGAGGGCTATAGCTGTGAGGAGTGTTTTTCCAATTAGCAGCTTCAATGAATCTAAGTTTCTCTTCCTTGCTGGGAGACCATGTATCTCCATAATAAACGGTATAGTCACCTTGTTTTCCAGTCTTTGGATTAGCTCCTGCAAAGGCAACTGTCGCCGTAGTTTTTCCCTGTTTTTTCGCCTCAATCCACAATGGATCAACGTCCAGTTTGCTCATAAAAGCATCCTGTTTGTTCGTTAAAGCCTTGTCAGGCTCCTGCCATACGTTACTTACAATTGAAGTTTTTAACGGGGGTGCCCCAGTCGCTATGGCTGCATGTGACGGAGCAGTTAACGAGGGACTGACTGTAGTCGCATGTTTTGCCATCGAACCGTTTTTTACTACTTTTTCAATATTTGGGAGTTTTCCATCCTTTATATATCTTCTAGTCAGGTCGTTTCTCATACCGTCGAAGGAAATCAAAACGACTTGGTTATCGTTTTTAGCAAGTGCTGATGACTCTATTGTATTTGTTAAAAATAAAGTCACTAAAATGAGTGCTGTGAATATTCTTGTTGTCATAATATCTCCCTTTAAAATATTTTCTCTAGTTTGTTTTACCTATTTTTTAAACTGTTGAAACTTTTTTATCATGGCTAATCCTGTAAAACAATTTTGCATACCATGATCCATCGTTTTAACTTACTGGGAAATGGGAATAAGTAAGGAGAAAGAGTATTACATATCATCGTTCTCTCACATTTTATTGGTATTACTATTATGTATAACATTAAGTATGGGTTTGGTGGAGGTCGATTTGTGATTTTGTGAGCAATCTAACCTTAAGAGGTGAGTGTGTGTACAAAAAACAGGAACGAATGTTAATTTGGCTGGCCTTTATTGTGGCAGCAATCATGGGGCTGTCTTTCATTGGCCGTATTATTGCAGGTTAGAAAAGGAGAATGTTAAATGGGAAATGAAGAATCGGTCTTTTTCAGCCGAATCTTAACCGAGCTGACGTTATCATTCCATATCATTTACGCAACCATAGGGGTGGGCATCCCGCTCATGATCATGATTGCTCAATGGGTCGGAATCAAAAAACAGGATGAACATTATATATTAATGGCACGGAGATGGACGCGGGGTTTCGTCATTACCGTTGCAGTCGGAGTTGTGACCGGGACGGCAATCGGCCTTCAGTTGTCTTTACTATGGCCGAACTTTATGGAGCTGGCTGGAAACGTAATTGCGCTTCCGCTTTTCATGGAAACATTCGCATTTTTCTTTGAAGCGATATTCTTAGGAATCTATTTATATACTTGGGATCGATTTGAGAACCAGAAAAAACATTTGCTCCTTCTGATTCCTGTCGCAATTGGAGCTTCGTTTTCAGCTGTGTTCATCACCATTGTGAATGCCTTTATGAATGCGCCACAGGGCTTTGATCTTGTGAATGGTCAGCTCGTGAATATCAATCCCGTTTTAGCGATGTTCAATCCAGCTATGCCAACAAAGGTAGCTCACGTTCTGGCAACAGCCTATATGACATCTGCGTTTGTGTTAGCATCGATTGGTGCTTATAGGCTTCTTAAGGGATCAAATCATGTTTACCATAAGAAGGCTTTGTTTCTAACTTTGAAAATCGGACTTGTATTTTCAATCGCTGCGGCTATGATCGGCGATTTTTCGGGAAAATACCTGGCTGAATATCAGCCTGAAAAACTAGCAGCTGCAGAGTGGCATTTCGAAACGCATGAAGGGGCGCCATTAATGCTATATGGTGTGCTGGATGACGGAGTGGTTAAATATGCAATAAAAGTGCCATATGCACTCAGTATATTAGCTCACAGCAATCCGAGAGCAGAAGTCATTGGACTTGATCAGTTTGAGGACGATGAAATTCCGCCACTATATATCCATTACCTCTTCGACAGCATGGTTACGATAGGCATGTGGCTGACAGGCTTATCACTTCTCTATGTGCTGGGAGTTTGGTTTAAAATGTGTTTTATACACGCCAGATGGTTTCGTTGGCTTCTCGTCCTCGGTGGTCCGCTGTCGATTCTCGCCATCGAGCTGGGTTGGTGGTTTGCTGAAGTTGGACGCCAGCCATGGATTCTCCGCGGCATATTGCGAACAGAAGAAGCCGCAACAACAAGCGGCCACGTAGACACCATGCTGCTCATGTTCGCTGGACTATATCTTATTTTGGGAATCGGAAGTGTGGTCGTGCTGACTAGAATGTTCCGCAAAAACACGGTGGAACAGGAGCTCGCTGACAGGGATTTGGAGAGGGAAGGTGAAATGCGATGACACTTGAGATTATCGGAATTTCGGTCCTTTGGCTCTTTCTGTTTGGGTATGTCATCGTCGCCTCGATTGACTTTGGTGCTGGTTTTTTTAATGCATACAGCTTATTCAGAGGGAAACAGCATATTCTAACGCGGATCATTCAGCGATACCTTTCTCCAGTGTGGGAAGTGACGAATGTGTTTCTCGTCTTCTTTTTCGTAGGAATTGTCGGTTTCTTTCCGAAAACGGCCTATTATTATGGCACGATTCTTCTGGTCCCAGCGAGCATTGGAGTTGTTTTGCTTGCCATCCGCGGAGCGTATTACGCTTTTACGACCTATGGAGGGCTCGAGCATAAAAGATACACCTATTTATATGGACTTTCTGGTTTGTTCATCCCAGCTTCTTTGTCCATTGTTCTGACGATTTCGGAGGGCGGCTTTGTCAGTGAGAAAGTATCAGGACTTGAACTGGATTACTGGGCCTTGTTCACCAGCCCGCTGACCTGGAGTATTGTTGTTCTTAGTTTGGCTGCTGTTCTGTATATTTCAGCTGTATTTTTAACATGGTATGCAAATAAAGCTCAGGACAAACCCGCAACGGAGCTGCTTCGGAACTATGCATTAACCTGGTCTGTGCCTACGATTGTTACTGCTACAGGAATCATCGTTGAGCTTAAGGACCATAATCCTGCACATTACAGCCGCTTAATGGACTTTTGGTGGCTGTTCGCAATCTCGTTTATCTTATTCGCAGGAACTGTTTATTTGGTTGGGAAGGGGAAGGCTTATGGTGTGGCGTTCGGACTTTTAACAGGACAATTCCTGATTGCTTTTTTCGCCTATGGCATCTCCCATTATCCATATCTGCTTTATCCATACCTGACGATCTATGACAGTTTCACGAATGAAGCGATGGCCATCGCTCTGATTATCGCTTTTGTAGCTGGACTGGGGCTGCTGCTTCCATCATTATATTTGCTTCTGCGCCTGTTCTTGTTTAACAAGGATTATGTCCGGGGCAAAAGAAATGACCATGCATAGGAGGTATAAACATGGATGAATTTTTAATGTTCTATGCTCCTTTTGTCGTTATCATCGGGTCCATCGCTGCCGCATTTTGGCTGGCAGGGAAGGATGAAGCAATTAGGGAGCGGGAATAAACAAGAAAAAAAGCTGTAAAACCGCTTGGTTTTACAGCTTTTTTCTTGAGAGTTTGATGGTCTAACACAATTTACGCCATAAAGTAGAACTATTAACGACTGAGGTATTCTCAATGATGGAATATGCAGCATTCGTAATCGCCTGTGCCAAAGTTTCGCCTGTTGCACGGACGTCATTAAACCAAACTTCAGAATCCCCATCAGCCCTGAATTTGTAACCTAGATCTTCTAATTTTTCTGCAACCATCAAAGCATGGTCAAGATTTTGCTCCGGTTGAAAATCGCAATCATTGATAAAAACACCTTTGTCATAATCATACCAGCGGTCCCACCTATTTAACTTCCAGCCAAGGATCCTTCTTGCTATGGAATCTGATTTGTTCATTTGCTTCTTCCTCCTCTTATATTGATTAATTTTTTATAAAATATAAAATTGTTATATAACAGATTAATTAATGTTTATTATATTATATAACAAAGGGTGGAGGCAACTAAAATTGTATGCAAAGTTGAAGTATTTCCAGGTGAAATTAATCTACAAAATCTCCTAGTTCTCCTGATCTTCATTCTAAAATTTTTTATCGACGCACCTTAAAGGATCCTGAAAAAGCTTGCTTAAATTTTTGCAGGCTTTTTTTACTGTATCTTTATTGAGCTTGGAATAGTGAATTTCTTTTGTCAGTAGAAAAAACTATATTAAAAAATTTTTGACAATATGAACATCTGTACATATAATAAAACAAAAAGTTGCACTAGGTAAAAACTATAGTGTGGAGGAAAAAAAGATGGCTGGGACTAATATGATGACATTGTTTGAAGGTCGAAAAGGTGACTTTATAAAAATTTTGAATCTAACTCTAGAAGGAACCATGCGAAGAAGATTGCTTGATCTCGGTTTCGTGCCTGGCGCTATTGTAGAGGTTATAAGAAAAAGTCCACTTGGTGACCCTATTGCTTTTCGAGTGTGCAGTACGTCCATCGCATTAAGAAAAGAAGAAAGTATCAATATTGAAGGGGAGCTGGTTAACAATGGCTGAGCGATATCGGATTGCGCTGGCAGGAAACCCAAACACCGGCAAGAGTACTTTGTTTAATACATTGACTGGTTTAAAACAGCATACAGGAAATTGGGCAGGTAAAACGGTTGATATTAAAGAAGGCTCGTTTTTATTTAAAGGAAAGTCCTATTCCATGATTGACCTGCCAGGTACGTATTCATTGTTTACCAATTCACTGGATGAGGAATCAGCGCGCAATTATATCATTTTTGAAAAACCAGATCTCACCATAGTTGTTTTAGATGCGACTGCCCTAGAGAGGAATATGAATTTAGCCCTGCAGGTAATGGAACTGACTGAAAAAGTGATTGTATGCATCAATTTAATTGATGAGGCTGAAAAAATGGGCATTAAAATTAATGAGAAAATTTTGATGAGACGCCTGGGAGTGCCTGTTATCAAAATATCTGCCCGAAACAAAACAGGTCTTCCTCTGCTTCTGGATACAATTGAAAGAGTGATAACCGGGGCAATTCCATGTTCGCCTTTGAAAATTACCTATGATGATGAAACAGAAGAAAAGATTCATAGTCTTTTACCAAAGGTCCAAAGGGTTTTCGGGGATAATGTGCCTGCCAGATGGCTGTCGTTAAGACTTTTAGATGGAGATAAAAAGCTGCTGGAGGAATTGATGCAAAGGCATCTTAAGAAGGAGGTCTCAAGCTAATGGGGCATACATCATTAGAAAAACAGCAAATGTTGAATACTCTGTTCGATCATGCTGAGCAATACTCATCAGAAAAAACACGTGACAAGATTGTAGAAGCGCTTTATCGGAACAGCAGCCAATTTATTGCAGAAGGGGTTAGATATTCAAAGACGAAGCATGACCAGCGGACCGAGCGATTGGATGCTATACTAACTTCGCCAATTTGGGGATTTCCAATCATGCTTCTTATGCTTGGAGCTGTTTTTTATTTGACAATAGCCGGTGCCAATATTCCTTCCTCTATGCTCGCTAATTTTTTCGGCTGGCTCGAAGGATATATTACCATTCTTTTTAACATGGTGAATGCACCTGAGTGGCTGCACGGGATATTAGTGCTAGGGTTTTACAGGGGGACCACTTGGGTTATAAGCGTGATGCTCCCGCCGATGGCAATCTTTTTCCCGACTTTCGCTCTTCTGGAGAATTATGGATATCTTCCTAGGGTTGCATTTAATATGGACCGTCTATTCAAAACTGTAGGAGCTCACGGAAAACAATCCCTCACCATGGCTATGGGATTTGGCTGCAATGCAGCAGCCATGATGTCAACGAGAATTATAGAATCACCAAGGGAAAGGATTCTGGCAATCCTGACAAACAATTTCGTACCGTGTAATGGCCGATGGGGGACATTGATTTTACTGGCATCCCTGTTCATGGCGGCTAATTTTACTGGGGGGGTAAAATTACTAGTAACCACCTCAGTCATAGTGGGCATCGTATTATTTGGGATCATTGTCACGTTCTCTGTATCTTGGATTCTATCAAAAACCGTATTAAAAGGTGTTCCAACCCACTATACGCTTGAGCTGCCGCCATATAGAAAGCCAAAAATCTTCGATACGGTTATTCGTTCGTCGTTGAACAATTCAGTTTCAGTGCTTAATCGAGCAGTTAAGGTTGCTGCCCCTGCTGGAATCCTGACCTGGGTTTTAGCAAATATCGATATTAATGGAATAAGTATATTAATGCATATGGTCCAATTCCTTGAACCGCTGGGTCAAATGATCGGGCTGGATGGTTATATTATCATGGCCTTCATTATCGGATTGCCTGCAAACGAGATTGTGTTACCTGTCCTGTTAATGGGTTACCTTTCAACAGGTGAATTAATTGATACTGGTGGAATCGATAATATTAAACAGATATTCCTCGATTATCACTGGACATGGCTGACGGCGTTAAACATGATGCTATTTTCACTGCTGCACTACCCATGCGGAACGACATTAATTAATATTTACAAAGAAACGAAAAGCAAAAAATGGACTTTTCTGGCCTTTATCATTCCGACAGTCATCGCTTTAGGTGTTACTTTCATCATTGCTCAAACAGTTCGGTATTTTGGGTGGGTTTGATGAATACTGAATCATAAATAAAAAGCAGTGCATTTAAATAAATTGCACTGCTTTTATACTTACAGGAGTTCTTTATTGAATCTTTCAGATAGGGGTTTATAACACTGGTTCAGGAACGGCATTTTCCTTCAGCTCCGAAACTGGATATTCCTTTGGGGGATGTATCACCTTTAGAGGGAACAATCCTTTTTGCTTGGAGGCTGCCCTGAAATTTATGTCTTTTAGTGTCTCAACATTTTACTACGCATCGAATCTTTCATTAACATATTACGGAATCCAGGAATATCAATAGAATTAACCAAGTCTTGTAAATAATTAAGGTGTTTATTTCCATAACTGATTATGCGATATTTAGTACAATATATATTGAATTTTTGCCTTCGAAGGAGCATGAGAAATGTGAAGCTGAATAATGCTATCGTTTTTTTGTTTGTCGTATTATTAAGCGGATGTACATCCGAAAAAGAAATCAATCGACTTAATCATGAATTATCAAGTGTTAAAGAGCAATTAAATCTATCTAATGAAAAGGTAAAAGTGTTAGAGGAGGAAAAAGCAGAGTCAGCTTTAGCCGATGCACCCTTTCATGATCCTATGCAGTATCAAAATGATTTAGCCAAGCAAGCTATCACTTATACCTTAATAACGAAAAATTTCACTTCAAACTTTGAGTCTGGAGAAGGACTGTCTCTCTTGCATTCCCTCATCTTTGCTGAACACATCACCCCGAATTTTTATTATTTAAAGAAAGACACCATAGAAAAAACAAACCCCATAATAAAAAAATACTTTCAGATCCCAGATGGCTCAATAAGTAATTACTTTTTACACTTACAATTCTCGGAAAATATTGATTTGCCAATATACGTACGTAATGATTCAAACCAAATAAATACTGATGAAATACTAATGTTAATTGATCCCGAAAAAGAATTGCCAATTCTATATATAAAAACAAATTCAGACCTATTTTACAGGTATGAGGTTGATGTAAGAGGAATGCGTCCTTATAATTCAACAGTATGGATTGATCCTTTAGTTGAACATATGGAATTGTATAATGTGGAATGAAGTATCAATGATACGCATAGTAGAAAGAATCACCATCCATTAAATGGTATAAAAAAATTATTGAATTATTTTCGAAGTTTATACATATTATCAGAATTAAAAGCAGAATATTTTAAAAAGTCAATATTTTAATTGTATCTAGCGTTTTAGTTATTTATAATTGAAAAAAAAGACTTTTTATTTTTTTAAGAAATATGTAACCGGTTACATACAAGGTGGGAATTTGATGGCGACAATTCGTGATGTGGCAAAATTAGCAGGTGTTTCAGTAGCAACAGTTTCTAGAGTATTGAACCAGAACGGCTATGTGAACAAGGAGACAGAAAAGACTGTCATGCAAAGCATGAAGGAGTTAAGTTTTGAACCAAGTCAAGTTGCCAGGAGATTAGCAGGAAAGACAATGAAAACCATATCATTGATCCTTCCTGATATATCAAATCCGTTCTTTCCGGAGTTGGCCAGAGGCGTTGAGGATATAGCCCAGCAGCATCAATTCAATGTCTTTCTGGGCAATTCCGACAACCTTGAAAAAAAGGAAAAGTCGTATATAGATGTCATGCAAAAAAAGAGCATTGATGGCTTAATTATTGTTTCCAACACGGTAGAGGAGGAAACGATTAGAAAGCTCCAAAATGCAAAGATTCCGGTGGTTTTACTAGACCGTCCTTTAACTGGCAATAATTGCAGCATTGTACGGGCACGTAATTCGGAGGGTGCCCAGTTAGCAGTCAAACATCTTTTTGAGGTAGGCTGTAAAAAAATAGCGCATATTTCAGGCCCTGATAACATTAACCCAGCATATGAGAGATTGATAGCTTATACCGATATGGTTTCTGATTATGATTGGTTCAGCGAGTCCCTGATAGAAGAGGGTGGCTTTGATATTAAAGGAGGGAGAGAAGCGATGAAGCGGCTGCTCCAGTCCAACGCGGATATTGATGGTGTCTTTGCCGGTAATGATTTAATGGCACTGGGTGCATTGAAGGAATTACTTCAAATGGGAATAAAAGTTCCTGAGCAAATAGCAATTTGTGGCTTTGACGGTATTCAGCTGACAGAATACACGGAGCCAGGAATCACAACGATTGCTCAGCCAATTTACGAAATGGGAGCATTGGCAACCGAAGTGCTAATCAAGAAGATTCAAGGCGAGGAACATGAAAATAAAATTTTTGAATTACCAGTGAAATTGATACAAAGAAATTCAACAAATAAAAATCACGTACAAATGGGAGGCTTGGCATGGAGAAAAAAATAAACCTGTCTGGAGAATGGGATGTATTTATTGATTTTTCAAAACCAGTAGAACAGTATGAGGAGATTTCGAAGATTAGAAGATGGTCTAAAATTTCTGTTCCTGGCTGCTGGGAACAAGCAGAACGGGATAAAAAGTCTGATGGACCTGTTTGGTACCGGAAAATTTTCACGGTACCAGAAGGATGGAATGAAGGTTCAGTCGCCATTCATTTTGAAGGGGTCAATTATTATAGTGAGGCGTGGCTAAATGGGACAAAAATCGGATCGCATGAAGGTGGATGGAATGGCTTTGAATTAGATATCAGCATAGCGATTGATTTTTCCAATGAAAATGAATTGCTGGTCAAAGTTTATAAGCAGGGAGACAAATACCCGGTTCGAGAGTGTCTTGCTGGTTTCTTTCCGGATGTAGGAGTAATTTTCGGCGGTATATGGAAGCCAGTGACTGTAAAATTACAACCTTCTGCAAAGATTGAAGATGTATTTGTAAAACCGAACATTCAAGAAGAAGAAATAGTGATTGAATTTGATATCAAGAATCATGCAGGAATATCTCAAAACATACTTTTGCAATTTTCTCTATACAATCCCAGCGGAGAACTTGAAAATACAGTGACAAAGGAAGTCCTTCTACCAGAAGAACCGCTTCTGTTGAGTCAATCCTGTACAGTTAACCTGAAAAACGACATTCAATTATGGAATCCGGAAGAACCTATGCAGTATAGGCTGGAAACCAAAGTGTTAAAGGGTGAACAGGAAATCTTCGCTGACCAAACAAGATTTGGCATGAGGGAGTTACATATCAAAGGAAATCATATTTATCTGAATGGAAATCCGTTATATTTACGTGGTGTATTGCATTGGGGATGGTATTCAGAGACTATAGCGCCAATTCCAACCAGAGATGAAATAAGGGAAGAGCTTAGACAAGTAAAGGAAAGTGGATTTAACCTTGTAAAGCATTGTTTATATGTCCCTACAAAAGAGTATTTTGAGATTGCTGACGAAATGGGCATCCTCATTTGGCAGGAGCTTCCTTTATGGCTTCCTCAGGTTTCCTCAGACTTGTATAATCGAGTATTTTATCAGTATGACCGGATCGTCAGGGAAATTCGCAATCATCCATCCATCATCCTCTGGACCTTGGGATGTGAACTTGACCATTCTGTCAATGCTGATTTCTTATCCGATCTATATCAGCTTGTGAAAAGGCTGACCAATAATGCCATTATTCGTGACAATAGCGGATCAGGTGAGTGTTATGGAGGACTGTTAAAGGAATATGCGGATTTCTACGATTATCACTTTTACAATGACATCCATTTTTATCGAGATTTAATTAATCAGTTTGCAGGATCATGGAGAGAAAACAAGCCATGGGTTTTTGGTGAGTTTTGTGATTACGATGTTTTCCGGGATATCGAGGCTGTCAGAAAGCAGTATAATGGAGAGCTGCCATGGTGGTTAAAGGATGATCTGATTGAAAACCCGGGTTCAAAAGAGGAACGCTGGCATTGGTATCGCCAGGAAGCAAAAATGGAGCTGCTAAACCTGCCTTTTTCCTCGCAGCATATCGTTGAAAACTCAAATCGAAGTGCCTATGTTTATAGAAAAGCAGTTTTAGAACTTGTACGTTCCTATCAAAAGATAACAGGGTATGTGTTGACCTCTATTAAAGGAAATCCTATTGCAACGAGCTCAATTTTTAATGATTTTGGAGAACCAAACCATGTACCAGCCGCATTTAAACAGTTTAACAATAGTACTGTGATCTCATTAACATGGGATAATCGCCGAAACTGGGTAAATGGAGGCGACCGATTAATCAACTGGGATCCAAATAATTATTCTTCTAATGACACCTTCAGACCTCACATATATATTTCTCACTACGACCAAGACGCAATCACAAATGCAAATTTATACTGGGAGCTTATAGGACGCGATGAAACTCTAGCATCTGGGGGAGTATCAAATATTAATCTATCTCCTGGTGAAGCAAAAGAGGTTGGAATCGCAGAAGTAATCTTGCCAGAAGTACAACATCCGACAAAAATTCTCTTCAAAGTTAAATTAACCAGTGACAGGGAAGAAGTTTTGAATGAATGGCCATTTTGGATATTCCCAAAAAGACTTAATCTCGACTATTCAAAAATCACTATAACTGATCCTTTGCATTTATTGGCTGGATTGGAGAAAGTATTACCAGATATGAACCAGGGAGCGGACGGAAAACAGGAAACAAAAGTGGTTGTTACAACCCTGCTGCAGCCAGAACACTATGAATTGTTGGAACAAGGAGGGAGAGTGTTTTATATCCAGCGTGGGGAAGGCGAGTTCCCAGTCCAACATCTGCCTTTCTGGAGAGAATCCATTCAATTATTTCACTCTCATACTGTGATGAATACTTTTCCGCATGAAGATCATACCGGAATGGTCTTTTATGGAATTGCGACTGATACTGCTTTTGAAAACATGGGGAAAGATGAGTGCGCGCCCATAATGGACCGCTTAGATGCCCGAACATTCGAACTCAATAATTATTTATTTGAACGTAGTATAGGCAAAGGGAAGTTAATAGCGACGACTTTGCGTTTTGAAGGTGGATTGGGAGCACAGCCATCAGGCATCAATCATAACCCGGCAGGATTATATTTATTTGAAGCGATCATCAAATATTTACTAGATTCCTAAACAGAGGTGAAATCGATGGGAATGGGATTCAGCACACTGGCTGATTTGGCCAGGATTCGAAAATGTAAAAGAAGAAGGATATCCAGCTTTGACCGGACAGGAGGAAATTACGATTGGTATGAAATCGGGTCGGGTGAAACACGGACGATAGCTGACATCAAAGGAGCGGGAGCAATTAGACATATATGGTGTACCATGTTTCCTCCATCAGGTGAGGAGTTCTTCCTTCGCAAAGTGTTAATAAGAATGTTTTGGGATGGAGAGGAGCATCCGAGCGTTGAAGTGCCAATTGGTGATTTCTTCGGCATGGGCCATGGCATGAGTAAGGATTTTTGGTCACTCCCGCTTGTTATGGCACCAGATAACGGCAGGGGATTTAATTGCTTCTTTTCAATGCCATATGGTTCTTCAGCTAAAATAGAAATCATTAATGAATGTGAATCACAACTGAATTTCTATTTTTATATTGATTATGAAGAGTACGAAAAACTTGAAGCTGATTTAGGCCGTTTTCATGCTCAATGGCGAAGGGAAAATGCCACTGGGACATGGGGGGCAGAAATGCCGCTCCCAGAAGCGTTAGGCTCAACTCCAGAGGGGCAGAGGTATCTGCTGGATGTTCTCTGGAAGCAGCCGAATTTAACTGGGGAAGATAATTACATCATCCTCGAAGCAGAGGGAACCGGACATTATGTAGGCTGTAATTTGAATATAGACTGTTTCGCCCAGGAGAAGAACAATTGGTACGGAGAAGGCGATGATATGATTTTCATTGACGGTGAGGAATTCCCGTCCATTCATGGGACAGGAACGGAGGATTACTTTAATACCGCCTTCTGTCCAAGAGATGAATTTAGTACTCCGTATTTTGGAATTAACTTGAATTCAGGTGATGAAGATAATCCATGGAGAGGAAAAAATTCGATGTACCGCTTTCACATAGAGGATCCTATCCAATTTTCCAAGTCAATCAAGGTGACCATTGAGCACGGTCATGCAAATAAGTTGATGAATGATTATTCCAGTACAGCATACTGGTACCAGCTTGAGCCTCATGCAAAGTATCCTGACATGCTGCCTATGAAGGACAGACTTCCAAGGAAATATAAGAAAAGAATAAGTTTGGTAGAAGAGAAGCAGGAAGGTGAATGATTTGGAGGGACATGGACGCCATAATAGAATAGGCAAAAGCTTTCGAATTGGAGTAGCAGGCTTAGGGGAAGGCAAGGGATTAATCAAGGGCTTGCAGAACCATCCAGAATTATCGGTTGTTGCCGTTTGTGATGTGAATCAAGAAGTACTTAAGAAAACCCTAAATGAATTTGCAGGGCCAAATGGATACTCTGATTATGAAGAAATGGTGAGAAGACAGGATATAGACATCATTGCTATCTACACCCCTGATCAGCTCCATTTTCAACATATTAAGAGCGCCTTTCAAGCTGGTAAACATGTGATTTGCACAAAACCTCTTGTGAATTCTTTAATTGAGGCAAGGGAGATTCTGGAACTAAAAAAGGCATATCCAGATCAACAACTGCTAGTTGGCCAGAGCTCCAGGTTTTTTGGACCGATGCAGCACCAAAGAAAGGCATTTGAAAGTGGTAAGCTTGGAGAATTGAGTTATGTTGAGACCCAGTATGTTCATGATATGAGATGGTTTTACAAAACAAGAGGGTGGGCCCGTGAAGGCGGTTTCGACCTGCTTTTTGCCTGTTGTTCCCACCCTGTTGATTTAATTCGCTGGTATATGGGGGATGTGGATGAGGTATTTGCCTACGCCAGCAAATCCTTGATAGCGGAACAAGTACAGTTTCAAGGCAATGATACCTTTATGATCAACCTGAAGTTTGAATCTGGGAGGATTGGCAGAGTACTAGGTTTATATGGTCTTGAGCATCCTCATCATACTCGTCCATGGATTGAAGTAGGTGTCTATGGTACAAAAGGAACCTTCATTGCTAAATATCCTCAATTAGAGTCAATCATTAAATATGAGGGAGAGCCTGAGAGAGTCGAATCCTATTTTGAAGATATTTATCATTATTTCCAATTTGAGGGCGTCAACCATCATGCCGGTGAGTTTGTGAATTATACCGAGTATTTTGCGAGTTGCCTGGCACAAAATGAAAAAGCATTCCCAGACGTTGTCGATGGATATAAAACGATTGCCGTTTTAGAGGCAATAAGGGAATCTATTCATTCAGGTATGCCGGTTAAGGTTGGAAAACTAGTAGATGAATAAAAACTCCCTGTTATCAGTGGTCTTGGAGAACATGTGAAAAATGGATAAAAACAGTTAAGTTAACAGGAACGGAAACTAATAAAGTTAGGATGCTTAGTATGCCAAATATGAAACTGCTTGTAGTAGGAAGTATCAATATGGATATCTTCACATATGTAGAAAATCACCCCAAGCCTGGAGAAACCATTAAAAGCGGGAAGGTTCTCTATAGCGGTGGCGGGAAAGGAGCCAATCAGGCAGTTGCTGCATCGTTATCTGGGGCAGAAGTCCATATGCTTGGGGCAGTAGGAAGTGACGCATTTGGAAAACCGCTCATTGAATCTTTAAGAGGTTACCAGGTGAATATCGAAAATGTAATGGTAAAGAACATGAATTCTGGCCTTGCTTTTATCACAGTAGATCAAAGCGGAGAGAATTATATTGTTTTATCTGAAGGTGCAAATGGTTTAATAGCGAGTGAGAATATTGACAAGCTGTTTGCAGCATCTGGGCTCCCTTCTGCGGTTTTGGTCCAAAACGAAATTAATTGGGATGCCACTATATACACAATGGAGAAGGCGAAAGAAAATAATTGTAAAGTGTATTATAATGCGGCTCCGGCTAAAAAAGTCACGGATGAAGTGTTTGAACTGATTGATGTCCTGATCATTAACGAAACAGAAGCTGCAACCTTAACTGGAATCGAACCAACGACAAAAGAAGAATTGTTAAAAGTCATCCAGCAGCTGATTAATCGAGGTATGGAAGAGGTGATCATCACCTTGGGGAAACATGGGGTTTTTTATGGAGATAGATATGGCGAACGGTTTTCTATGCCAGCATTTAAAGTGACCTCAAAGGATACTACAGCAGCAGGTGATACCTTTGTGGGTGCATATGTTACCAATCGGTTATTGGAAAAAAAGGTACATGCAGCATTGGAATATGCATCGGCCGCAGCAGCTATAGCTGTCACTCGAGAAGGTGCGCAGATTTCAATTCCCAATAAGGAAGAAGTAGAAGAGTTTTTAAGAAAGGAATCATAAAGACTAGTACAAATTTACTAATATTTAAAATATTCAAATTAATTAAAGGGTATTTTTATAAAAACGAGAAATAAAATGTTAATAAAAGAAATGTAACCGGTTACATATCTCCTATTAGAATCATTCTGTAAAGGAAGTTTGTATTATGGATGTGTAACCGGTTACAGATAGGTGTGATGCCATATAAGCTTAGAAGGATTTTATTTTTAGCGGGAGGGGGAAACGTATTCAATTATGTGGATATATCTAAAAAAAAATAAGTTTTTATATTTGATGATGCTGCCGGTCCTTCTTTGGTATTTAATTTTTATGTATATTCCCATGTATGGATTAGTGCTGGCATTCCAAGATTATTCATTCAGCGGGGGCTATTTTGGCAGCGAGTTCATTGGCTTAAATAATTTCTGGATTCTTCTTGAAGATCCTAATTTCCGTGATGCATTTTCTAACACGATGGTAATCAATTTTCTAAGAATCATTTTTGGATTCCCGATTCCCATCCTGTTCGCCATTCTCCTTAATGAAATTTTCCATGTGAAATTCAAAAAGTTTGTACAAACGATTACTTACTTGCCTCATTTCATTTCCTGGATTGTATTAGCAGGGATTCTGAACTCCATTCTAGCATTGGATTCAGGAGTCATTAATTTGGTTTTGACGAAGTTAGGATTTGAGCAGATCAATTTCTTTTTGGAAAATGAATACTTCCGTCCGATGCTGATCATCACTGAAATCTGGAAGGAAATAGGGTGGAGTGCCATTATCTATCTTGCTGCCATAGCAGGAATTAATCCCACTCTATATGAAGCCGCTACAATTGATGGCGCTAACAGATTCCAAAGAATTATTTATGTAACGATCCCTTGTATCCGCAATGTCATCGCAATCATGCTCATTCTTCAAATCGGAAATATTCTACAGATGGGATTTGACCAAGTTTATAACTTATATAATCCAGTCGTTTTTGAATCATCCGACATCATCGATACCTACATAGTCCGCAACCTCACCAATGCCACAAACTTAAGCATCCCGGCTGCAGCAGGTTTAATCAAATCTTTAATCAGCTTTGGATTATTAATCATCGCAAACTATTTAGCCAAACGAATGGGCAATCAAGGAATCTATTAGAGGTGATGCCATGGAAACGACAAAATCGACCAGTCAGAGCAAGATGCCTGTTAACTTCAATAAAGGGCTGAAAAATAGACCTGCCAAAGGCCATACAAAGAAATTTCATTTGTTTGATTACATTAACTATCTATTACTTGGATTTATTACTTTAGTTACCATCTATCCTTTTTGGTACGTATTGGTTATATCATTATCCACACAAGAGGGATTCTATAAAGATATCTATCATATTATTCCTAACAGCTTTTCTCTGGAAACCTATAAGTATGCCTTTACCAATGAGCAAATTTTCAGGTCATTGGCCGTGAGTTTAACAGTAACCGTGTTGGGGGTGCTGTTGAGCCTGATCTTAACAGCGATGGGAGCATATGTGCTATCCAAAAAGAACCTCAAAGGACGTAAGCAGCTCTTTATCTTTATGATCTTTACGATGTTCTTCAATGGAGGAATTGTTCCGTTATATGTATTGGTGAATTCTCTTCAGATACGTGACTCAATATGGGCACTGATCATCCCGATGGCGATTAATACCTTTAACTTAATCTTAATGATGAATTATTTTTCTTCATTGCCTGAAAGCCTTGAAGAATCGGCAAAAATGGATGGTTGTAATGATTTCCAGATTCTTTTTAAAATTGTCCTTCCATCCTCGAAGCCGATTGTCATGACCATCATCCTGTTCTATGCGGTGTTTTATTGGAATGACTGGTTTTTGGCTATGCTTTTTATTTCAGATCAGGAGATGTATCCACTCTCGCTGTTTTTAAGAAATATGATTTTAAGTTCTCAGAACTTCATGTCAACAGGCCTTGCAAGGCAGGTTCCGGAAATGCTCAAAGCCACCATCATTATTATCAGCATAATCCCTGTATTGATCTTTTATCCCTTTGTTCAAAAACACTTTGTTCAGGGGATTATGCTAGGTTCCGTTAAAGAATAGGGAGTTATGAAACAATTAATATAAGGGGGGAACATGATGAAAAAAACTCTGGGCTATTTAATTATTTTTTGTCTGGGAGTCATGATGTTAAGCGGGTGTTTAGGAGGAAGTGACAAAGCTGGGAAGGATGATCCTCAAGGCGGTAAAAGTGAGGGAAAGGTGACTTTAAAGATTTTTCGACCAGCAAATGTTTTGGATACAGATAAGGATCCAGTATTTCAGGAAATTGGAAAGCGGCTGAATGTAAATATTGAAATTGTAACTGCACCTTGGGATCAAGTAACGACAAAGACCAACCTAATGATGCAGTCCAAAGAAGAGATTGATATCATCCAGGCGGAATTCCAGACCAACCCATGGATGCAATGGGCAGAAGATGGATTAGTATACAGTATTGATGAACTAATCAAAGGAAAAGAAGATAAATTCCCATTCATCAACTCCATTACGGATGCTGAAAGTTTTGCAGGCTTGAAAGTTGATGGAAAAAAATATTACGTTCCTGGTTCCCACCATGGACAGGATACAGCCCTTTTCATTCGAAAAGACTGGCTTGAAAAACTGAACCTTGATATGCCTAAGACAATGGAAGAGTTCTACGATGTGTTGAAAGCCTTTAAAGAACAGGATCCCGACGGTAACGGTAAGGATGACACAATAGGCTTGCAAGTAACGATGCCTGCTGTTGACAACTATGCAGAATTAGACGGTGTCATGCATGGGTTTGGAGGAAGCTTCGGCGGATTCTTCGAAGACTATGTAGTTGAAGATGGTAACGTTGTGGCTCTCGAAACAACTGATAATACAAAGGATGGTTTTACTTTTATTAATAAACTTTACAGAGAAGGTCTAATGAACAAAGATTTCCCTAACCTGAAGAATGTTGACGAAGGAAATGCAAAATATCTTTATGCTAATAAGGCTGGAGCAATCTGGACTTCTCGCACTGCGGAATTCGAAACAAACATCCAGAAGGTTGACCCGAATGCGGAGCTTGCATTTGTACCTCCAGTGGTAGCTGAAGGGCATGAATTCGTACCTTTGCAGGGCTCTGCATGGTGGATGATGGCTGGTATTCCAAAAACATCAAAGAACCCAGAAAAAGCTCTTGAATTTATTGAATTTGTCAATAGCAAGGAAGGAAGGGAATTGCTGGTCCCAGGTATAAAGGACCGTCATTACACAGAAATATCAGCTGACGGAGTGTATGACAGAAATAAGGAAAACTGGGAGAAAGATTACGATGTAAAAGCAAATGGCTATGATCACCCGTTATGGTGGGGATTCCTTACTACAGTTCATGGTTATATCCCTGTAACCGAGTATGGAACCTTTGAAGAGGCATTGAAAAACGTAAAGATGTTTGTAAGTGATGAAGATGCTAAAAAGGAATTTAACTGGAAGACCGCCGTGGAATATGGATCCTATTACAATGAACCAAATCCATTCCATGCTGTATATATTGATTCAGTTCAAGATAAACGGTCGAAGATCCAAAATAACGTCAAGGCTGTCTATTTCCTGAAAATGATTACAGCTAAAAATGAAAAGGAAGTCGAAAAGCTATGGGGAGAATATAAGAAAGCATGGGAAGCTGCAGGCGGAAAAGAAGTAATAGAAGCCTATCAGGATTTTTATGATGAAAATCTAAAATAGTCCTTAAATTTGGTTTTAAAGGGGCGGGGTTGCACCTGGATTCCTGCCCCCTTAAACATAGGCTCCGTCAAAGCCAATTGTTGATTTTTAAACCGTTTTGATTGGGAATCGAAGGTACGAGACTCCTCCGAAAATGCTAACGCATTTCCATCGTACGTGGGCAGATTCGAGGAAGTTTTTCAAAGTCCCTGCGGGATCAACATTTAAGTTTAACGGAGTCAAACAATAAAAATAAGGAGAGGGTGTAATGTTAAAAAACGGTAAGCATTTAAAAAGGTTCATGCTGGTCCTGATGGCTGTCATTCTGTTATTGCCTGCCTATGGCAATGTATCAGCCAATACCGGAGAGAACAAATTAGTCGACCTATCTCATGAGAATCCCAATTCATGGGGCTTTACTTTTGGAACCAACGATGAAGTCAAAAGGTGGCAAACCTTTACTGCGCCTGGAAATGGCGAATTGCTTCAGGCAGGTTTCTTTTTAAGGGAAAAAGCAGGGGCTGGAGATTTGACTGATCTGGTTATTGAGCTATACGGAACCAAAAATAACAAGCCAAACGGGGAACCATTAAAGTCGGTCAATGTGAATCCTGCAAATGTGAATTTTAATGAGGAAGTTAAGGTTGATATAGGCTTTGATGGGCTGGAGAGCGGAAAGAAATACGCAATCGCCTTAAGTCAGGAAACATTATCTGAGAATGGGACAATGCATAATTATTCCTGGCCGACGAAGGAAGTAAATAGTAATGAGTTTTTTGGAAAGTTTGCCGGCGGGGCATGGGTGGATGAATCATCCCTGGGAGACGGTTGGCTAAAGGTATATACAAATGTAACGAAGGAAGATCATTCAATCGTTACAAGTATTGAATTAAACCCTAAATATGTAAATGTGAAAACTGGTGAATCAGCAACGGTTACCGCCAAAGCACTGAATCAAACCGGTGATGTAATTGAAGGGGCAGAAATAACATGGAAAAGTGAAAACGAAGAAGTGGCTAAAGTGGAAAACGGAGTAGTAACAGGAATAGGGGAAGGAACTGCCACGATAACTGCAACCAGCTCTGATATCACACAACGGGCAATTGTAACGGTATCAAACGCTGATGGTGTAGTCCCTACCCCTGGGATGATTATAACACAAAATACAGTCCTCAAACCGGGCATCTATGACTTTTCTACCGGGTTAGGCGTTACTTTAGGCTCAGATAATATAACGGTGGATGGGAACGGTGCAACTTTAATAGGTCCTGGTGAGGAATCGAAAGGGCCGGACAGTTTTTCTGGCACTGGCATTTTCAGTGATGGGTACTCTGGCATCACGCTAAAGAATATTAAAGTGAAAGGATTCAATTACGGATTACATGTTAAAAATGGTTCCAACTGGACAATCAAAAAGAATGACTTCTCAGATAACTATACAAATCCGGATTTTGGATGGGGAGATGGAGAGCCCTACTCTGCAGTCATGCTTGAAAAGGTGACAGACAGTAAGATTACCTATAACAAAGGAAATAATGTATGGAACGGCTTGAACTTGCATCACAGTGACAATAACATAGTGGAACAAAATGATTTTTCACATACATCAAATGTCAGCTTGAAAATGTGGCATGCTTCTAAAAATACGATCAGTGATAATAATTTCAGCTATGGCATCCGAATTTCGCCAGGAGAAGTCCATGCCAGAGATTCTACTAGTCTATTGATGGAATCAGGATCCAATGATAACAAGCTGTATCGCAACGACTTCACCCATGGCGGTGATGGCATTTTCATTCGGGTCCTGAATGGCTGGGTAAGTACTGGAAACTACTTTGAAGAAAATGATACTTCCTATGCGAATAATAATGCAATTGAAAGCTGGTCACCTGGAAACACTTATGTCAGGAATAAGGCGAACTACTCCAGCTATGGCTTCTGGCTAGGCGGTTCCGATGATACCGTATTGATTGAAAATGAAGCAGCTTTTAATGGAACGATAATAAAAAATGCTCCTGAGGCATTCGGGAACGCAGGGATTGCTGTTGTCAATGGCGCCAGCAGCCATTTTACGATGATTGGAAACAATATCCATGATAACAACGGACCAGGTGTAGCGATTCGCTACAACAGTGACTATCCTGCATACCACTGGGTAATCCAGCAAAATAAAATCCATGACAATCATAACGATTCAAGGGGATACAAAGGCCATGGAATTTATATAAAAAATGCGAAGTGGCTGGACATTGCCGGGAATGATATCTCTGGAAACGATGGAGAACCGATTTTCATAGATTCAAACGTCAGCGATGTATTTATTAGAGAAGCGACAATGGCGGATAAGGCCCCTGATGCAAAAGCAGTTATTTCTGATGTATCGGTAGAGGTGGGAGAAGAAGTCGTTTTGGATGGATCCGGAAGCACTGACCCCCATGGAACTAAACTAGGATACCGATGGGATTTAGGGGATGGAACCGTTGAAGGCGGCAGTGTCGTAAAACATAAATATACTAGCCCCGGATTCTATCGTGTTGGCTTGACTGTAAACAATGGCAAGCTCGCAGATTTAGCATATCTCAATGTGTACGTGACAGATAAAGGGCAAGAAATAGGGACAGAAGAGCCGAATAACTGGGAAATTGTAAATGAAACAGCAGGTTTGAAGAATGATAACAACTATTTCATTAAGGGAAAGGGTTCAATATTTGCCTATGCAGAAGTTGGCACGAATCATAAGCTTATTTATCCAAAGAGCAAAAATCTTAACATGGATGTTAGTGATAAGGAGGCTTTAACATTCTGGTTTAAGTACAACGCTGAAGAGGGGATGCATACCTGGAATAAAAAGCCGGTTGTTACCCTGTATCAGGATGAAAACAACTTTATTAAATATACACCAACAACAGCTTATCTTGAGCAATTGCATGCACCTGTCAGCGAGCAAAGATCAGGCTGGAGACAATTGGTCATTCCGTTTGAGGGGAGTAGTTTATGGCAGATTGAAAAGACAGGAAATCCGTCTTTGGAAACCTTCAACTATATTTCAATAGAAGAAGGTCCTGGTGTAAGTGGAGTATCTGAGTTTTGGATTGATGCAATGCAATTCATCAAATCCGAAATCGATGATCCATCTGTAAATATGGCAATGAATAAAGACAAAACAGCCTTTCCTAAGCCAATTTATTCCTATTCTGCAGAAGAAGGATCAGAATGGGCACCGCTTAGCGGAAGTCACACTTTTAATGGCGGTCTGACGCCGGTCTGGAGCACATACAGACAGAACGAAGAGGTTGATCAGGATTGGTATGGTGTAGATTTTGGTACAGCTCGTGAAGTCAATCGACTGGATTTGTATTTTTATCAGAATCCAAGCGGGACAGAGGCTGAGGATAAGCTATGGAAGCCTGAAGACTATCAGGTAGAGTATTGGGATGGCGCAAAATGGAAGACAGTATTAAATCAAGAAAAGGATTCTAACCAGCCTAAAGGGAATTTAAATAGAGTAATGTTTGATCGAATAAACACTTCTAAACTACGTGTTGTAGTCAAACATCATACTGGCAACATTATTCCAACCTATACTGCGATTTATGGATTTGAGGTTTTCAACACGGAAAATATCGCAGGAAATTCATTTGGTGAATCAATGCCAGTTGTAAAAGCTAGTTCTTCGGTTTCTCAAAAAGTCGTGCTTGAGGATGTTGGCATCCTTATAAATCAAAAGGGAACGGATCTTAGTGACTTAAGTGTAGAATTATATGAAACTGAAAGTAATCGTCCTTCTGGAGAAGCACTTTCCAAAGTGAAGGTGAAGAGGGCAGATATGAATTTTGGAAAAGAAACGAAAGTGAAATTTGATTATGAAGGAATAAAACCAGGAAAACAATACGCCATTGCGATTACACAGGAAGTTATTGCTGAAAATGGGCTGCGCGATCATTACCGATGGCCGACAAGACAACTTGGCTCGGGTGAAAAATTCGGTAAGTATGTTCGTGGGAATTGGGTAGATGAATCCTTCTTAGGAACAGGCTGGTTAAAGCTTTATACCTCAAAAGGGCAGATCGATTACTCGTTTGAAAACCCAGGAACAGGAGGATACGGGGTAGGACATAAAGATGAAGAAAAAAGATGGCAAACCTTCACGGTTCCAGCAGATAAGGTATGGGAAGCAATCGATGGTTCCATAAAAGAAGGAAATGGCTGGACTACAAAAGGTTCGAAAGACACAGAGGATTGGGTCCAGATTGATTTTAAAGAGGAGCAGTTTGTTTTTGAATCAAATCTTTACTTGAATGAAGACGCCGTTGAAATTAAGCTGCCAACTGATTATCAAATCCAATATTGGGATGGAGCTGTATGGAAAGAAACAGAAGTACTATACTCCAGCGCTGAAATCCAAAAACAACTGAATAAAGTCATTTTTAAGCCAGTCAAAACGAATAAAATCAGAGTTGCTGTAAGCCATGGCGTTGACTCCATTGTAGAACTGAATGAGTTTGAAGTAATGAAATTCAACCCATATAAGCATGAACAGCTTGAACAGCTTGTCCTCCATGGCAGAGATATTGAAGCTATTGAGGGTGGAGGAATTGTAACCAGCATGCTTGCAAAGGTTAAAACAATTCAAAAGAGCGTAGGTACACCGGCATACCAAAATTCAATCGGATCATTCCTAAATGAAATCGAGGCACAAAAAGGCAAAAAGATTTCTAAGGAATATGCCGCCGTCATGATAGCGCATCTGGATTATTTACGCAAATAAGTCCATTTAAGATAGGGGGGCGGCCCCAGAGCCCCTCTTATCTTAAAGGTTAATGATGAAGACTCTTTGAACGAATGATACCCAGACATGGCAAACAGTGTTATTGGCACTAAGGAATAGAAAAGAAAAACCACTGCAAAAAAATTAAAGGTTGCTGAACATAAAGGAGAGAGCAGTAATGAATATTATGGATAGCAAACTATATGAGAAACTTAATACAATAGTAGATTTTGTCTTACTTAACCTCCTATGGCTTCTTATGTGTTTGCCAGTCATTACAGTCTTTCCAGCTACAGCTGCATTGTTTGGTGTTGTAAGAAAGTGGAAGATGGAGAAAGAACCACCAGTGCTGAAAACGTATTTTGCGTTATTTAAAGAAAACTTTATCCAAAGCAGTTTAATCGGTTTTATATGGACTGCTATAGGAGCAGCATTATATCTTGATTTCAATCTAGTAGGAGGGAATGTACTCTTAAAGTTCTTGCTATTAATAATGGTATCGGTCTATACGATTGTATCAATCTATCTTTTTCCGGTCATGGTCCATTATAAGAACAGCTTGCTCCATACCATTAAGAACTCTTTTTATTTAGCTATCTTAAAACCTATGAATTTAGTAATGTCCTTAGTCATTCTTTATTGTTCATATTTGCTTTTGATTTCATTCCCAATTTCGATTTTAATAATAGGCAGTACAACGGCTTATTTTATATATATGATTTGCTTTTCCACATTCCAAAAAGCAGAAAAAATAAATACGAATGTAGAGAATATATGAGGTGTTTATGAAAAAAAACGGAGTGCTAAATAGTGAAATTGCGAATGTCCTCGCGAGGATGGGGCATACAGACTATATTGTCATAGCTGATTGCGGACTTCCTATTCCTGATGAAACAAAGAGAATTGATTTAGCTTTAACCAAAGGAGTTCCCTCATTTTCAGAAGTTTTAACAACTATTTTGGACGACTTTGTAGTGGAAAAAGCCATTTTAGCCTTGGAAATTAAAACGGATAACGGTGCACTTCTTAAGGAAATTGAAAGAAGCGGTCAATTAAACAACGTGGAGTATGTCACTCATGAAGAGTTTAAAAATCTGACTAAAAAAGCGAAGGCGGTAATACGGACGGGTGAATGCTCTCCGTATGCAAATATTATCCTGCATAGCGGGGTCATTTTTTAACTTCATATCTTAACAGCAAGGAGATGTGCAATGAAAAGAGCCTTGATCATAAGTGGAGGATGGGAAGGCCATCATCCGCAAGAAATTACCGGAATATTCAAATTAATGTTAACGGAACAAGGGTATGAGGTGGATGTAAGTCAATCTATATCCACTTTTCATACGGAGTACGATCTAAAAGATTATCAAATCATCATTCCAAATTGGACGATGGGCGAGATTCCAGCTGAAGCTTTGGCAGCGATGCTTCACGCAATTAAAGAGGGTGCCGGAGCAGCCGGAATTCATGGAGGAATGGGAGACGCATTCAGGAATGAGACAGAGTATCAATTCATGGCAGGAGGGCAATTTGTAGCGCATCCAGGAGGGCAGGACGTTGAATATCTAGTCGGAATTAAAGATAGAGAGCATTGCATTACAAAGGATATTAGTGATTTTAATGTCAGGTCGGAGCTTTACTATATGCATATTGACCCGGCAATCCATATTCTTGCAGCTACTGAATTTGATCAGATCCAAATGCCGGTTGCATGGACAAAGACATATGGGAAGGGAAAGGTATTCTACTGTTCAATTGGTCATAAGCCAGAAGATATAAAAATTGAAGATTGCTATAAACTCGTGAAGAACGGCATTCTTTGGGCCGCTGCTGAATGAAAGGGGGAAGTAATTTGGGTGCTGGAAAATTGAAGGCTGGCATAATTGGATGCGGAAATATTAGCAGCATTTACATAGAGAATCTCAAAAAATATGACTATGTTGAATTAATCGCACTTTCTGATATAAATCTTGAAAAAGCAAGGCTTCAAGCAGAGAAATACGGAATTCCAAATGTGTATACGCCCGAAGAAATCCTTCGTCATAATGGGATCGATCTGATTGTGAACCTGACGACGCCCGATGCCCATTATTCGGTGTCTCAGCAGATAATCTCTAGTAATAAACACGTTTATGTAGAGAAACCCCTCACTATCGAAAAAGATGATGCAAAAAAATTAATCACATTAGCAATGAAAAATAAAGTCAGGATCGGCTGTGCCCCGGATACTTTCCTTGGTGGTGCAATACAAACAGCGCGAGAGCTGATTGATAGAGGCGAGATTGGGAAACCGATTGCAGCTCATGCTTCTATGCTTTGTCATGGTCATGAAAATTGGCATCCTGCACCCCATTTTTATTACCAATACGGAGGCGGTCCATTATTTGATATGGGCCCATACTACTTAACAGCTCTCGTTCATTTAATTGGTCCAGTTAAACAAGTGACAGCAATGTCGAGCAAGACATTTTCAGCAAGAACCATTACCAGCAGACCATATTTTGGTGAAACGATAAGAGTCGAAACGCCAACTCATATAAACGGATTGTTGAAGTTTGAAAATGGAGCAGTCGGACATTTAGTGACCAGTTTTGATGTATGGCATACAAAGCTGCCATGCATTGAGATTTATGGAACGGAAGGGACAATGCTTGTACCTGACCCGAATGGATATAACGGACAGATTCAAATCCGGAAAAAAGATAGCACAGAGTGGGTCAATCAGCCGTTAAGCTTTGGATTCACGGAAAATAGCAGAGGAATCGGAGTTTCGGATATGGCTTGCTCCATCCTGATGGGAAGCAAGCACAGAGCAAATGAAGAATTGGCTTACCATGTACTTGATATCATGCATAGTATTTTGGAATCGTCGGAGAGAGGAATCCATATTGAACTGGATAGTACCTGTGAAAAACCAGAGCCGTTGGTGAATTTAACGAACTAAAAATTATAGTTAAAGGAGTCATGAAGAATGTCAAAACCAAACTTTTATTATTTCTTTTGTAATCATTGGACACAGGGAGGGATTGGATTTGCTTTCCCATCAGGCTGGTATGGCGGGAAAAAATACAACAGGACCTTTTCCACGGCTTATACGATACATAAAATGCTGGATGCAGCTGATGATTATCCCGGGCTGAAGGTATCGATGGAACTGGATGCCTATTCCTATGAAGAGGTGGAAAAAGAAGATCCAGCATGTATCGATAGACTTAAAAAGTATATTTCAGATGGTAAGGCAGCGGTCGATGGCGGAACATATGGCCAGCCCTTTGGCCAGGATTATGGATGGGAGCCAAACATCCGTCACCTGACATTTGGAAAGAAAGCAATCAAGGAAGTTCTGGACTATGATATTCGTGCCTTTTTAGTTGAGGAGCAGTGGTTCCATCCGCAATTGCCACAGCTTCTATTGAAAAGTGGATTCCAGTATGCATCATTGCAAAATCAAAATTCTGGTCAAGCTATGCCTTTGAACGAAGCAATGATCAGCTGGAAAGGGATTGACGGTACTGAGGTTCCTGCCGTTCCGGCAAATGACCTCATGGTTTCGTGTGTACGCCAATATACTGGATATAGTGAGTATAAAGAAAGATTAAAAGATTATCAGAGGCCGCTCTTATTTCAGTGGGTAGAGATATGGCCTCCTGGAATGGACTGGGGAGCAAGCGCTGATCCATTTGAAAAAGGCATCAAACACGTCGAGGAATGGGGAGGTAAGGCCGTCACTCTCCAGGAATATTTTGATTATGAATTGCCAGGCCGACAATTGCAATCCATCTATATTCCATTGGACAAATCCAACTATAAAAATAATTGGTACCAGGACGGTGGCTGGGGCTACGATGGTGATAAGGTCATCATGGTGGATCAGATCGTGGAGCAATCGCTCCTTGCATATGAAACACTAGTTGCATTAGATAGTTTAAAATTCCCTTCAAATAATGATCAAGAAATACTTAATAGACTGTGGAAACAGTTCCTTATTTTACAGAACCATGATTTTTCGGCTGCGAGAGGTTATCGGGCATTTACAGAGGATGGAATTGAAACAAAAGCGGGTTCTTATGGTGTAAAGAAATACTATGACATCATCTCTTCTTGCAAGAAACAAATTGAAAGTCTGTATCCCCATGATGAAGACACATCAACCTTGGTTGTTGCGAATTATAACGGTGTTGCTTCCTTCCAGACGGTTCCGTTTGAAATGGAAAAAGTGCATGGGGATTATGTGATGATGAAGGATGGAGAAGAAGTTCCATTTGTAATCACCAGTGAGGAAGAGGGGAAAGTAAAAGGCTTAATAGCCCTGGAACTACCTGCACTTGGAGCAATTGCTGTCAATATTGTTGAACAAGAAAGAGGAAAGAAAGAAATCAAGAACCAGGTTTTGTATGGGGAAGATTGGATCGAGGATGAAAACTTTAAAATCAGCTGGAAAAAGGGCAGCTGGAGTATTGGCATAACGGAAAAGAAGACAAGTGAAACAATTGAATTTACTGGCTTTACTGGGCCTATCGCAAAACAAAATGAACATACAAGCATGTATCCCGCTTTAAGTCCCGCACATGAAATATTTACATTTGCCTTTGATGGAACAACTCATTGTCCAGATCAAATTTCCTTATCTCGGGTTAAAGCTTGTGTAGAAAAGAAGAATGAGTTTGAAAGTGTCCTGTTGCTTCATTGTGATTTAGTGACCCTGCATACGACCGAGACGCCAGTGGCATTTGCTGAAGCAAGGGTGTTCATCAACCATCAAACGAAAGAGATAAAATGTCAATCTTACTTCTATACCGGAGTTAATTTGTCACTTAACTGCCATGCATCCTTTAAGCATCATATTTCAGATGCGGAGTACTATCGTGATTTCCCTTTTGGTGAAGAAAAAACCGAAATAGTTGATATTTACGCAAACACCTATATACGCGTTGCTGGTAAAGATACTGGCTTCACATTGGTCCATCCAGGCGTTCAAAAGGTCACTCTAGAAAGATTAAATGAAGCGGGCACAATCAAGCATTTGCTTGCAAGGGATAAAGTGTTCGGTGATTATACATGGACATTTACTTTGAATTTTGGTACACAAACTCCTTGGGAAAGCGCAAAAGCTTCAAAGGCAGCGAGAGCCATTTATCCAGTAGTTGAAACGACCGAAAGAGCAGCAATAAACAATCTTTTGAATTTTGAAGATGAAAGAATTCTGTTATCTGCATTCTATCGTGAGGATGATCGTTTTATAGTCAGGTTCATGAATTATTCAAGTGAACATATTCAATCTGCAAACATGACGGTCAACCATGGATTTTCCAGAGTAACTGCAGATGACTTTGCCGGAAATACCCTTGAAGAATTAAGCTCCCAATCAAAGGATAATCAGACAATCGTCAGTGTTAAGCTGGATCCATGGGAAATTATGACGGTTTCATTTCAATAAAGAAGGTGACAGGTTATGAGTCAAGTTTCACTAATGCAAGAGAATAACTGGCTGATTCAGGAGGCTGCTTTCAAAGTCAATCACTATAAACACTTTGAAGGAGTGTTTACTACCGGGAATGGATATTTATCGGTGAGAGGCTCTTTTGAAGAAGGGCTAAAGGATGAGAATCAGGCTGAGGAATATATGAGATTGCCCATGAATGTGTCCCTGGAAAAGTCTAACCTCATGGTGTCAAAATGGGGTACTTATGTACCTGGTGTTGCAGGTGTGCACCCGCTTCTAAAAGAGGTAATGGTCAACCTTCCCTGGATGCTCGAATTTAAGATGTGGCTCGATGAGGAACAGCTAAGCATGGATAACTGCACAATCAGTGAGTATAGTCGGTCACTCAATATGCAAGATGGAACATTGATCCGCAGCTTTCTTTGGAAGACAAAGCTGGGACAGGAGGTAAAAGTGTCCTTCGAGCGATTTGTTTCAATGGATTGCGACCATTTATGTGTGCAAAGGGTAAAGCTGGACTTCCAAAAGGGAAGCGGTAAATTAAAGGTAGCAGCAGGTATCAACGGAAATGTCAGGACAAATGGTTATAATCATTTTACTTCACTCAAGTCATCAAAAGAAAATGGCTTTATACAAACAGAAGTGATCACCGATAAGGGGCAGCAAGTTGTACAGGGAGCAATGATTTTATCCAATGGTGAAAATCTATGGGATGTAAAACAGGAGAATAACCATATCTTTTTCGAAACAGTAATGGATTGTGATTCTCATTCATCACATGACTTTACTAAACTTTGCGCCATAGCGACCAGTCGGGATTTGCATGGAATTGATCCGTTTGTAACTGTAAAGGAAACGCTGAAGGAGCACGCTGGAATCACGTATGAACTATTGAAAAATAAGCATACAGCAGTATGGGAGAATTTATGGCTGCAAAGTGATATAGAAATGAAAGGGAATGACCAGCTTCAAATTTCTGTCCGCTTTAGTCTTTATCATTTATTAAGAAGCAATGTCCGCAAAGATCCGCGAGTCGCTATAGATGCCAAAGGACATGCGGGAGAAGCCTATTTCGGACGTTATTTCTGGGATACAGAAATATATTTATTGCCATTCTTCATCTACACAAACCCTCAGGCAGCCAAAAACCTGGTGTTATACCGTTATAACACACTTCAGGGAGCAAAGCAGAATGCTGCCGCTTATGGCTATAACGGTGCGCGTTATGCATGGGAATCGGGTCTGACTGGTGAAGAACAGTGCCCAAACTGGCAGTATGCAGATCATGAGATACATATTACAGCTGATGTCGCATATGGTTTGTGGCACTACTATAAAGCAACAGGTGATAATAAGTTTTTACTGGACCATGGGTTTGAGATTTTAGTAGAGACTGCACGATATTGGGTGAGCCGTGTTTATAAGAATAACTCTGGTGTTTATGAGTTATCAGGTGTTATGGGACCGGATGAGTACTCTCCATTTTCAAAAAATAACGCCTTTACCAATTATCTAGTTAAATTCAACCTTGGAATAGTGTCGGAAGCAGCTAGATTAATTAAAGAATATGATCTAAACAATTATCTTTTATTACAGGAAAAATTGAAAATTACCGAAGAGGAATATCAACAGTTTGAAACACTAATGGAAGGTCTGGGATATACAAAAGATAAGAACCGGAATTTAATCCTTCAATCGGAAGACTTTGAAAGCTATGAGGAAATTGATTTTAATATAGTGTGGAAAGACCGTTCTAAACCCTTTGGGCACTATATATCACAGGAGAAAATGTACCGTTCCAAATGCTTGAAGCAAGCAGATGTTCTTACACTTTTGATGCTCTTTCCAAACCGATTTACAGAAGAAGAAATGAAATCTGCCTATTATTATTATGAGCCGATCACCACTCATGATTCTTCTTTATCTCCATCTACACACTCAATCATTGCATCGTGGATTCGGAATCAGGAAGAAGCTGAAAGGTTCTTTCTCCAGACAGTTGGGATTGATCTGGACTTAAATAAGCTAGGAGCAGCCGAAGGAATTCATATTGCCAATGCGGGCGGAATATGGCAGGCGGTCATTCATGGTTTTTGCGGGGTCAGGAATGCCGTTCAGTCTGAAAAATTAGAGCTGAAACCACTTATGCCAAGTTTTGTACAGGAAATCTCATTTCCTTACCTTTGGAAAGGGAATAGGATAAGGTTTACGCTGAATCCAGAGAAAATCCTTCTGGAAAATGAAGGAGATAATCAAGTTGTGATCACGCTGAAAAATGAAGATCTTACCCTGGCTCCGAAAACCAGGGTAGAAAAAGAACTGCATTGATTGTCGGAAAACATTGAAAGACCGGACTATTGCCCGGTCTTATTTTAATTCTGGATGTTGGGATTACCTGAACTGATTTCTGAACTTTAAAGGGGTTATTTTCAAGACCTTTGAAAAGGTTTTAGTGAAATAGGAAATTGTGGAGAATCCTACTTTTTCGGCAATCTCACTGACTGATTTATCCGTATTCAATAGGAAGAGTTTGGATTGTTCTATACGATACCTCGTCAGATATTCTTGTGGCGTACAGCCATAAACCTGTTTCATACATCTTGAAATATATGCAGGGTGAAAATTCAATACTTCACTCAGTTGCTCATAGGTGAGTGGATTTTGGAAATTCTGCTGGAGGTAATCAGCAGCCTTTTCAGCAATCTGGACAATATTAGAGTTTATCTTTGGCTGTTGGTCCCGATGTAATTGCATCAGGATCTCCTGAAAAATAGCCTGTTCCTGCAGCCGGGCTTTACTTGAAACATTCCCAACTAATAATAATAGATTTCGAAGCTTTTCATAGAAAACGCTTGGATTTGATAGAGTACAAAACTTTGGCAATTCAATTGTAAATAATTCACTCTTATGAAAGGGAGTGATATGGGTTTTATGTATTGATTCTTTTGTGTTTGTATCCTTAACCTCGTACCATTTTCCTGTGGTTTGAAAATGTAGCCAGTAAAAGTGCGTGGTTTCTTTACATTTCTGTTCAGAATAATGATATCGGTCAGGCCGCAAAATTAGTATCTCTCCAGCCTTTACTTCCCATTTTTGATCCTCTTCCCCTATATACAAAGTTCCTTTTGTAACAATCAACAAATCGAAAACTTCTATATTCCTTCTGTTTGGATGGTATTGACTAATGGTATAAGTATCCTCTCCACACATAATGTAATGGGGTATTGAAGGTACAGTAAATTGTAGAATGGTCATGGTTTAGTCCTCCAATAAAAGTTGTGATATTATTGGAAAATTCCAAATATCTATATCCATATTTTATCAGAAATCGTGAGTTAATATAGAAAAACTTACAAATGAGATGTTCATATAGTACAAAAATAGGTTCAGTTTGTTTATAGGAAATAACGATGCCAGCTATTATACTTAATTTAAATTTACTGAATATTTAAAAATAATTACAGTGTGTAACCAGTAATATTTAAAGTCCAAGAGGAGTTGAGCAATATGGAACAAGTGGAAAACCTGCAGCAGAACATACTGTTAAAAACGGCCTTTTCAGAATTACCGCTTGGGTCAATCGAGCCTGAAGGCTGGCTGAAGGACCAGCTTAAAATACAAGCAAATGGATTTACAGGAAAGCTTTCCGACTATTGGGATGATGTAGGTCCGAATAGTGGATGGTTGGGTGGTACAGGTGAAAGCTGGGAAAGGGGTCCATATTACTTAGATGGATTATTGCCCCTAGCTTATCTACTAAAGGATGAAGAACTTATTAATAAAGTCCAGCCTTGGATTGAATGGACTCTTTCAAGCCAGACGCCTGACGGACAATTTGGTCCCTCCACCAATGCAGATTGGTGGAGCCGTATGGTTATGCTGAAAGTACTGATTCAATATGAAGAAGTTACGAAAGATGAACGGGTCATCCCGTTCATGCTCAAGTATTTCCGCTATCAGAAGAACAATATTGAGTCTAGGCCCCTGATGCAATGGGCAAAAGCGAGGGGCAATGAAAATATGCTTTGCTTGCAGTGGCTTTACAATCGGACTGGAGAACAGTGGCTAATTGATTTATCTGAAACCATTCGTAAGCAAACGATTGACTGGACTGAAATATATAACAATTTTCCTTTTTGGCGATACCAGACGAGATTTGACCACAGAGTTCATGTCGTGAATGTAGCTATGAGCTTAAAGTACCCGGCACTATCATACTTGCAAACTAAAAGTGAAGAGGATCGAACGGCTGCTGCAAAAGGCATTAAAAGTTTGATGAACTATCATGGACAAGTAAATGGAATGTTTTCAGGCGATGAATGGTTAGCCGGAACCCATCCAAGTCAAGGAGTCGAATTATGTGCAGTGGTTGAGTATATGTTCAGCCTGGAGAATTTGACAAGGATTTTTGGGGATGGCGAATACGCAGATCTATTAGAAAAAGTAGCATTCAATGCTCTTCCAGCTACGATAACTGCGGATTGGCATGGACATCAGTATGATCAGCAGGTCAATCAAGTGCTGTGTACACAAGCGAGGAGAAACTGGACCCTGAACGGCGATGAGTCGAATATGTTCGGGCTTGAACCGAATTTTGGCTGCTGTACTGCTAATATGCATCAAGGATGGCCGAAGCTTGCAGCTCGTCTGTGGATGGCTACTGCAGATAAAGGACTTGCCGCAGTTTCCTATGCTCCATGTAAACTAACCGGGATGGTAGGAGAAGGAAAAAAGGTCTCTTTGCAGGTCGATACCAATTACCCATTTGAAGAAACCATTTCAATCCTGATTCAAACTGATGGTCCAGAAATATTCCCGGTGAAGCTGCGAATCCCTAAATGGTGCAGGTATCCGGTTGTGAAGATAAATGGGCAATCCTTCAACGTGGACGAAACGGTGAATGGATATACATCCATTGAACGGGAATGGAAATCCGGTGATCATATTACCTTGGAACTGCCTATGGAGCTGGAAACCGAAAGACGAGCAGATAATGCAATCGGAATATTGCATGGTCCCTTAGTTTATGCATTGAAAATAAAAGAAAATTGGAGAAAAAGAAGCGGGAACAATGTATTTCCAAACCAGGAAGTTGTTCCAGGTTCCGATTGGAATTATGCATTAAAGCTTGACAAGCGTGATGTAAATCAGTCATTTAGCATGAAGACGAAAGGGGTATCTATACAACCTTTTTCTCCTGAGAACGCTCCAATAAAGCTGATTGGAAAAGGGAGAAGGGTCCCTGAATGGAAAATTGAAATGAATTCTGCAGGTACGCTTCCAATCAGTCCTGTGATATCCAAAGAGCCTGAAGAAGAAATTATACTTATTCCTTATGGATGCGCTAGATTAAGGATTGCTGAATTTCCAGTTTTGGCAATAGATTTGGATTGATTCTTTAGTCCTGGTTATGAATTATGCCTATTTGATTTGGTTCAGATAATACAAAAAATAGTTCACTTCTTAGGTGTAATACAGAAGAATCATAACTTATACTATAAAGAAAGAAATTTATAAAATTCTAAATATTATAAAATATTTAAGTCTCACAATTACAACAGGGGGGATTTGATTGAGTACGGTCAGTGCAAATTTAGTAGAGCCTAAAGAAGGAATGGTCCTTACAGAAGATACGACTTTTGCTCCTGGTGTGTATGAGTTTAAGTCTGGGAAAGGTCTGATTGTAGGAAAGAGCGGCATTACTATTAATGGTAACGGTGCTGTCATAATAGCCCCTGGCAGACTGGAAAAGAAATATAGTTTCAGAGGAACAGGGCTATACTCCAATGGTCATTCTAATATAGTCGTAAAGAATCTTTCAATTAAGGGATTCCTGTTGGGCTGTAAAGTTATGAATGGAACAGAATTTGTCATTGAAAACAATGATTTCTCTGATAATTTTACTGATCCTGAATATGGCTGGGGGGATGGAGAGCCGCATGGTGCGCTCTTTCTGGAAAATGTAAACTATAGCAAAGTATTGAAAAATAAAGGGAACAATGTTTGGAATGGGCTGAATTTGCTGAACTGCAGCCACAATGATATTTCAGATAATGAGTTTTCTCATTGTACAAATGTTTGTTTGAAGATGTGGCGGTCTTCACATAATGAATTGGTCAACAATGTCATGAATTATGGGATAAGGATTGCACCAGGTGAGGTACATGCGCGCGACTCAACTTCAGTATTGATTGAAACAGGGTCCAATTACAATAAATTCCTGCATAATGATTTTACTTATGGCGGGGATGGTGTTTTCATTCGTTCACTAAACGGTGTTATTAGTACCGGGAATTATTTTGAAGGAAACGACGCCTCATATGCTCATAACAATGCCTGGGAAGTATGGGATACTGGCAACACTTTTGTTAATAACAAAGGGAATCACTCCAGTTATGGGTTTTGGCTTGGCGGTTCTGACCATACCGTTCTCATCGGAAACGAGGCAGCTTACAACGGCATGCGGAGATCAAATGCTCCTGAAAGTTTTGGAAATGCCGGAATCGCCGTGGTCAATGGAAGCAGCAGCCATTTTGTGATGAAGAATAATTATATTCATGATAATAAGAGCGCAGGTGTAGCAATCAGATTTAAAAAAGACTATGAATCGTATCACTGGATTATCCAGGGAAATAGAATTATAGATAATGAAACCTATGGTGTTTATCTAAAACACGCAAATTGGATCGACATTGCTGGAAATGAGTTTTCTGGAAACAAACTTGGCGATATCAAGAAAGATGAAAACGTTTCAAACTACTTTGAAAGAACAGCAGATATGGGAGACCAAGCACCTACAGCAAATGCCTCTGTTTCTTCACAGGTCATCTTTGTAAATAAAGCTGTTTTGTTTGATGCTTCTGGCAGCTCTGATCCGCAGGGACTTTCATTAACCTACCGATGGGACATGGGAGATGGCACAATCGAATCAAGGGAAGTGTTCGAGCATTCATATGAAAAACCTGGTTTCTATCGGGTAGGAATGACGGTCCATAATGGAAAGCTTGCTGACCTGGCCTGGTTTGATGTATATGTGACAAATGAAGGCGAAATGGTTGGTCACGATGCTAAGAATTGGGGTATCTCAGCAAATTCGGAATATCGTTTTACCAGAGTGACTGCCGATGGAGAAAACTATGTCTGCGGTCATCAATCAATCAAAGTCACATCGAATGATGAATTAGGCAGAATTCACTTTCCAAAAGCTGAAAACGCAGGATGGAATTTAGAAGGAAAATCACATCTTTCATTCTGGATGAAGTTTGACCACGAAACCCGTGATGGCTTTGTAGATTATCAGTTTCCAATCGTTAGACTTGCATCAGATTTGGAGAATTATATTGAATACAGCCCTGTTGAGTTTAAACCAAACTGGGCGATCATGCCATCCGAATCGAGGACCGGCTGGACTTATTTCCATATGCCATTGGAAAAAAGTAAGAGCTGGCATAGCCATCAAGTAGGTGACCCATCCTTACATGATGTAAATTACTTAGAATTAAGTTTTCATTCAATTGGCGGAAACTACAACATATGGCTGGATGGATTAATGTTTAATTAATATTAACTAGCAGGAGTATGAAGTGTAGCAGCTGATAAATTATACTCCTGCCGTTTCTCATTACGTTGTTGCTTTCTAGAAAAGAGGTGTAGCCTATGAGTCAAATAAATGTCACAAAATCTGAACAGACAATCATCCAGCCTCACCCGAAACCGAAACTCATGGCAAGAATCAAAAAGGATTTTAACAGAGGGAAATATGTCTACTTAATGTTGCTGCCAGTTATTATCTACTACCTGGTTTTCCAATACTGGCCAATGGTTGGGATTGTTATAGCCTTTCAGAAGTATATTCCCGGCATGGGCTTTTTTGAAAGCCCATGGGTAGGATTTAAGCATTTCACTGATTTCTTTAACAGTTTTTATTTCTGGAGATTGATTAAAAATACATTTCTATTAAATTTTTGGCTCCTCATATTTGGATTCCCAGCTCCCATTATATTGGCGTTGCTTCTTAATGAGGTCAGAAAGAGCTGGTTTAAGCGAACGGTTCAAACTGTCACTTATATTCCGCACTTTATCTCTATTGTAGTTATCGTAGGTATTATTAAAGATTTCACAGCGACTGAGGGAATCATTAATCAAATGCGGGAGATCCTAGGAAGCGAATCGATTTCATTTTTACAGATTCCAGAGTACTTTCGCACAATTTATGTAACAAGTGATATATGGCAGTCAATTGGCTGGAGTTCAATCATCTATTTCGCAGCATTGTCAGCTGTTGACCCTAACCTGTATGAAGCGGCAGAGATGGATGGTGCAGGACGTTTCAGGAAAATGTGGCATATTACATTGCCGGCAATAAAGCCGACAATTGTCATCTTATTAATATTAACAATTGGTAATTTACTAAGTTCTGGTTTTGAAAAAATCCTCCTTTTATACCAGCCATTAACATACGAAACCGCGGATGTCATATCCACTTATGTGTATAGAAAAGGGATCGAAGATTCTTCGTTCAGTTTTGCTACGGCTGTCGGTCTTTTTAATACTATTGTCAACTTCATACTCTTGATAATAGCAAACACTATTAGCCGAAAAGTTTCTGACAATAGCCTATGGTAAGCGTGGTGATAATCAATGAGATATAAAAAAACATTTGGAGAAAAGGTTTTTGATGCATTTGTATATTTACTATTGTCATTACTGATGATCGCGACCTTCTATCCACTCTATTATATTTTTGTAGCCTCCTTAAGTTCCGTATCTGAAATAGCTAAACATGGGACATTCATGTTATTTCCAAAAGGTTTCACATTAGAGACCTATAAAGCGGTTTTCCAAAATGAAATGATCCTAACTGGGTTAAGAAATACCATATTCTATGTAATCCTTGGAACGGCAATTAATATGATATTGACGATCTTCGCAGCGTATGGGCTGTCCAGAAAGTGGCTAAAGGGAAGAAAAATCATCATGTTTGGGATTGTTTTAACCATGTTCTTCAGTGGAGGCTTAATCCCGAGTTTTATGGTTGTCCAAAACCTTGGACTGTACAACACAATCTGGGCATTATTGCTTCCTGGAGCAATGTCTGCGTGGAATCTTATTATGATGAGAACCTATTTTATGGGCTTGCCTGTAAGTTTAGAAGAATCAGCGCGTATTGATGGAGCAAATGATTTTCAGATTTTGTTCAGGGTTATTTTACCGACAGCAAAACCTATTCTGGCAGTTATGGTTTTATTCTATGCGGTTGGGCATTGGAACTCATGGTTCTCTGCATCTATCTATCTGCAAAATAGAGAACTCTATCCGCTCCAGTTAATATTGAGAGAAATCTTGATTCAGGGAAGGGTAGCTGATTTTGGCGGCAATTCCGCTAATGTCACCCACCAGGTAGCTAAAAACCTGAAATATGCAACGATTATTGTAAGTACAATTCCAATCTTGTTAGTGTATCCATTTATTCAAAAATATTTTGTAAAGGGGGTCATGCTTGGATCATTAAAAGAATAGAGTACCAGCTAAATCATGATAATTCGAGGGGGAAATGTGCAGATGAAAAAGTGGAAAGCATTATTGAGTATGGTTGTCACTGTAATTCTTGCATTATCCATTGTAGGATGCCAAAGCGATAAAACATCAGGACCTAAAGAAAAAGATAAGGGTAAGGATAAGGGGCAGGAGGAAAAACTGTCTACTTTCAGTATTTGGACTTGGCTTGGTGCTGTGGAAGTTTGGGGAGGCAAAAGCTACGATGAAGTTCTTGCTTATCAGGAAATGGAGAAAAGGACTGGAGTAGATGTCGAGTATGTCCATCCTACTGGCGATGCAACTGAATCGTTCAATTTAATGATGACTTCTGGTGAAATGGAAGACGCGATCTGGTACAGATGGAACCCAGAAAGAGCTGTTCAATATTATGATGCGGGAAGAATTATTGATATCTATCCTTTGCTAAAAGATAATGCCCCTAACTTGTATAAGTTGATAGAGGGGAATAAGGACTTGAAAAAACAACTGGTTGATCCAGAAGGCAGAATGTTCTATATGCCTTGGATTACACTCGATAAGTTTTTGAACCAAAGTGAAGGCTTAGCGTTAAGAGAAGACTGGTTAGAAAAAGTTGGCGCGGACGTTCCGAAAACTAATGATGAGCTGTATCAAGTGTTAAAAAAGATGAAAGAAGAAAAGGTTAGCGGCGATAAAAAGTTCGTTGGTCTAACTGGTTATCCTAGCCAAATGTATAAGCTGTTTTACGGATTTGGTGTAGCAGATGATTGGTATTTAGAAGGTGACAAAGTAGAATATGGACCATCAACTGATAAGTATAAAGAAGCATTAAAGTGGTTCAACAAGTTATACGAAGAAGGATTGATTGATAAGGACTTCTTAACCTGGGAAGGTGATATCTACGATAAACACCTTGTTGATGGTCAAAGTGCCGGTATGATTGAAAACTCGGATTCTGTCAGCCGGGTTATGAAACTCGCTACAGATGCTGGAAATGGATTTACGTTCAAGCCGATTCCATATTTGGAGTACAATGGTAAACCGACATCCCTAAATTCAACGGCAAAGCGTATCGCTCAGCCATATGGCTTAGCAATCTCATCGACTGCTGAAAATCCAGAAGCAATTGTGAAGTATTTAGACTATGGTTTTACTGAAGAAGGAGAAACATTATTCAACTGGGGCATTGAAGGGGATACCTTTACTGAAGATGGCGGCAAGAAAGTCTTCACTGACAAGGTAATGAAGGATCCAGAGAATGTTCCAGGCTTAGCTGCTACAAAGTATACAAACTCTGCGTGGATTACAACTACTTCTGTTGAGGCTACTAAAGCAACTTTGAATGAATTAGGTTTACAGGCTAGAGAAACTTGGAGTGATGTTGATATCTCTATGGCGTTTGAACCAATTCTTTGGATGACACCTGAGGAAAATGAAATCGTTGCAAATACTTCTACTGACATTTCCACTTATAAAGATGAGATGCGAGATGCATTTATCACAGGACAAAAAGACATTGATAAAGAATGGGATACTTATGTGGAAACTTTAAAATCAATGGGCAACGATGAAATCAAAAAAGCAAAGCAATCGGCATACGATCGCTATGTAAAACAATAATTTATGGATGTATGACCATGGAGGACCAGAAATTTATGGTCCTCTTTTTAAATACTCAGACACAGGTATATAGGTACTTATAAAGCAGGAAGGTGTGTCATATGAATTATCAAATTCTACTATCAACGTTCAAAGAGAAATTTCAGCAAGAAGCGAACAGGTTATTTTTTGCTCCGGGAAGGATCAATCTTATCGGGGAGCACACTGACTATAATGGGGGAAATTGCTTTCCCTGTTCCATTACTCTCGGTACGTATGCATTAGCAAGAAAACGTAAGGATGATATGTTTCGAATGTATTCGTTGAATTTTCCTGATATAGGTATTGTTGAATTTACGCTGGATGACCTCTCTTTTCATAAAGAACATGACTGGGCGAACTATCCTAAAGGAATGATTCGTTTTATGAAAGAAGCTGGATATCCGATTGATTCAGGAATGGATGTGATTTACTGCGGGGATATCCCGAATAGAGCAGGATTATCTTCCTCCGCTTCAATTGAAATGGTTACAGGTGTCATGATGGAGGGTCTTTTCGACTTTAATATGGTAAGGCTAGATATGGTGAAGCTTGGAAAAAAAGTCGAGAATGATTTTATCGGGGTTAATTCGGGAATCATGGATCAGTTTGCCATTGGTATGGGGAAAGAAGGATTTGGAATTCTATTGGACAGCCAAAGCCTAGAGTATGAATATGCGCCTATTGATTTATCCACACATTGTATATTGATTATGAATACGAATAAAAACCGTGAACTGGCGGATTCCAAATATAATGAAAGACGAAGTGAATGCGAAAATGCTCTTTTGCAATTGCAGGCGGTAATTAATATTCAGTCTTTAGGAGAAGTGACAGAGGAAGAATTTGAAGCAGCAAAGCCTGCGATTAAAAATGAAACCATCAGAAGAAGAGCGAAACACGCTGTTTATGAAAACCGCCGTACATTATCCGCACTGAATGCATTGAAAAATGGAGACTTGAAGAAATTTGGCGAGCTTATGAATCAGTCCCATATATCTTTACGGGATGATTATGAAGTAACCGGAATCGAGCTAGACACCTTAGTAGAAGCAGCCTGGAAACAAAAAGGTGTTATAGGAGCAAGAATGACTGGAGCTGGCTTTGGCGGATGCGCCATTGCTGTAGTGGAAAAGGACGAAGTGGATAATTTTATCCAAGCAGTCGGGAACACCTACCAACAGCGAATCGGTTATCAACCAACCATTTATGCAGCAAGTATTGGTGACGGGGCAAAAGAGGTGGCTTTAGATTAAACAAATTTGAAAAAGACCAATCAGTATCTTTAAAACTGAGAAGTGGCAGTCCTGGAATCTACTATTCTGCATAATAAAGATTCTAGAAATATTGAAAATAACCTATGTTTTTAATGGAGGCTGCCGTCTCTTAACCCAAAGTTGAAATTGTAAATTGAATGGAGGCGATGCGACTTGAACATTCTTATACTTGGTGGAGCGGGTTATATTGGCTCGCACGCTGTTCGTCAGCTGTTAGAAGAGGGGTATGAGGTTACTGTTATAGATAATTTGCAAACAGGACACTTAAAATCGCTCCATCCAGACGCTATGTTTTTTGCGGGAGATCTTAGAGACAGAGGCTTTTTGCGGCGGGTATTCAATGAAGTGAAGGTTGATGGAGTCATGCATTTTGCTGCAAACTCACTTGTTGGCGAATCAATGGAACGCCCGTTGATGTATTTTGATAATAACGTCTATGGTACACAGGTTTTACTGGAAGTAATGGAGGAATTTAAAGTAAAGCACATTGTTTTTTCCTCAACAGCAGCTATATATGGGGAACAAAGCATAATGCCTATTACTGAGGACAGGGAGGCGAGTCCATCCAATGCATATGGCGAAACAAAATTAGTGATGGAAAAAATGATGAAATGGTGTGAGGCAGCTCATGGCCTTAAGTTTGTCGCTTTACGTTATTTCAACGTGGCCGGGGCAGAACCTTCTGGCACGATCGGAGAGGACCATCAACCAGAAACACATTTAATCCCGTTAATCCTTCAGGTCGCCTCAGGTCAAAGGGAGAATATCTCCATTTACGGTAACGATTACGACACACCAGATGGAACTTGCATCCGAGATTATATTCATGTCCAGGACCTTATTTCAGCGCATATCCTTGCCTTAAAGTATCTTCTTGATGGAGGGAAAAGCGATATATTCAATTTAGGAAGCAGCCAGGGTTTTTCAGTATTAGAAATAATAGACGCTGCAAGGTCGGTTACAGGACACACGATACCTGAAGTGATTGTCAATCGGCGAGCGGGAGATCCAGCCAGCTTAATTGCTTCATCTGAAAAAGCAGCTAACAACCTTGGCTGGAAACCAGCTAAGGCTTCAATTAAGGATACCATCAAAGATGCATGGACATGGCATCAATCCCATCCGAATGGCTATGGGGATTAGAGGGATAGAAAATGGAGATATTTTCAGCAATACAGACACTTATTAATCGAGCCATTGAAGCCAATTTGATAAATGAAGTAGATGAAATATACGCCAGAAATCAGGTTATGGAGATTCTATGCTTAAAAACTTTTCCTCCTGAAGTCAAACCCGATAAATCCCACTCCATCCCGGTAATTTTAGAACACCTCTCGGAATACGCACTCAAGGAAAAACTCTTTGACGAGAGATACGTAAACAAAGACATTCTTGAAAGCAAGATTATGAATGTGCTAACGCCTCGGCCCTCTACTATTAATGAAGTATTTTATCGAAAATATAAGAGGGACCCAAGTGCTGCCACAGCTTATTTCTATGAAATCAGTAAGTGCAGCAACTATATTCAAATGAAAAGCATTGCGAAGAATATCAATTACTCGATAGACACGCAGTTTGGAGAGCTGGATATTACCATCAACTTATCTAAGCCTGAAAAGGATCCGAAACAAATCGCACTAGAAAGAATGCAGAAGAAGATGGCGGTTGAATACCCGAAGTGTCTTCTTTGTAGGGAGAATGAAGGGTATGCGGGCAGGATAGGTTATCCAGCGAGATCAAACCACAGAATGATCAGGCTGGAACTTATGGAAGAGCAATGGTTTCTCCAGTATTCTCCTTATCTCTATTACAACGAGCACAGCATTATCATTTCAAAAGATCATCGCGATATGAAAATAAATCATGCAACATTCCAAAGGCTGCTAGAATTCATAGAGAAGTATCCTCATTATTTCATAGGTTCCAATGCGGATCTACCAATCGTGGGAGGATCGATCCTCAGTCATGACCATTACCAGGGAGGCAGCTATGAATTTGCCATGGCAAAAGCGGCTGATGAAATAGTTTTCCGTATTGAGGGCTTTGGGGAAATCGATGCATCTACTATAAAATGGCCCATGTCGGTCATTCGCTTGAGGAGTAAGAATCGAAATGAACTTGCTATGGCAGCGGATCATATCCTTTCCAGATGGAAGGTGTATTCAGATGAAGAAGCAGGGATACATGCCTACAGTGGAGAGACCAGGCATAATACGATTACGCCAATTGCCCGCTTGAAAAATGAAAGGTTTCAACTTGATCTTGTGCTCAGGAATAATCGTACAGATGAAGAACACCCGATGGGAATTTTTCACCCGCATGAAGATGTTCACCATATAAAGAAGGAAAATATCGGACTGATCGAGGTCATGGGGCTCGCTGTTTTACCTGCCCGTCTTAAGTCAGAGCTTGAAGGAATAGAAGCATATTTACTGGGACGAAATGATTTGGTGAAGGACTACCATCAATCCTGGGCTGATGAGCTGAAAGAGCGCTATAATTCACAATTAACTGATCAGAATGTTACTGATATTTTACGTAAGGAAGTGGGAATGAAGTTTCTAAAAGCGTTGATGGATGCCGGTGTTTTTAAACGTACCGAAGAAGGCCAGCAAGCATTTCTTCGATTTATCCAAAGCTTATAGAAAGTGGGAGACTGACTTGAACATTATTAAACATGACTTTGGACAAATTCATGGGCAGCCAGTCATAGCCCATACGATTATGAATGATAATGGGATGAAAATGACAGCTATCAATTATGGCTGTATCATTACTGAATTATCAGTACCTGATCGGAATGGATTCATAGAAAATATCGTTCTTGGATTTGATACGCTTGAGGAATACGAAAAAGATTCTCCGTATTTTGGTGCGATAGTAGGCAGACATGCCGGCAGGATCAAGGAAGGAAATTTCGAACTTGATGGAGTGTACTATCAGTTGGAGAGAAATAATGGAGAAAACCATCTGCATGGGGGTGTGTGCGGATTAGATCGAGTGGTATGGGATATTGAGGTAAAAGAAAGTGAAAAAGATATCAGTCTTAAATACAGCTATTATAGTAAGGATGGTGAAAATGGCTATCCAGGCAATGTTCATCTGAAGGTTTCCTATACTCTCAATGAAGACAATGTATTGATACTAAAGTATGAAGGCGATAGTGATAAGAGAACGATTCTGAATTTAACCAACCATTCCTATTTTAATTTAAGCGGTAACTTGAAAAGAAGTATTGAGGATCATCATTTAATTTTGAAGAGTGACCGCTTTATTGAACTGAATGAAGACTTGATTCCAACAGGTGTCATGCTTGAAACAGCTGGAACAGCATTCGACTTTCGGAATGGGAGGATGATTCATGAAGGTATTAAGTCAGACCATCAGCAAAACATAATTGCTGGAAATGGGTATGACCACCCATTCTTGCTTTCAGAAAATAATAATGAGGAAATCATCCTTAAAGATAGTGAGAGTGGACGGGTTTTAGTGATAGAAACGAATCAGCCTTGTGTTGTTCTATACACAGGAACCCAATTAAATGACGAATTTTCTATACGTAGGGTGAAATCTCAGAAATACCTGGGCCTATGTTTGGAAACCCAAGGATTACCTGATGCCATCCATCATCCCAACTTCCCTGTAACAGTCCTAAACAGTGGCGAAAAATATTTATCTATTACAAAGATGACTTTCAAGGTTCAAGAATCTGACCATCAAAAAATTTAATTTGAAAATTGACGTGTATTATTTAAGCATCTCTTTAGGGGTGATGTCATTGTGGATTTAACCTGAAAAGGCAGTTCTTTTGTTTTTATAAATAGTGTCCCAAAAGATATTCTTTTTGGGACACTTTTTTCAAAAAAATGATTGATATTTGCAAATGACAAACTAATGGTGCAGCAATGCCATTATTCTTCCACAGGATTTTTAGGACCATTAAGATTCAATTGATAAAAAGCTAAATCAAGCCATCTATTGAATTTAAATCCTGCATTTTCTATTGTACCGGAATGAACAAAACCGAAATTCTTATGCATTGCAATACTTTTCTCATTTGATGCATCGATTCCAGCAATTAAAGTCATATATTCTCTTTCATTGGCAATTGCTATTAATTCTTTCATTAAAGAAGTTCCAATTCCCTTTTTTCTGTAATTGTTGTCCACATAAATAGAATGCTCAATTGTATATTTGTAAGCTGGCCAAGCTCTAAAGGGGCCAAAAGTGGCAAAGCCAACTACTTTATTATCCATTTCACATACTATGATCGGATAACCTTCATCCATTTTTTGCTTATACCATATTTGCCTGTTTTCAAGAGTTTGAGGATGATAAGAGTATACTGCAGTTGAGTTGAGAATTGCATCGTTATATATATTTAAAATATCTTGTAAATCCTTTTCTTGGATATGCCTGATCAAAATATTTTCTCCCCCATATGTCTAATATCTAATATGCCGTAAATTATATCAAAAAACATATAAAAATCGGTGGTGTTTGTCAGAAAATCTAACATTTAATCTTAAGAAAAAAGTTTCACCCGACGTTTGCCAAATAGTATTATCTTTTCTCAATAGGAACAGATACGGGTATATCAAAGTACAAAATCCAAAAAATTGCCATAGGAACACTAATTATTAATGTTAGTAATGGCTTTTTATGGTGCAGTCTTAAAAAAGAAAACATGATACAGTCGAATAGGATGGACCATCCAAGACTCCAGCCATATTTATATATAATGTTCCCTCTCATTAAGAGGATGATTTCGACGCCTGCATATAAAACAATCCAAAACAGGTAATGGCGTAAGATTCTTCGAAACCCTTGACCTTCTGGATACCTAGCTAAGAACATTAAAGTGGTGATTGGAAATGTGATGAAAGTATAAGACATTTCTAATAAGGAATGATTAAGCCATTTAATATCTGGAGAAAGCTGCCATAACCAATGTGATGCACATAGAAAGTTATATGTAAGATTTCCTAATGCAATATATTGCATTGTGGGATAAAAAAACTTCCACTTTTTATAATCGCCACTGAGCCATAGAGCAAGAATGCTTATTAGTGCTAAGGCAAGATGCATTTTTATATTTTCCTTATCTTTTTTTCTTATTTTGTTTCAAATAAGAAAAAATAATGATAAATGGGAAAATTAATATCCTTCTTTGAAGATTTCTGTTGAGAGTAGTGAAGGGACCAAGATTGCTGAGGGAGAAGGGTTTTAGAATAAGAGGATTTTCTCATATTAACGATGATTTACTATCTAACAGAGGAGAAATGAAATATTGGGGCAGGGGAAATTTACTTGAGAGAAAAATTAGCAGACTTTTAGAAGGTTTATTAAAGTGCACAAATCAAATTTATAAAGAACACATTCAAACAGAGATGTTTTCAACATTGATGCAGTAAATACCCCTTAATTTAATAATTTTTGATATTTTACAATAAGTTTATCTAAATTCTGGCTCAAACGAATTGTTTCGGAATGGTCAAAACCTTGATTCTTCCCAGTCTTGATAAGTTCTTCACGGTAGTATTCAATTTTTAATAAAAGTATTTCTTTTTTAAGTTCCATAACATAGACCTCAAGGGGGAAAGTATCACTGGTTATCAATTTTTTACAAAATTAGACATGTGTAAGTCTCATTTTACCAATATTGAATTTTAAATGGAAGTTGGAATTACAGATAATTAATGACATTTTTTACTTTAGCCGTTTTCGTTACATTGTTGCTTTTTGAGTAGACACTGGAACGTAAGGATGCTCGCTTCCGAGTGTAAGAATGGTGAAAGACTCAATTTCCTGCCTTTTTTCCCTTCAAGTTGTTCTCAGACCTCTTCTCATAACAACTCGATTAGCTTTTTCCTCATTGAGTTGTTCTCAGAACCGTGTTCTATTATTGTTTTGCTATCAAAACAAAATCTTTTAGAAAAACAGCCTTCACTTCTAATGAGCTAATGAATGTTTCGCAATAAAGCGGGAGGACTAAAAGGCCGGCCCTCCTTTTCGCGAAGCAGCCAGCTTTTTAGTCCTCAAGTTAGAATCCTCTTTTAAAGGGAAATCATTTTAATAGTTATAAGGTGATGATAATCGGTCCATTTTTAGTAAGGATGATTGTATGTTCACATTGTGCTACAAAGCTGTTTTCTGTTACATATGTCCATTCATCGCCCTCGTTTTGAAAAACTTCTTCTTCGCGATTTGAGATGAATGGTTCGAATGCGATTACCATTCCTTCTTTTAAAAGTTCATCATCCCAAGGCTCATTGTAATTATAAATGTGATCTGGAGCCTCATGGATTGTACGGCCAATCCCATGTCCAGTAAGGTTCTTTATTACGGTTAGTCCGTTTTTTCTGGCAGTCGCAATAACGGCCTTTCCCAGTCCGCTTTTCTTGGAACCTGGCTTCGCTTTTTTTAGACCAGCTTCAAATGCTTCGACAGCAGTATTGCATAATTTAGTTAAAAGAGGATTGCCTTCTCCTACTACAAAAGAAATTCCAGTGTCGGCAAAATAACCATTCTTCGAGCCTGAAACGTCAATATTTACAATATCGCCTTCTTTGATCACACGGCTGCCTGGAATGCCATGTGCTACCTCTTCATTAACACTTATACAAGTATATCCAGGGAAATTATATTCTCCCTTCGGAGCAGAAATCGCTCCATGCTCTTCAAACAGGCGGCCGGCAATTTCATCAAGTTCCTTTGTTGTAATACCTGGCACTGTTTTTTGTACTAATTCCTCTCGAATCAAGGACACGATTTTCCCAATTTCTTTTAATCCGTTAAAATCTTCTTCCGTCTTTGCAATCATTATTAAATCCCTTCCAATATCAATTATTTCATGTTACATATGATTTTATTAGAGTATCCTTTTTTAGTGTGAAAATCCATTCTAAACACCTATAAACTTGATCAATATTATGAAGAGTATTTATTTAAAGCAACAGTGTATTTGAAAACAACCTATTAAAAAGAACTGCAGGGAAAACCCTACAGTTCTTTTTGGTATTGTCTCATACTCAAATCATTCTTTGGCCAAATATAGCCGATGGCTGCTCCAATTAAAGCTGGGATGATCCAGCCGAGACCAATTTCATAAAGGGGCAGGTAATCCATATAGAATGCTTTAACAGAATTGAAAAATGAGGATGTCAGATTTGGCAGGCTAGCGGTTAATGCGCTGTAGCCATCAAAAAAGCTTACAAAGAATGTAAGCAGCATGGAAGCTGCGTATACACTTTGTTTATGGCCGAATAATGGTGATAATAAAGTTAGCAGGATAAGGACAATTGCTAAAGGATACAGGAACATTAATACCGGCACGGCAAATTGGATGATATTGTTTAATCCGAAGTTTGCGATTGTGAATGAAACGATGCACAGTACCAGTACAAACATTTTGTAACTGACTTTAGGAAATAGATTATTGAAAAATTCACTGCAAGCTGTAATAAGTCCAATGCTTGTTTTAAGGCAGGCGAGGACAATGATGATTGCCAGTAAGATGGCGCCGAAAGATCCAAAATAATGTTGGGCAACAGCGGCAAAAATCTGTCCGCCATTATCAAAGGTGCCTATAGCGTTTATACTTGATGCTCCCATGTACGTAATAAGTCCGTAGATCAGCATCATTAATGCCATCGCAAAAATACCCGATTTCAAGGTGGCATTAGCTATATCCTTCGTTTTTGTGATTCCCTGTCCCTTAATAGCATTGATGACAACAATCCCGAATGCCAGTGATGCCAGGGCATCCATTGTATTATAACCCTCTTTGAAACCAGTAATAAAAGCTAAATTAGTATAGTCTCCGGAAGGTTCTCCAAAGTTCCCCATTGGCTTGAAGATGGAAGTTAAAATTAATACAAATAAAAAGATAAGAAAAGCCGGTGTTAAATATTTTCCGATATAATCCATGACCTTTGCAGGATGAAGTGAAAAAAAGTAAACAATGGCAAAAAATACGAAACTGAAGATTCCGAGCCATAAGCTGGCCTGCCCCGGATTAATGTATGGTTCAAATCCGACGACAAACGGTACCGTAGCTGTACGCGGAATCGCGAAAAAGGGTCCGATTGTCAGGTATAGAGCCATGGAAAAAACTACACCGAAGAGCGGATGAACCCGGCTGGCTAAATCCCGAAGTCCATTGCTGCCGGAAAGCCCAATCGCTAAAATTCCCAAAAATGGAAGGCCGATTGCTGTAACTAAAAAGCCTATTAAGGCATGCCAAAAGTTTGTTCCGGCAAGTTGGCCAAGCTGGATCGGGAAAATCAGATTCCCCGCACCAAAGTACATTCCGAAAAGCATTGTTCCAATGACACCATAGGTAGAAAATGATATTTTTTTCTGCATCAAAAATTGCTCCTGTTCTAGTTGTATTAATCTCGAGGGGAGTTCCAAAAGCTAACAATCTAAGAAATCTTTGAAACTGTTAAACCCCCTTAAGCATTCCTCTTAAGAAGTTAATAAAACTCACTATATATTTTTGATTGATACAAGTCAATTGAAAATTTTTAGTATTTTTAGAATCTTACTTCCTTCGATCTGTCTCCGAATATGTCTTTCCATTCGTGTTATTTCCTTTACGTGAACAAAATGAACAAAACGTTTAATAAGTTTTTAATGCTGTTTAAATAGATAATCTATTAAAAATTCAAAAACTTTGTAAAATTAAGAAAACGCTTACAAGGAGGAATTGAAATGGTTTTTATGAAGAAATTTTCAGCAGTAATGTGTGCAGGAGCACTGGCAATTAGCCTTGGTGCTTGCAGCAGTCAAGGGACATCTAGCTCTGAAGGTAAGGAAGAAAACACAGGGTATCCGACCAAGGCAATTTCAGTCGTGGCACCATCTGGAGCTGGAGGAGGATGGGATTTAACGGCTCGTTCATTTACAAAGGTACTTAGTGAAACAAAGATTGTAGAGCAGCCTTTGACAGTTGAGAACAAGCCTGGTGGCGGCGGGGCTGTGTTTATGGCTGAATATGCTACTGCGCAAGCGGAAAATAACGATATGCTCTTTGTCAATTCGCCTCCGATTATCATCAACAATTTGAAAAAAGAAGGAAATAGTCCTTATGGAGTTAAAAATACAACGCCTCTGGCTCAATTAACAAAAGATTATGGTGCCATTGTTGTAAAAGAGGATTCTAAATTTACTGATTTAAAGTCAGTCTTGGAGGAAGTTAAGAAAGATCCTAGTAAACTAACATTTGCTGGAGGCTCTGCGCCAGGGTCAATGGATCACTTGATCTCCATCCTTCCAGCTTTTAAATATGGAGTCGATCCAACAAAAGTAAAATATGTTTCTTATGATGGCGGTGGTGAAGCGATTACTGCTTTGCTTGGCGGTAACGCGGATGTAATCGGCACGGATGCCTCCAGTGTTAAGGAATTTTTAAAAGCAGGTAAGGTAAGAGTGCTGGCTGTTACTTCGAATGAGCGTCTATCTGGTGATTTTAAAGATATTCCAACCGCAAAAGAACAGGGTGTCGATGCGGAGTTTACTATTTGGCGCGGTGTTTTCGGCCCTGAAAAAATGTCTAAAGAAGCAAAAGCTTATTGGGATAAGGCAATCAAGCAGCTTGTTGATTCTCCTGAATGGAAGAAGGAAGTAGAGACTCAGGGATGGGATTTCGACTATAAAAACAGTGATGATTTTAAAACGTTCTTAGAAGAACAAGAAGTCCAAATCCAGCAATTATTAGCCGCTCTGGGCATGCAGAAGTAATTCAAGTGGGGGAAGTTTCTTGCTTCCTTCCCAAAATTTTAATAGAAATCATTAATTTAACCCTTAGTATGTCCAGCTTCAGCGCCTAGCCCCTCGAGTCGCATGTCTAGCTGCGGCTCC
>NZ_JBALQL010000009.1:0-4569 GCF_036964885.1 Bacillus sp. JJ1122 | reverse complement strand
CAAGGCGCTTCCGCTTTTCTTATGAAAGGAGATTGCAATGAGTATTCAATTTGATCGATTGGCTTCTGTTTTATTTTTAGTTACAGGTGTTCTTTTTATGATTGGAAGCAGGCAACTCGGAAGTTCGTCATATGGCAGTGCGGTAGGACCAGATATATTTCCTTTTTTCCTTGGTATTGTGCTTGTTTTCTTAAGCATCCGATTATTTTATGAATCATACATTTCAATAAATCAGCAGAGGTCTAAAGAAAATTTGCAGTATAAGCCGTTTTTAATCATTTTTGCTGCTACATTGGTTTATATTTTGACGCTGGAAACGATGGGATACGTCATCACAACCTTTTTATTTTTGTTTGTTTGTTTCCAGACAATGGAACGTTCAAAGTTGTTTACATCCCTTTTAATATCTGCCTGTTTTTCAGGACTCGTTTACTTTTTATATGTAGAAGTTTTAAAAGGTACACTGCCAGGCTGGCCAATTTGGATTTAAGATCAGATTGGAACCTTTTTCGTAAGGAGATTGAAACATGAGTACACTTGATTATTTAATTCAGGGATTTGGAACAGCACTCATTTGGTATAATATCATGTTTGCTTTTGTGGGAGTCTTGATTGGGACTGCGGTTGGTGTGCTCCCGGGTATTGGACCAATGAGCGGGGTAGCCCTTCTTATTCCTGTCACAGCTTCTATTACGAGCGGGCTTCCCCCTGAACAAGCTGCAACGAGCGCAATTATTCTGCTTGCTGGAGTCTATTACGGGGCAATGTATGGTGGATCCACAACGTCGATTCTATTAAATACACCTGGAGAATCATCTTCTGTTGTGACAACATTGGACGGCTACCAGATGGCGAAGAAAGGAAGAGCAGGGAGTGCATTATCTATAGCAGCAATCGGTTCTTTCGTGGCGGGAATTGTAACGATTATTGCCCTGATTGCTTTAGCCAAACCTTTATCGGCTGTTGCGCTCAAATTTGGCCCAGCGGAATATTTTTCCTTAACGCTTTTAGGTCTGGGGGCTGTCAGCGGGTTGGCTGGAAAATCGGTGACAAAAGCATTAATAATGACTGTTTTTGGACTGCTGCTTGGAACAATTGGAATTGATAGTGTATCTGGAATTGCAAGATTTACTTTTAATGTTCCATGGCTGTATCAGGGTATTGAGTTTTTAACAATTGCGGTAGGATTGTTCGCACTTGGAGAGGTATTTAAGACGATTTTAGAAAAAGAAGAGGAAGAAGCTGAAATCGCAAGGATCAATAATTTACTTCCTTCCAAAGATGAATTGAAAGAATCTGCTGGACCAATCGCGCGCGGTTCGATTTTAGGCTTTTTTGTGGGAATATTGCCCGGAGCAGGGGCAACCCTTGCATCCTTTTTTTCATATATTCTTGAAAAAAAAATCTCTAAAAACCCATCTAAATTTGGAACTGGAACAATTGCGGGAGTTGCGGCACCTGAATCAGCGAATAATGCAGCCTCAGGTGGGGCGATGATTCCGTTATTAACTCTAGGTATTCCAGGGTCAGGTACAACGGCTATTTTAATGGGAGCGCTGATGATGTATAACGTCCAGCCGGGACCTTTATTATTTGAAGACCATCCGCAGGTAGCCTGGGGACTTATTGCCAGTATGTTTATTGGAAACATCATGCTGCTGATTTTAAATCTTCCACTTGTTAAAGTGTTTGCAAAAATTATTCAAACGCCTAAGCAATTTTTGATTCCGATGATTATCGCCATTTCGATTTTTGGTGTATATGCCGTTCAAGTATCGACAAATGATCTTTTACTATTATTGGGTTGCGGAGTTTTAGGGTACTTCCTTAGCAAGAACGATTACCCGATTGCCCCGCTTGTTCTGGGATTGGTATTAGGGCCAATGGTAGAAAATAATCTGAGAAGAGCTTTAACTATCTCTAATGGAGATTTCAGTATTTTTATATCTCGCCCCATTTCACTTATATTTCTCATTATGACCGTCCTTTGGCTCCTTGTTCCTTTCATGATGAAAAGACGAGGCAAAGATGTGGTTATTAATATTGAGGGGTAAATTATTTAAATAGTAAAAAAACTCCTTTTTTCAAGGAGTTTTTTTACTATAATGAGATAAGAGGTGTTTGCGTGAGATTACATACAAAATTAATGCTATTAATTTTTATCCTGATGATTTCAATTGGGGCTATTTTTGAAGTCACTTTTAAGAATATCCTGGAGTCCAACCTTAAGAAGGAAATAGGTTCAAAAGCACTGTCAGTTGCCCAAACAATTGCCAATATGCCTGAGATTGAACAAGCTTTCCATACGAAAAATCCAGCATCGATTATTCAGCCGATTGCTGAGAGCATTAGAAAACAAGTAGGGGCAGAATTTATCGTGATCGGGAACCGAGATGAAATCCGATATTCCCATCCCAATCCCAGACGATTAGGGCAAAAAATGGTAGGGGGAGATAATGGCCGTGCCTTTAACGGAGAGTCTGTTATTTCAGAATCTACAGGCACTCTTGGTCCTTCGCTTAGGGGAAAAGCCCCGATCTTTAGCCATGGAGAAGTGATCGGCGTGGTGTCTGTCGGATATCTTCAAACAGATATAGAAAAGGAAATTTCAAAGATACAGAAGAAAATCTTTGCTGCAACATTCCTTATTTTAATAGGAGGCTTGCTTGTAGCATGGATCATTTCTTTAAATATTAAAAAAGCATTGTTTGGTCTTGAACCAAAAGAAATTGCATGGATGTATCAGGAGAAACATGCAATATTAGAGTCCATTCATGAAGGGATTATTGCAATCGATACCGATGGCCGGATTACGGTAGTGAATGAAACAGCACATGAAATTTTACGGGTCCCAAATGAAGTCTTGCTCCGTGGAAAAAGAATTGAGGAAGTATTAGAAAATACGAATCTTCTTGAAGTAGTCGGTACCGGACAGGCGGAATATGACAAGGAAATCATGATTAATGGTGATGTCTTTTTAGCAAACCGCATTCCTATTTTTAATAAAAAAGGGAATGTAATTGGTGCTGTAGCCAGCTTGCGGAATAAGTCAGAGCTTGCTCATTTGCTGCAGGAATTATCCCATATAAAATCCTATGCAGAAGGATTGCGAGCGCAAACTCATGAGTATTCAAACCGACTCTATACTCTTCTGGGGTTAATTCAGCTTGGTTCCTATAAAGAAGCAATTGATTTTATCTCAAAAGAAGTAGATGTTGCCCAAGGATTTATACAATTTTTAATGAAGGAAATTCCGGACCCGATTATTGCCGGATTTATACTAGGCAAGGTTAGTTTGGCAAGCGAATTAAAAGTTGATTTCACAATAGACAGGGAGAGCAGCTTTAAAGATCTACCCGATGAGATTAACAGAGATGCTTTAGTTACTATTATTGGGAACCTGATCAACAATGCTTTTGAAGCCGTTAGAGAGAATGGAAAAGAAGATAAAAGGGTCTTGCTGTTTTTGACCGATCTCGGAAAAGAGCTGATTATCGAAGTAGAAGATAATGGACGAGGCATTGATCGTAAAAGCAGTGATCATATCTTTAAAGAAGGTTTTACAACGAAGAACAAGAGCAGTAATGCAGGAATTGGACTCAGTTTAGTTCAAAAAGCCATTAATCAGCTGGGTGGATATATCACGTATTCTTCAAATGCGGGAGAAGGTACAGTTTTCACAGTGGCGATACCAAAAAAGCAGGGAGAAGTGGACGATGGGGAAACGGGATATCGAAGTGTTAATTGTTGAGGATGACTTAAGGATTGCTGAAATACAAAAACGGTTTATCGAACAGATTGAAGGATTTCAAACTGTGGGAATCGCTGCAGGGTATGTTGAAGCTAAAACCTTAATTGATATCTTAAAGCCGGATTTGCTCTTACTGGACGTTTATTTTCCCGATATGAACGGATTGGAATTATTAAAAGAAATCAAACTGCATACTAAACAGATGGATGTTATTATGATTACAGCTACAAAGGAAATTGATAAAGTGCAAGAGGCCATAAGTATCGGGGTATTTGATTATATTATTAAACCATTAGTTTTTGAACGATTTAAACAATCTTTGCTTCGATATCAGGAATTCTACGAAAAATTAGAGCAGCTAGGTGAAGGAAATAACGTTGTTACACAGCAGCAGGTAGACAAATTGTTACGAAAAGAATTGAACGACATGAAAAATGAAAAGTCATACCTTCCGAAAGGGATTGATCCGTTAACGCTTGAAAAGGTGATGGAGGTCATTGGAAAGGGTGGAGAGGGGCTGACTGCAGAAAGTGTCGCAAAAGTAATCGGTGTAAGCAGAACAACTGCAAGGCGTTATTTGGAACATCTGGTGTCTATAGAAAAAATAGAAGCTGATTTGACATACGGAACAGTTGGGCGTCCGGAACGAGTTTATATGAGTATAGGATAAAACAGGAATCAAAAAAAGTATAAAATTCACTTCGAGAAATGTCCAGCTCCAGCGCCTAGCCCCTCGAGTCGCTTGTCTAGCTGCGGCTCCTAACTCCTCGAGACGCTTCGGTCCTGCCAATGAAGTCAAAGAACGACTTCACTGTCAG
>NZ_JBALQL010000008.1:26759-45950 GCF_036964885.1 Bacillus sp. JJ1122 | reverse complement strand
AGAACCGTCCCCACGTTCCATTTCCATTAATTACTTCTATTATGCATTTTATGTAAATGATAAAATTACCATGTTTACATATTAATAGAAGGAGACAAACATTTTGCACAAATTGCTATTTTCCATCTTTTCGTTACTCTTAGTTTTTCCGACGGGGTTTCCTATGGCTGCTGAGGCGGATACAGTATTGCCGTTTGATACAACGGTATCAGGGTCAATTTCAGTTGAGGATCCGATGGATGCTTATACGATTACTGTTCCTGAGGCGGGGACGGTTACAACCAATGTGAAGGCCTATTATTATACTGTTCAAATTGAATTAAGAGACTCTAATAACAATTTGGTTGGGCATTCGAATTGGATTTACAATGGTCGTCCTGAAAATCCAACTTCCTGGACGAATGCAATGAATGTTGAACCAGGAGTGTATACTCTTTTTGTAAAAGAAGTCAAAGATTCAGGGCACGGAGATTACAGTCTGAATGTTTCATATGAGCCGACGAATAACAATGAAACCGAACCAAATCAAACAATGACACAAGCGATGCCGCTGGAATTGGATGGGGATCGAGTCAAAGGGCTGATCAGCTGGAATGATAGTACCGATTTTTATAAATTAGTCGTAACGGAGCCAGGACGTATTTGGCTGGATGTCAAGTCTGACATGAAGAATGGTGTTCTCGAATTGTATGATGGAAAAGGGAATTCCATCTATCATGACACCTTAGGTTATAGGAGTGAGTTTACCGTAGAATGGAAGAGGCGTGCGGATCTTGAAGTGGGCACCTATTATTTTAGAGTCGCTGGGAATGAGTTTAACCAGGGGCTATATGATATCGGGGCATCTTTCATCCCGGCTAACACTAAAGAAGCGGAACCAAATAACACGAGAGCGACCGCTATTCCCTTGATTACAGATGGGGCAGTCCATTCTGGATTTTTGAGTGAAACCGACCATAGTGATTATTATAAAATCGAAATGCTTTATGATGGGACTTTAACCATCGATTTTACTTCGGAATATGTCGGATATGAGGTAATGGACGAGGGGAATACCCAATATGGCAGGCACTTTAGCAGTGGCTATCTGGATCATCCTGAATCTACTACAACGACTATTAAATTACCTAAAGGAACGTATTATTTTATACCGGAGATTGGGGTTTCATGGCAGACAGGAGTATACACAATGGCTCTCAGGTCAGAAGGCACGCCTCCTCCACCTCCTAAAATGAATTTCATGGATGTATCCAGCAGTTACCTTCCTGCGGTTATGTATTTATTATCAGAAGAGGTGACATCCGGAATAAGGACGAATGTTTTCGGAACGGCGCTGAAAATTAAGCGTGTCGACGCAGCGATCTGGCTGGCGAAAATTTTGGAGTTGGACACAACAAATGAAACAGCTCCAGTATTCTGGGACGTACCACCAAGAGCATGGGGCAGCATCAACGCACTGAAAAAGGCCGGAATCGTCAACGGAAAATCGACCACCTATTTCGGGGCAAACGACGATGTCACCCGGGGTGAAATGGCACTAATGCTGCAAAAAGCCTATAACCTGTCAGGCGACGGAGTCACTCTGCCATTCACCGACGTAACACCGCGTTACGAAACAGCCATAAAAGCATTATTGAAAAACGACATCACCAAAGGAAAAACACCAACCACATTCGGCACCAACCAACCCATCACCCGCGGAGAAATGGCAATATTTCTTTATCGGGCAGATTCGTGAACATAGGGACGGTTCTCATGTTTCAAAATGAAACATGAGAACCGTCCCTGCGATTACAGGGGGGAATCATTATGAGGAAATATCAAAAAGTTTTTCGTCAATTTTTGGCGGCTGGTACTGCAGCGGCTCTGCTGGTTACTGCCACTGCTCCGGCTTCAGCGGCGAATGAGCTTCCGTTTACTGACGTGAGCGGGCACTATACGAATACCGTTGGTCATTTTTATACCTATAATTTAGTCGACGGAACATCTGCTAGAAGTTTTGGGACAACCAACAGCATTAAGCGTGGTGATACAGCGGTCATCATTGCCAAGGCGATTTATCCGGACACTCTCTATCCTATAGACGCTGGTTTTACCGATGTCGGGCGTTATGGACCAGCTGTTAACGCGCTTTTTCAAGAGGGAATCATCAATGGACTCAGTAAAACTAAATTTAATCCGAACGGAACTTTGACCCGCGGTGCTATGGCTAAAATTCTCGTTGAAGCATTCGACATTCCGGCAGCAGAAAAAAATTCCCCTTTTAAAGATGCTGCTGGTGTTTTCGGCCCTTATGTAAATGCATTATATGAAGCAGGCATCACAGGCGGTAAAAGCGCGGACATGTTCGGGACAAACAGTGACATTACCCGGGGAGAGTTCATGATTCTTTTATACAAAACAATCATGAAGTTTGGTTATGTGATAAAACCAGAACTTGAAGTGAATGGAGTCAATGACGGGCTGATTACGAAAACAGCTAAACAAAGACTTACAATTGAAGCTTCGGAAAACTCTGACGTTAAAGTACTTGTCGGTAACAAAGAAGTGCCAGTGAATGTGGAAGGTACATATGATATCGCTTTGACTGAAGGGGAAAATACCATCACGGTTACGGCAACATTATTCGGTGTCGTTTCAACTGTCACCAAAACAGTCACCCTTGACATAACTCCGCCTACTCTAATCGTTTCTGATATACCTGAAGTAGTCTATACACCTATATTGGCACTCGATTTTGAAGCCGAACCAGGAGCTGGGGTTCAGGTAACATTAAACGGAGAGGCAGTAAATGATGTAACCAAAATAACCCTTAAAGAAGGCAAGAACACCATTGTCATAACAGTAACGGATTCACCAGGAAATAAAAGTATAGTAGAAAAAGTTATTACGTATGTGAACTGAGAACATAGGGACGGTTCTCGCGTTTCAACTGAAACGCAAGAACCGTCCCTATGTTTTATTTTTCGACAAATTCTAAATTTTTTTCTTTTTTATCCGAAATAAATAGAAAGACTGTATACAGGACAGGGGAGCGGACGATGAAATTGAAGAAGCTGAACTTCAAACTGAAAGCCAGTAAGAAGGAGAAATCGAAGCCTAGTAAGAAGTCTAATCGGAATTTCTCTGTAAGGGCAAAATTGATGACAGGATTTTTCTCGGTTTTAGCGTTATTGGCGCTGGTCGCAATCATTACAAATTTTGAAATTAGCCATGTTAATAATCAGTATTCGTCATCCATCGATGATCGTATGGAGAAGATGGATTTGATTGTGAAAATGAAAGATGCTGTCATGAAGGAGCAGGGAGCTTTATACAAGTATATGGCGAATGGCGATGGTGAAAGCCTGATTGAATTTGAAGGTGCGGTTGAAAACTTTGCTAAATCTTCAAAGAAATATTTAGAAGTGACACGCTCTGCCGAGGGCAAGAAGGTTGGGGAAGCCCTTGTAGCGGCTGAGAGGGAATATTATGAGATCGCTTCAGAGGCATTTACTTTAATAAGAGACGAACAAACAGTGAAGGTCAGGCTGTTAATGCAGCAAAAAGGAAACCCGGCCATTTTCAAGTTGAATTCCGCTACTGAGGATGCAATGGAGTATCAGCAAGATACTTTGCAGGGAACGATTGAAACTCTGACTGGAAGTGTTGGAACAGTCTCAGTTGTCATCATCGCGATCAGTGTTGCTGCTTTCATTATCGGGATTGCGATTGCGATGTTCATCAGCAGGATAATTTCGAAGCCGGTGCAATTGGTTTCGCGTGCGGCTGAAGAAGTAGCAAACGGGAACCTTGCAGTTGAGAAAATCCATGTGAAAAACAAGGATGAAATCGGTGAGCTGGCAGCGTCCTTCAATACGATGACCACCAATTTGCGCGAATTGATTTTTCAGGTAAGCAGTACGTCTGAACAGGTTGCTTCATCAGCTGAAGAAATGATGGCAAGTGCAGACCAGACCAATGCAGCGACGAATCAGGTTGCTACGGCGATCCAGGAAGTTGCCAGCGGGGCTGAAACTCAAAGCAAAAACACGGAAGAAAGTGCAAGAGCAGTAGGCGAAATGTCAATTGGAATCCAGCGTGTAGCGGAAACGACCTCCACTGTCGCTGAGTCCGCTCAAGATACATCGAAACAAGCATTGGTAGGTCATGAGTCGCTTGAAAAAGTGATCAACCAGATGAAATCCATTAACCAATCAACCAATGAAACAAATGCAGTCATTAAAGATCTGGATAAAAAATCAGCTGAAATTGGCAAGATTATTGAAGTCATCACGGGGATTGCCGATCAAACTAATTTGCTTGCTTTGAATGCAGCGATTGAAGCAGCAAGAGCGGGTGAGCACGGCAAGGGGTTTGCGGTTGTAGCCGATGAAGTTAGGAAGTTGGCAGAGCTATCCAGGCAATCAGCAGGACAGATTTCTGGATTGGTTGAGGTCATTCAAAAAGATACCCACCGTGTAGTGGGAATGATGAACAAAGGAACAGTCGAAATCTATACAGGAACACAATTAGTCGAAGAAACGGGGAAGACTTTTAACGTAATTTTAAAGTCGATCGAGCACGTCAGCTCCGAAATCCAGGAAGTCTCCGCGATTTCAGAAGAAATGTCAGCAAGCGTCCAGCAGGTGAATGCCTCAATCGAAGAGGTCACTAGGATCGCACGCAGCTCAGTCGCCAGTACAGGAGAAATCGCTGCTGCGACAGAAGAACAGTTGGCTTCCATGGACGAAGTCGCAACATCCTCCGCTTCACTCGCTAGGTTGGCAGAAGAACTTAGAGAAATGGTTGGGAAGTTTAAAATCTAATGTGAACATGGGGACGGTTCTCGCGTTCCAAACTGGAACACGAGAACCGTCCCCATGTTTCAAAAAGGCCATTCATTGGTCTTTTTTTATACTGTGAATTTGGCATTAGGCGGAAAAGGAATCTACGACATCAAATCGAATTATTTATATAAATAGATGCACAGGGTGTTGGGGGAGAAGGATGAAAAAGTACTTAATACTGATGTTGCTTGGCAGCTCGTTGCTATGGCTCGGAGGCTGCTCGGATGAGATGGCGGTGGCCAAGGGGGAACCTGAAAAGGCAGAGGTTATTCAGACAAAGATAGAAGTGCCTGTGATTAAAGACTTTCTGCAGAAATTTGATTTTGAGCAGAGAAAAAAGAGTAAAACGCATGTGGTCCTTCATTTTACCAGCAATGTTGCATTGAACCCAGAGAACCCTTATGTCTATGAAGATATCCGGGGAATTTTTAAAGAATACGATGTTTCACCTCATTATATGATCGACCGAAATGGGGTTATCTACTATATGTTGCCGGAAAACAGGGTGGCACGGCATGCGGGTAAAGGTGACCTGGAGAGGTACCCAGAGTACAAGGATCACCTGAACGATTTTTCCATCGGGATCGAACTCATGGCAATCGGAACAGAAGCGGAAATGCAATCCATCATTCCTTCTGAAGACTATAAAAAGATTCCCAAAGAACACATTGGCTATACAGAAGCCCAATATAAATCTCTTAATCTGCTGATTGACGACATATTAGCACGGAACCCAAAAATAAAAAGAAACAGAACCCACATCATCGGCCACGACGAATATGCAAAAGGTCGGAAAACAGACCCAGGAAGCCTGTTTGATTGGGGAAGGATTATTCAATAGTAGAACCGTCCACGTGTTCCAGACTCGTATTCCAATGATACTAAAGATTTTGTGAATTCGTACGATATTAATAGTACTTAAGTATGGGTTTTATAGAAACCACAAAGGAGTACTGCCGTGACGATTATTGAAAAGGATGTGCGAATGCTAGAACATGCTGAACTGCTGCAGCAGGCTGTGAAAACGGTTGTTCCAGGTGTGGCTGAAACGGTTTTAATAAAAGAAAATGGACCTTCCATTGAGCTTGCAATGGGGATCATCATCGGCATTACCGGAAGTTTTAGCGGGAAGCTGGTTTTAACGGGGCTGGAGACGACCTTTCAGGGAATCAGTGAAATGATGTACGGAATGAGACTGGATGGAATGATGCTAGAGTCATTTGCCGGAGAGATTGGGAATATGATTGGCGGTCATTTCTCGATAGAACTTTCAAAAAACAATGTTCCAATTGATATAACTGCTCCAACGATTTTACAGGGGAGTGCCAGGATATCAGGGTATCGCTCTGGCATTTTAATCAAAACTCTATTTATGAATAATAGCCAGATAGAAGTATATTTTTTACATGATTGAGTACAAAAAAGTCACCATGAGTTAAGCTCAAGTGGTGACTTGATTATTTTATATGACTTTTTTTGCTCTCGGTTTGTGCTTGCTTATAAAATCCTAAGAAATCTGATTGAAGTCTGCTTTTTCGATATTGCAAACATGGCCCAATAGGCCAAGAATCACTAGTTCTGAATTTTCATCCTCACGCATGTCAGCGCTTAACTCATTCACAAACATTATGGTCCTCGGCACCGGATACAGAAAGCTTAGGAACCTGGACGAGATGGGTATGAGCAAAGGCGGTTTCGACCTCGGTTGCGAGTTCATACCATGCGAGGAAATTGTCCCGGTGCATTTTATTCGTCTCTCGGATGAAAGACCGTCTCGAGTGCTTATGGTGTTCTTTTGGCATCAGAATCAGCGCGAGAATCCGATACAGCCACTTTTGTTTGTTTCTTTTTCACAAACGAAAAGAATGTGATTTTAATAGAAGTGGGATATACTAGAATTGAATAAAACAGATGAACTTCGATAGCTTTTTGCGCTTCAAAGTAGCTCCTCGTATCCTTCTGAATATAATTCCTTCATTTCATTTTAAGAAGATCTGTCTAACCCAAATAACCGAAAACTAACCTCTCAAACTTTCTCGAAGATCGACCTCCTCTTGTATTAAACTTCACATTTTCATTTATTTTAGCTCCTAATATTTCTACCCGTTCCCGTCTATTATTTTTTCAAAATTCCCCTAAAAAATGAAAGGCAGTGACAGGAAAAATGCCACGCAAAGCCCGAATCAAAAGTAAAAATGGTGTCTATCACGTCATGTTAAGAGGCGCGAATAAGCAGGAGATTTTCCATGATGATGCGGATAATATGAAGTTCCTTGATATTTTAAAGAAATATAAAGAGGAGTCTGGAATGGGAGTGTATGCCTGGTGCCTGATGAATAACCATGTGCATCTTCTTGTTAGAGAGGTTAACGAAGACCTATCGACTACGATGAAGCGGATTGGCGTGAGTTATGCCTCGTATTATAACTGGAAGTATCTGACGACCGGCCATCTTTTTCAGGATCGCTTTAGAAGTGAAAGTGTGGAAAGCAAACGTTATTTCCTGACTGTGATCAGGTACATTCACCAGAATCCGGTGAAGGCTGGGATTGTCCGCGATGTAGCAGATTGGCGTTGGAGCAGTTGTGCTGCTTATTATGGGCAAAAATCCTATGCGGGTGAGCTGCTTTCAAGTGGGAAGGTTTTTAAAATGATGGCCGATGATGTCGCGGTCGCCAGGGAAAAGTTCAGGGAGTACAATGAGCAAAATAGTGAAGACGCATGCATGGATGCAGGGTGGAGAAGAAGGAGGCTGACGGATGAAGCAGCAAGGGAAGAAATCAGTGGGCTTCTGGGGGAAGTGTTGATTGCTCAGGTTAAGAGTTTGCCTAAAGTTGAGCGACGGGCAGTTTTGCGAAAGGTCAAAACAATCGAGGGGCTTACACAACGGCAGGCGGGGAGGATATTGGGGGTTTCTACTAGTTTGATTAATAGGGTGTGGGGGGACGAACGTTAGGTTTCTGGGTGGAATGAGACAGGCATCTCATTGTGGAAAGTGGCTGTTTTTTTAAAAAAAGGAACGGAAGAACCGTCCCCATGTTCCATTATGAAACACGAGAACCGTCCCTACGTTCCACTTTTGAGTGTTTCTGCAAAAACTCGAGGGATAGCTGGTTGAATTCTTCTGCTTTTTCGATATTGCAGACATGGCCGCATTGGTTAAGAATGATTAATTCAGAGTGGTTGTCACCTTGCAGGTCAGCTCTTAACTCGTTCACAAACATATGGTCTTCGGCGCCTGATATATATAGTTTAGGAATCTTTACATTTTGGACATTGGTATAGATTGATTCAACTTCAGCTACGAGCTGATACCATCCAAGGAAATTGTTCCGCAGCATTTTTTGTGCTTCATGGATGAAGAATCGTCTAGAGTGCTTATGGTTATCTTTAGGCATGAGAATCAGTGCCAGGATGCGATACAACCACATAAATGGAATCGCTCCCTTTATCAGTCCTGCAATTTTTAGAAGGAATTTTGCCATCCTGTTCAAGCTGGTTATTGCTCCTCCTAATACAGCAGAACTCACCCGGTCCGGATTTGATTTGAGTAATTGATGGAGGATGATCGTCCCTAGTGAAATGCCGACAAAGTGTGCTTTGTGAATCGCGAGTTTGTCCAGCGTTTTTGCAATCTCTTTAACGATTAAATCAAAAGAGAACCTTTCTTTATAGGACTCTATGTCAGGAGAATCCCCATGGCCGGGTAAATGAATGGCCAGAACATTGAAGTGCTTTGAATAGGCTTTTATTTGCTTGTAAAAGATTTTAGAGTTGCCGCCAATCCCGTGCAGCAATACAACGTACTCTGAGCCGTGCCCCTTATATAACTTGTAATCTAGCATTAAAATCTCCTTAAGTCGGTCTTGTTGGTAACTACATGATACCCTTGGTGCTGATTCTAGTAAACCCTTACAGGGGTATTGACTATTTCTTTATAAAAAAACTAAAGAAATGGGGGTGCCTGGTTAGGAGGATAATTCTGAAACGTGAGAACCGTAGCCATGTCTCAAAAAAAGGCACCTCCCGGTTAAAAAGGAGGTGCCTGTTGAGTTTGAAAGTGAGACGCGAGAACCGTCCCCATGTTCCATTTTGGAACACGAGAACCGTCCCCATGTTCCACTTAGTAGTTCATCAGTTTTGCCTTCACTAGGAAGTTGGCTAGGATTTTGGCCATTTCGTTGCGTTGTGTGTTGCCGGCTGGTGCGAATGTGTCTTTTGATTTTCCGTTGATGATGCCTGCCTGGTACACTGCTTCGACGTCTGATTTGGCCCAATTGCCGATGGATCCTGCGTCTTTGAAGTGTGTTAATTTCTTGGATTTATCTAATCCAGATAAATCGTAGTTGATGAAGTCTAGTTTCATCGCGCGGCCGATCATGGCTGCTGCTTCGGTACGTGTGATCTTTTCGCCAGGTGCGAATGTGCTGTTGCCTTTGCCCTGGATGATTCCGTATTCGATGGCTGCCATTAGGGCGTTGTTATCATTGAACCACTCATTGCCTTTGACGTCGTTAAAGCGTCCGTCGTATTTCGCGCCTGGAAGTCCAAGTGCGCGAACGAGCAATGCTGTGAATTCTGCACGAGTCAGCTGGCTTGCGCTGCCGAATGTGCCGTTGCCTTTACCTTTGATGATGTACTTGGATGCCAATGTTTCGATATACTTTTCGGCCCAGTCTTTGCCGTTGTTGACGTCAGAGAAGGTTACATCGTTCTCAACGATTGCGTACGTTGAGTTCGTCAATGACTTGATCGTAGCTGTCTTGCCGTCGAACAATGTTGGTACTGCACTGAATGAACCGTCTGCATTTAGTTTTACAGCTACTGCTCTAGAAGCGTTGAAGTTAGCGTCGCCAAGGATTTCACGTTCAACGTATGTGCTGAATTCCTTGATTTCTGCCTTCTTGCCTCCGGCTACTGCTTCAACTGTAAAATCAACCACTGCTGATTTCAGCTTCAGCTTTGTATCTGGTTTTACCACGTTCACAGAAACCGTGATCTGAACATCGCTTGGTGATACGCCAAGCTTCTTCGCAAGTTCTGCCACATTCACTTCTGATACAGGAAGCGTGTAGGTTGCGTTTTCTGTTACCACTTCAACTGTTGCTTGCTTATTTTTAGCGAATGCTTCCGTAAATAAGTTTGCAGGCAGCTGTGCTTTTGCCTTCTCGCCAGCAGCTGGCTTTTCTAGCTTGACTGCCAGGTTGTGCTTGTCAGCTGTGATGGCTTTTACGATCTCTGCTACTTTGTCAGCAGCAACCTTTGTTACGACTTCAACCATGCCAGAAGGATTCTTTTCTTTTACCACTTCAGCAGCCCATGCTGGAAGCTCAATTGTGTGAGGCTTCTCACCAGCTGGCGGGGCAGGAGGGTTCGGATTAGATTCACCGTTACCTGGTGCGTCTGTTGCTTTTCTGTCGAGCTTAATGACCACAGTCGTTAGTGGGTCAATTGTTAATATGTCTCTTGTTAACTGGAAGCCAGATCTTTCAGCTACCGGTTTTACCCCAGCTTCATCATTGTCGACAAGCACCTTACCGCCAGAGAAGTTATAGTCTCCTAGAGTCAATGTACGAGTTTTGTTATCAGCATTCACAAACACATAGTAATTGCCAGTGTTGTCTGTTGATACGTTTTCGTATGCGATCATTAAGTCAGTAGACTTGATTTCAGGGATGTTAAGCAGTGTGACATTCGAGTCAACCAAGCCTTTTTCGCCTAAGCGGAAAGCATTCGTTGATTTTCTTAACTCAATCAAACCTTTTGTATAGGCTTGAGTTGTTGTATTAACAGGGTTTAACTCTTTGTTTGTTGCCTTCTGCCAATCGAATTTATTGATGGCATCAGATGAGTCATAAGAGTCGTGAATGAAATATCCAAATGGATTTCCGTTCTCGTCTTTAAACTCAGTGTATTTTTGCTCTGGTACGCCTTCACCTAACCATTGCTTCGTTCTGCCGTATTCCTGGCCAGAGTGAAGGAAAGCAGTTCCCTGGGATGTTAAAATAATCGAGTTTCCAAGACGGATGCGCTTGTGAATTTCTAACTCATTTTCAGGAACTGATGGGTCCTTTTTGATTGATTGTGCAATAACATCGTGAAGCGGCAAGTTATCGTGCGCTGCGATGTATTGAACCATATCGCCTGGGTCGTCGTCAGCCGTGTTTCCTGGCTGTGCTTTAATGTTGTTAAAAATGGTGTTGATATCGCGTGCTCCGCCAGTAATGAAGCGAGGCTCACCTTCAGAACCGAAGCCTGATTTTAACTCGTTGCGGATCTCATCAGAGAACACGCCCACGTTGTCTGTTTTATCCATCCAATCCTGGTCTGCGCCCATGCCTTTAAGTGCTGGGTCGGATAGGTGGCCGGCAAATGTTCTCCAGCCTTCACCGATGAAGATTGCATCAGGATTTACGGAAGCTGCTGCGTCATATGCATGTTGGATAGAAGGGTAGGTTGCGTCGCCCATCATATCAAAGCGCATACCATCAATCTTATATTCGTCAAACCAGTATTTCACTGAATCGACCATTAATTTCTCTGCCATCGTGTGACTTGTTGCCAGGTTGTTACCAAAACCGCCAAGGAAGTTTCCTTTGTCGTCCTGGAACGCGTAGTAGTTTGGAACAATGTCATTTAATTGGCTTGCTTTTGCCATATGAGTGTAAACAACGTCAAGGACGACACCCATTCCAGCATCGTGGATTGCGTCAACCAGCTGTTTCAGCTCTTTTACGCGCTGTTCAGGGTTAGTTGCATCCTCTGAATATGCGCCATCTGGAGAGAAGTAGCTGTGCGGGTCATAGCCCCAGTTGTATTCATTTCCGCCAGCTGAATATTCAAGCTCTCTTTGACCCATCTTCGTTTCATCGCCATAATACCAAGCCATTACAGGAAGCAATTGAACATGTGTTACGCCAAGAGATTTTAAGTAATCCAGCTTGTCGATGAACGCTTTATAAGAACCCCATCTTGCGTTCAGATCGCCTTCGATTGAAGGGTCGGCCGTGAAGTCACGGATGTGTGCTTCGTAAATCACTGCGTCTTCACGCTTTTTATAGCCATCGATTTTAGCGTGGCTGAAGCCTTCAGGGTTTGTACCGCTAAGGTCAACAATTGCCGCCTTGCCAACAGTGTCTCCGTCAGGACCAGCATTGCCTTCTGTATTTACAGTGAAGGCTGCCATTGATTTTGCATAAGGATCTAACACTTGGCGAGTTACGCCGTCATTTGTTACATCATATTGGTAAAAATAACCTTCAAGATCGGTTACGTTTTCCAGGTCGCCAGGTTTGACGTCTGCAGACCAGACACCTTTTTCACCCTTCGTTAACTCGATGCTGCCGATTTGTGTTGCGGCATTATTTTTATCAAAGAAATTAGCGACAACCTTGCTAGCCTTAGGAGCCCATAATTTAAGTGTTGCTGCTCCATCCTTGTAAGTCGCACCAAGGTCGTTTCCATCATAAGCGTACATTTCATCAAGCATTCTCCAGCCAGTAGAAGCTGAAACCGTTCTGCCTGAGTATGTTACAGATAATGGAAGCTTTTCTAAATCAAATATTGCTTTTACTTTTGCAGCCGTTGCGCTTGTGATTTCAACGCTTTCGATGGCAACTGCTGCACCTGTTGCGTCTTTGATTTCAAGAGCGTCTTTTAATGTGTCAGGCGTTAAGCCATCTGTCATCGTAAAACCTAGTAGAATTGTATCTTCAGAGATAACCTCTGCATTGGTGATTCCTGTTGCCTGCTCCCAGTATGGAGAAACGTATACATTGTCATCGCCTTGTCTTACCCAAAGGTGATTGTATTTGTCCAGCAGGTTGAAGGATTTGTCGCCGCCGTCTTTTTCTTGGGTTGATTTGTTAAGTGTGATCATGCCGATTGTTTTGGCATTTTCGTTCAACTCAATATCTACATACGCACCATATCTGTCCGTGTTTGAAAATGATGGTGCATCGGATGTCCAGTTAGCAGGAGCATTTTTCACATCGCCCCAGTACCATAGACCGAAGTTTTCATAGTCAGCGTTGTCACGTACATAGTGAACGCGGACAGTGTTCGCTGGAAGGTCAACTGGTTCGTATGTGTACACCTTATCAGAACCTTGCTTGATAAAAATTTCGTTCATCTCAGATGAAGAAATCGTAAAGCTTTTATCGCCGCCGTCCTTACCAGCATCACCCTTTGTAATATCCATCACGAGGAAGCCAATGTTCTTCGCGCCCTCTTTAAGTTCTACGTCGATATAAGCACCGTAGCTGTCTGTTTTTTCGAACATTGTAGAGCCAGTCGGCCAGTTGGCAGAAGGGGAAGCTACATCGTTCCACAGCCATGCACCGAAGTTTTCATAATTGTTGTCCGTACGTTTGTAGTGGATGCGGATGTGGTTAGCAGGGATTGGTTCTACCGTTCCATCTCCATCACCGTCGCCAGAGCCAGCAGCTACAGCAGCTGTGATTTCTCCGCTATCGACTGTTAATAAAACAGTACCGCCATCAGCTTTTGCTGGAATTGTTAATGTGATTTCGCCAGCTTCCGAAGCAGTATACGTTTTGTCTGCATAGTGGTCCTTTACAACCGCACCTGCAGGAACTGTAAGCGTCACGTCTTTTGCTTTGTCAGCAATATTCAATCCTACGTAAGCTGATTCGTTTCCATTTTTACGAGCAAAAAGAAGGAACTTATCAGCGTCAGAACCGCCAATCGGTGCGCGTTCACCTTTCGCGAACACTTCTGAATGAGCGCTTCTGAAGTTCAAGACTTTAGTATAGTGCTCAAGGACGTCGTTGTTTTCTACTTTGTCCCATGCAAGGTCATAACGGTTATCATATTGCGGATAGTTGTTTGCACCGCTTTGTCCAAGCTCTTCACCGTAATAGATGACTGGCTGGCCTTTTGATGTTGCTTGCAGGGAAGCAGCGACCTTAAGCTTGCCTTTGTCATTTCCTTCTTTAAATAGGAAACCATCTTCGTCATGGCTGCCTAAGAACGAACCTAAAGTAGCCGTATTGTCAATTTTACCGTTGCGGGCAGTCAGGGCATCGTTTGCTGCCTTCAGCTTGCCGTTCACGAAATCATGCGCAATTCCTTTGAAATCGAAGTCAAGCAGGGAGTCCATCATACCTGTTTCAAGGTATCCAAGTTGATTGTTGGCACTTGCTCCCCAAGCTTCACCAATCATTTTGTGTGTCGGCATTTTTTCGGTGAGGGCATTTTTGAATGCCATCCATGTTGCGTCTTCAACGTGCTTCACCGTGTCGACACGGAAGTAGTCAATCGTGTTTCCTTTAGCTGTTTTTGCTTTATCGATCCAGTCTGTTTGCCAGTCGATGATGGTCTTGCGGACTGCCGGGTCTTCCGTTTTTAAGTCAGGAAGGCTTGCAAGTTCTCCAACAACCTCATCGGAACCTACATTTGCACCCTGGCGAAGCAGGCTGCTGAAAGTACTGCGTTCAGCGTCAGTTGGGTAGCCAGCTGGAGGGTTTGTTGCGTCTCCATCGATATCCTTCAGGCCATATCCCGTGTGGTTCAATACTACGTCAACCATGATTTTGATGCCTTTTTCATGGGCAGCGTCAATAAGTGTATGGAAATCTTCCATTGTCCCGAAGTGCGGGTTCAGCTTACCGAAGTTGCTTGCCCAGTAGCCATGGTAAGCGTAGTATGAATGCCCTTCAGCGTTGTCGTAGCGTACATCATACTTGATATTTTCCACAATCGGAGAGATCCAGATTGTGTTCACGCCTAGCTTGTCAAGATAATCCAATTTTTGCGTGATACCTTTAAAATCGCCGCCCTGGTAGGTGCCGCGGTCGTTTTTAGCGTCGTAGTTCTGGTTGTAAGGGTCGTTGTTTGATGAATCGCCATCAAAGAAACGGTCTGTCAGCATGAAATAGATGATCGACTCGTCCCAGTCGAAATCATTTTCACCGACAGCCTGGCGAGTCTTTACCTCTACTGATGCTTTTCCGTTGTAGTAGTTTCCGTATGAATCTACTACAGTCACAGGGATTTCTTTCGTTCCAGCTGTAACATTGTCATCCACTGCAATTGTGATCGCTTTTAAAGAAGGATCGACTTCAAGCTTGTCAGATCCGCCAAGCGCAGAAATGTCTGCAGTGATTTTGCTGACTTTCACGTTTTCAGTCAAGCCTTGGATATCAACCTTTAAGACAGCGTTTTCATTATAGTTAATCGCTGCAGGTGTAACGGTTCCTGAAACAGTCAATTCTGCTTTTTGGAAGTCGATTTCTGAAGTTGGGTTGTAAGGGTCATTCACTTCAGATGTCGTGCCGTCTTTCATGGTTACAACGTAAGAGTAGGACGTTTTGCCATTAGGAATGTTCTCGTAAGTCGCTACGAATCTCTCATTCTCTGGCTCATACGTCATTGGTGTTGTTTTCCCATCAAACTTCAATTCTACCTTTTGGATTGTGTCCATTTGGTCGTTTGCGAAAAGAGTTTTATCACGATAGTAGAACGTTGCATTTCCATTATCGATCACTGGAGCGGATCCGTCAGGAACGATCCTCATTTGTGCGACTCCACTTGTTATGTAAGCCTTTGTGATAGAGTCGTTTTTATTTACTGGGATAATTCGGTCTTTATCATACTCTTTTACTGCAGTATCCCAATTATCTGTACTGCGAATTACTAGACCGATGCTGTTTGTTTCTGGTGCGACAGCTATATCAGCCGAGGCCGCGCCGCCATCATAAGATTGGAAATTAATCTGGTCATTAGTACGGCCAGTATTCCAAACCCAAATGTTCCAGCCATCATACTTTTGATCTTCCCGAATGTACGTAACTCGGACGGTACGGTCGGATGATTCCACTGCAGAAACGGAACCCTCAGCCGATGCTTGAGGAGCTGGCACAAAAGGCAGCCACAAACTCAAAAGCATCAACGCCGTCATGAAAATAGAAAAACTACGCTTAGACTTCCTACTCATAGACATACTTTCCCCCTTATTTATTAGTTTAATAGAACCACAGAAGGAGTTGCTGCTTTATCACTGCAAAGCGATGGGGGTCAGACCCCCGCCAAGTTAAAGCTTTAACGCATCAGTGCGCCGGGGGTCTGACCCCCAGTGCAGTGAAGCTTTAATGTGGTGCAGGTTTCTTCTGTAATTCTATTAATGAAATCGTTTGCACAAATTGGTAAAAAAATATTCACTCAAAAGTGCAAGCGGTTGCAATAGTGTTACTTTTCAATTTTACAATATTTTGAGAAATACGGCAATGCATTCTGTGTGTCGAAATGTTGAAATAGTTATAGTTGCCTCCTAATGAAATTGGAAGGTGCCTATAGCAGATTAGCAGATTATTGATTTAAATTAAAAGGTGACAAACTCCTGCTATATTTCTGGAACGAATTTTCATGAAAAATAAACTTCTCCCAACATAGTTTCGTCTAAATAGAAAAAGTAGGGGAGAGTCACACAAAATGAAAACGAAACTTGCTTATGTAATCTTCGGCGCCCTGTTTTTGTCCATGGCTGGTGCATTTTACTATGAAGGAGCTCCTGAGGAAGCTGGGGCTTCTGAGAAAACGTACATAGCTGAGAAGGAGGCTGAATCGTTTAAAGAGGTTAATAGTGATGAAGAGTTAATGAATGAAAGTGTTGAATCGGATGCTAAGACAGATGTTGTGTCGGATAAAGAAACGACTGAATCAAAGAAAAAAGTGACTGAGCCAAAAGAAGAAGTTAATACCATTCAGGAAAAGACCGAACCGAAAGATACCATTCAATATGGAGACTCGCTATATGTCAGCGTTATGGATGAACCAAAATATCAACGTCAGGCTAAAATCGCCAAAAAGTATGGAACGGAGCTGTATGCAATCCCGCGGACGGATTTATTTGCTTATTTTAACGGAAAAGAAATGGTCATCAGCAAGAGTACCGGTGTTGTATCAGCCAACCCGCAATACGTTGAGATGCTAAAAGACTTGTACTCTGGTGAGGGCTTTTTATATGAAGGTGTTTCAGAAAATATCGATTTCGTAAACAAGACCGGAGCAAAGGTCACGGTCGAATTTGATCGTTATGAGGCTTATTCTATTAGCCAAAAAGAGAATGGGTGGATTGTGTTGTCCTGGTGATGGGCAATCGAAAAGAGGTGTTTTGCTGCACCTCTTTATTAATTTAGAAAATTCTTGGTTATAATACTATTATTAAATCAAAAAGTATCATGGGGACGGTTCTCTCGTCTCAAAAAAGCGGAACATGAGAACCGTCCCTATGTTCTTGTTAGGAGTTTAGTAATATGCTAATCCACTGCTCAAAAAAGCTTTTAGATGAACTGAAAATCAAACCAGACCCTGAGCTGGCAGAAGAGCCGCTTTTCTCCTGGAGTGCGCATGTGCTTACGATTCAGCGTAAAAAAATGGTGGTGGCCGTTAACAATTTAAATCGGTATGCCGTGATTTTGTATGGGCTTAAGGCGAAAGATTTTAAGCGATTGGGTGAGCTCATTAAGGATGGGCTTCGTGAAATCTGGCTGGCTGAAGGGATAAAGGAAGATGTGATAGAGAGATATCTTTCTGCTGCTGGAGAAGTAAATTTTACAAAATCGAAGGACCGCTCTTCTGTTTCAAGGTTAAATAGAGCATGTGATTTTGTTTATTTTTTGGAAGAATATATTGATCCAACTTCACTCATTAACACGGAGCTTAGCTTGAAAGTCAGCCGCGATCTTGTTGGAGCAGGGAAGAATAAGTATATATATCCTTATAGAGAGATGTTCAAAGAGCTTGAAAACCTAACAGATGGAAGGATTTTTGGTACAGAGGCTGTTCAGCTGAAAATTTCATTAAAGCTGGATGATCGTCCTTGTTGGCGCAGAGTGATCGTGCCGCTTAATAATACGTTCGAAGAGCTTCATGAAGTGATTAAATATTCATTCGGCTGGGGTTATCAGCATTTGCATACTTTTTACCTATATAATCCAAAAATCAAAAAGAAGCTTTCTCCTAACCACCCTGCATATCATGAAGTAGGCTATGAGCCAATATTGAATATCGTGGGCAGTCCGGAAGCGTTGCTCGTTCCGATCGATATGGAAAGGCGTCTTGAACAGCAGGCAAAACTATTAGAGTATATTCCTGAAGTGACGCATCTTAAATATGTCTACGATTTCGGAGACAATTGGGAACATTACATCGAGGTTGAGAAGGTCATCCGTGATTATGATACCTATCATCCCGTTTGCCTTGAAGGCGAAGGGGACACTCCTCCAGAGGATGTTGGGGGAAGGTCTGGTTACGCGGAGTATCTTAAGGTGATCAATGACCCGGGGCATCCAGATTATCGGGAAATTAGTACATGGGGACAAATGAATGAACGTCGGAGATTTGATATAGAGATGGTCAATCGATTGTTGAAGTAAAAAACCTGTCAGTTTCGCAGGCTTTTTTGCATGCGATTTTTGTGAAAAAAAGGAGCAGCTAATTGGCTCCCATTATTCCTCAAGCAGACGATGGATCATCCGTTGCCGGTCATCAAAAAACTGCTTCATTATAGTATAGTGATTCGTTTCTTCCAGCTTTCGTTCATGTATGCCGTCCTCGCTGAACTCGTAGATTTTTGCGTCGGGATAGGCCATGATGATCGGCGAGTGGGTGGCGATGATGAGCTGGGAGTTTGCCCGGACCAGGTCATGGATTCTTGTGAGCATCGACATCTGGCGCAGAGGCGAGAGGGCAGCTTCCGGTTCGTCGAGGAGATAGATGCCATTTCCGCTGAACCGGTGGATGAAGGTTGCGAAGAAAGACTCTCCGTGCGATTGCTCATGCAGGGACTTACCGCCAAATGAGTTGATGATCTTTGGTCCACCTGGTTCTCGATCCATTTCCTCAATATTCGATGCCACATTGTAAAAGCTCTCCGCCCGCAGGAAAAACCCATCACTTGGCCGTTCAATCCCCTTGATCACTTTGATATAATCAGCAAGTTCCGAATGCGAATCGAAGGTCGAGAAATTAAAGTTCAGCGACCCGCCTTCAGGATTGAATCCCAGTGCAACCGCGATCGCCTCCAGCAAAGTAGATTTCCCCATCCCATTTTCCCCGATGAAAAAAGTGACTTTTGGGTGAAGTTCCAGCTCGTCTAGCGTTTTCAGACTTGGAAGATTGAAAGGGTAGTGCCTGAAGGAAGGAACTTCTTCGCGTTTTAGATTTATTCTACTAACATATTGCCAGCTTAGATAGCTCATCGTTCAAACCTCGGACATGTTTTTTATTAATCATAACATTACAGGCATCTTCTTTAAAAAAAGGAAGGCGCCTGTTGTTAACCCCTGTTACTAATTTGGATCGTGAGTACCGTCAATTCCAAACCCTGTAACGCATTAAC
>NZ_JBALQL010000008.1:138-26737 GCF_036964885.1 Bacillus sp. JJ1122 | reverse complement strand
GTTAATGCGTTACAGGGTTATTTAAATTACTCTGGTATTTTTACTTCTAATTTCTTCTTATTAAACCCATATTGGAATTGTACTGTCCACTGATTTGAGTCTACATTAAATGAAAGGTCCTGGATGATGAGTATCTGTTTTCCGCTGGTCTTTTTCGCTTCAGTGATGGCTTTGCTGACCACCTGTGATTCTGACAAGTTGGCCCCAGTTGGCTTGTAATCCGGCAGGACAGTGATAAAAAGTGCTTCTCCTTGTCCTGGGTAAGATGCTTTCATTGGTCCAGCGGATTCAATCTCGACCCGTTGGCCGACTTTTAGTTTCTTTGAAGCATCTGGAAAGCTAAAGTGGGCTGCTCCGTAGAATTCCTCCTCGCCGCCGTTTTTGCTGAAGTTCTGACTTTGTACTGAGACTGCAAATAAATAATCCTCTGATAAATCCATCACATAAGAGCCTTCCTTAGTTAACTCATCAGTAAACTCTTTTTCAGGATAGAAGGTGTCAGGCTCTCCTTCCTTTGGAGCCATTCTTCCCTGCTGTTCAAAAACAATGTTTCGATCAGGAAAAAGTTTTCTTAATTGTTCCTTTTGCTCCTCTGACAGGAAGTTGTGTCCTATATTTATTTCTCCTGTTTGCGTATCAACAGACGCTTCGAAGTAACCGTGGCTCGGTGTTCCTGGCTGTCTTTTCACTCTCTGGAGTGCTTGAGCCACTTTATTCGTCAACGTATAATTCTCGGTTGTCGTATAAGGGGAATAGTATATGTGGATATATTTCGCTTTGATTTCTCCTGCATCGACCTTGGACTGCATTTCCTCAATGAACCTCTTCAGGCGGTCATCGGCCTTTTTAACACCAATCCAATAGCCCATGCGTTCACCGTTTTGATTGCTGTTTTCAAAGAAAATGACAGCTTCGTCCTCAAGCCCTTTATAGCCGCCATAGACTTTTTCTGAAGTCTCACGGGCGATACTGCCCTCGACTGCCTGCATGGCAAGTGACTCCGCAAGTTCATCCGTCGGTTTGCCGAACACGCCATCCTGGAAATCCTTGCTTTCTTTGTATTCTTCGATTTTCTTATCGCGTTCCGGGGTTTCTTTTACCGTTTGCTTCAGTTTAGCGATGATGGCTCTGTTATTGACCACTTCAATCGTTTCCCAGCCTGATTCATTTACCGGAAGAGCATCTTCGGCAGGCGTGCTTGCCGTCTTGTCAGCCCCTCGCTTTTCCTGAGTATCCTCGTTATTGTCTGTCCCGCATCCAGAAAGGGCAAGTGCCAGTCCTAAAATAGCCGCTATTGCATGATGTTTGCGCATGATTGCCTCCTAAATATTGTTATAAACATAGACGGGCAGGAGGGGAGAAAGTTACAAGAATATGGATCGATTTAACACATTAACGCACTGGGGGTCAGACCCCCGGTGCGTTAATGTGGTGAAGTGTTCAGGTGGAAAAACCCATGATGATGGGGATTAAGGGGATTTAATCAAACGTTTGATTAATAAATTTCTAGCTGCTTTTTATTTAAATCCTCATAAGAAGGTTGTTCTTTTTCATAAAATGCATTGATAAGCATGTAGGGAATGGTTAGGGTGTTTATATAGAGTGTTCTATGAAGGGGGAGTCCGATGAAGAGGGTGCGGAAGGCAATCATTCCAGCGGCTGGATTAGGAACACGATTTTTGCCGGCTACAAAAGCGATGCCGAAGGAAATGCTGCCAATTGTAGATAAGCCGACAATTCAGTATATAGTGGAAGAAGCAATTGCTTCTGGGATAGAAGATATCATTATTGTGACTGGTAAAGGCAAGCGTGCGATCGAGGACCATTTTGATTTTGCCCCGGAGCTCGAGCGTAATCTAGAAGTGAAAGGGAAGCTGGATTTACTAGAGAAGGTGCGCTACTCTACTAACCTTGCAGATATCCACTATATCCGTCAGAAGGAGCCTAAGGGATTAGGGCATGCAGTCTGGTGTGCACGGAATTTTATTGGCGATGAACCTTTTGCGGTGTTACTCGGTGATGATATTGTACAGAGTGAGACTCCTTGTTTAAAACAGCTCTTGAAGCAATTCGAAGTGACTCGTTCTTCTGTCATCGGTGTACAATCAGTACCGATGGAAGAGACCCATCGATATGGAATCATTGATGCTTCTTTACAGGAGGGGCGCCGTTATCAGGTTGAGAACTTAGTTGAAAAACCTGCGCCAGGCACATCTCCATCAAACCTTGCAATCATGGGGAGGTACGTCTTAACGCCAGAAATATTCATGTTTCTCGATAAAATGGAAACAGGTGCTGGAGGGGAAATCCAGTTAACCGATGCGATTCAAAAACTGAATCAAATACAAAGAGTATTCGCATATGATTTTGAGGGAAAACGCTACGATGTGGGGGAAAAGATTGGGTTTGTTAAAACAACCATTGAGTTTGCCTTGAAGGATCAAGAGTTGAGGTACGATATGCTTAAATACCTTAATAACATATTAGAGAGAGAAATGAAGGGAAAAACATACAAAGATTAACGCATTAAAGCGGCGGGGGTCTGACCCCCAGTGGTTTAAAGTGCTAAAGTGTTTGCTGTTATAAACAAAAAAGCGCCGGCAACAGGTGAGTAATTTCTGTTGCCATTGCGCTTTTTTCTTTTATTGCTGTTTTGCTTCTTGCTTAATAACGGAACGTTCTAGGAATCTAGCGTATTCTCCGCGTGTTAAATAACCGTTTCTGTTGAATGGGTTGTTTACAGTTATTCCATTATAGGCGAGCTTGTTAATATTTGCATAGTTAGGGTCGGTGGTTTCAACTCCAGCGAACTTATAGCTAGCTGGAGGATTTTCAAACACTTCACTGTATGCTCGAACTAATATGGTTGCCATATCAGAACGGATCAGCAAATCATTAGGTTTGAATGTACCGCCTGCACCCATGATGCCATGTGCTTCCGCAATCATCATATATTGATATAGTGGATCACTTGCAGATACATCAGTAGCTTTCATTTTATAACCGGAAGGAAGTTTTAAATCCAAAGCTTGAACAATTAAGGCAGCTGCCTGCTTTCTTGGAATCTGTACACCTGCCCGGAATCCATCTGCATAACCATTAATCGTCTTTCTTGTTTGCAGGAAAGTTACCGAACGTTGGACTTCGCCGCTAATATCCGTGAACAGTTTAACATCTTTTGATGTTTGTAGATTGGAAGAGGCCATATATCCATCAAAGTTTGTTCCTTTTACCTTGTAAAAAGCAAAGTGGTTATAGATGCTTGGACTGTCATAAGGACCACCTTCGATTTGAACAGGAGTATAATTAAGGTATCCCGTTGACGTTGTATCGGTAATGGACTTTCTTAATTTTGAAGGAACTCCGAAAGTATTATAGGTATAGCCTATTTCTTTAGCGATGTAATTCTGAGTAGTGTTTGTGCTGGTTGGCCACTGATAATCCACTCCTCCTGGGAATTCCATTAGTTCAGGTGCAGATGGATTAGGATAAGCGATTGACAGTTTTGGTGTATTACCAAGAGGAATCTGGCTATTATCTCGAATAGAATTGAATACTTTTTCCTGATAAGCATTGCTTCCAGAAAAATTCGGGTCATTTCTTTTTGAAAGACCATTGTAAGCCATGACCGCAAAATACCAATCTTCTATTTTATTTTGCTCATGGTTGTTCACCTGTGGTAAATTCTTGTTTTTCCACTTGCGCAATAAGTGATTTGCACCTTGCTCGATGTTGTACTTAGTATCATATTTTAATTTTTCAACATCCACGTTGAACTGGGAAATTTCAGATGGAGTAAGAGTCAATTGCATGATTCCAATGCCGCCATCTGTTGCTTCTATCGGTGTACCATCAGAGTTGAATTGTTTCATGCCTGTTTCTACAAAAGCCATTGCCTTTAAAATTTCTGCAGGAATGCCTTTCGAGACTGCAACTTCTCTTAAAATTTGTTGTGTTTCAACCACACTTAATGGCTGGACGTTCGCTGTAGTTACAACCTTAGTGTTAGTTAATTCCTGAGCACTGATGCTAGGTGCAAAACTCACTAATAAAGTTGCAGCTGCAGCCACTTTAAGTAATTTTTTCATTTTCAATCTCCTCCCGATTAGTAGTTTAACAGATTTTCCAAATATTTTCTTTCTGAAAAGAAGATTAGGATAAAAGTTCTAGTAAACTATTTGATTATTTTTATAATTCTTACATTGACCAGTTCATTTTAACTACTTAAAATAGATAGTAATCATATTCTTAAAAAAAGTGACGGGATGTTAATTGAAAATTGAGAGTGTTGTCTTCGTAATTAATAATCACATGGAAAAGCAGCGTTATGGTACAGCAAGAGAAGTTATCTTAAGAGAGTGGAAGCGTATTACGGAGCCAACCAACTTCCAGATGCTAGGTCAAGAAGCCAAAGAGCTTGTAAAGGTTATTGTAAAAGAAAAAGAAACAAACGAATTTGCTCTTTTAAGTGATCAGGATAAGCGAATCCTGCGTTTGCTTAATGAAGCGGTCCGCGACGTCAAACTTCCATATGCTAAGAAAATATTTTTTGAGCATCAGGAATTAATCGACCAGGCTCACGCTCAGAAATGGCTTACAGCAGATGCAAGGTTTATGTGCTTTGCATGGAAAAAGAATGCTTAATAATAAATCGGGGTCAGTCTTTGGTGCTTAATAGCGCGAGGGACTGACCCCTTTCTTTTTAAAAAAACGCGGTATTACTCTTAAACTTTCTTAACTTTTCCATTGCACCGGCTCTCCAGGCTTTCACAGAGGAAAGGGAGACTTCTTCAATATCTGCTATTTCTCTAATGTTAAGCCCCTTCAGAAAATGGTATAAAACCCATTTGATTTGGTTCTCGGTTAAATGGCTGTTTTTACAATAAAAAAGAAGTGTGTCTTCCTCAAGAGGTATAATGGGAAATTCGTCCTCTATGTTTACCCAGTACTCCTCTTTAGCAGTTGTGGTTGATTCTGCAACTTTATTTGCTTTTGTCATTTCGTTTTGGATTTTTCCTTTGATGATCGAGTAGGCATAGGTGGTGAAGTCGCCTTTACCGGAGTCGAACCTTTTCGATGCTTCCCAGAGACCGATCAGGGAGAGCTGATAGAATTCGTCTTTGTTTTTGTAAATGTTGAGCGATCGGATGATTTTATGGATCATCGGTGTGTATTGGACTGCAAGCTGTTCGAAGCTTTCCATTCTGAATCCCTTCAGAAAGCGCGCTTTGCAACTGTATTCCCGGGTACCTCTAACATAATGGAATGGCTTTATGGTATCGAATTACGGAAAATTGAATTTTGGAAGGGAAAAAGTGTGGGAAATACGATTTGGGGCAAGAAAAATAAATTTTCAGAGCTGATTATTGATTTTTAGTAAGTTATCAGACTATTTGCAGGGGAGGTTTAAGTTTTTCATAAGATGTCTCTTTTTCGGAGTTCTTTGTATATAGATGATGAGTATATTTTCATCTCAATAAATAGAGGGGAGGACGATAGGAATGACAAGGGATGAAGTAGTGAAATTGCTGACAATGAGCCAGAGTTATTATCAAAGCTTTAAAGTAAATCAGCACAAAATCGATGATTGGTATGAGGTGTTGAAAAGTTACTCATTTGACACACTTAAGAAAAACCTTAAAGTACATGCAACCAAATCGGCTTACCCACCAAGCGTAAAAGACCTGATCAGCGGCCCGTACCGAGATCCAGGCACCCGTGCAGTAGCAAACCGGCCAGAAACCGAACTGTTTAGCCAAGCAAAGCATTAACGCACTGGGGGTCTGACCCCCGCCACAGTAAAGCGTTAATGCGTTGGGGGTCAGACCCCCGGCGCTTTAACGCGCTGGTGAACTGACCCCCATTTTGTATTTAACTAGATTTAATTAGGTCGGCTACTAGGATGTAACGTTGTGGAGCATCCCCAATGAAATCAAAGGGGTAGCACGTTGTAACGGTGAGTGTAGGCCTGGGTTTTGGGACGATGACGGTTCTGTCATCGGCGTCAACAATTCGTACTTTCCTTATCTTGTAGGTGAACTCTCCGGCTTCAGTCGAGACAACCAGCAGATCACCTTTTCCAACTTCGCCTAGCTTGCGAAATACTGTGTCTCGATGCCCTGACAGGACGGAGTTGTCTTTTTCGCCGGGAAGCACGCTGCCTGCGAAATGGCCAACTCCTTTTTCCAATTCATCTTCGTCTGTTCCATGGTAGATTGGCAAATTGGCCTCAAGCTTTGGGATTGAAAGGTTGCCGATCATTTCACCTTGGTCAGGGGCTTTCGGATACAAACTATTGCGGGACGGCTTTGGCTCTTCTTTTTCAGGCTTGCTCGCAAGGACTTGTTTCGGCTCTGTCTGTTCAGTTTTGAATAGCAGGTACCCCTTCATGAATTTGAAGGCGTTTGACCCGCTGAACCATAATCCAAAGACGATGATAGCAACAGATAATGAAAGAAGAACCAATTTACCGGTTCTTCTTTTTTTCATAGTATTAAGCACGTTTTACATTCACTTTCCTGAATACAAACGCTCCTAAAAGAACGATTGCCAGTCCAGCTAATGTGTTTTGCAGATAGTTGGAAGCTGTGTTTGGCAGCTTTCCGCCTTTTACTGTCTTAGCAACAGGCTTATCAGCAGGCATTTTTTTAACAGCTGCAGCTACTTCTTCAGCAGCTTCAGTTGTCTGCTCAAGGTTTTCGCCTGTTTCTTCCATGAACTCTGAATCAAACATATCCTTCGTAATGATCATGTCAGCTAAAAGTTCACCATCTAGATTGGAGATTTTGATAAGTAAATCTGCACCCTTAGTAGAATCCATTTGCATTAATGAAGTGAATGAAACAGGAGTTGTCTGTCCATCCTTTGTTAAAAAGTACTCTACATCAAGTTGCAGCAATTCAAGAAGGTCGTTCCAAACATCGATGAACTCTGCGATCTCTTCTGCAGAAAGATCAGTCGCACTGTCAAACTCAGGGAAGTCCATTAGACGTGTGCCAATCTCTTCCATTCCGATGAAAAATTGCTCGGCATCCAGTTCAGGATTTTCGATGATTGCGATCACATGGTTGGCCAGGCGGTTCGCTTCAGCAAGTGACAGGCCGAAAGAATCCAATGTATTGATTAAGTCATCTTTTGAATGCATGAAGTATAGTTGGGAAACAGCCCATGAAAGATCTTCAATCGTTTCGTAGTTATCAATCGAATCTCCGGATTCGTTCAAGAAACGCTCTAGTTCTTCTCTTGATTCGAAATCGAACTCATCTAGAAGGAATTGAAGCGTCTCATCCGTAATTGGTGTCATTTCTTCAGCATACAGCCAATCCGTAACGTCAAAATAAAGATCATCGAAGAATACGTACTCATCCAAAGAAGTACCATGTTCTTCAAGCATTAAGTTAAAATCTTCTTCAGTCAATTCAAACTCTGCAAGAAGTTCCTGCAAGTTGTCTTCGTTCAGTAAATCTCCCAAATACATGGTTAATTCTTCGAGTGACTCAAAATCTTCCAATGTATAGTCGTGCATGTCGCTTAAATAAGAAACAAACTCTTCCTCTGACATGCCAATTTCCTTAAGATAATTCTGGAACTCAGGATCCTGAGCATCCACAGCCGCAAAAGCAGCATAAGGCATAGCCACAAATGTTAGTGATAAAGCTAAAATGATAGATAAAATGCGCTTCAACAAACTTCCTCCTACTAATATTACAGTTATATTGCAAAATTATTATAGCTGGATTTCAAAGATTCAGATAGTAGTATTATTTGGTAAATCTAGGTGTGAATCCAGCATAGAATTAAGACATTCAAAAACCTGCTTCACCGCGTTAAACTATTGGGGGTCTGACCCCCACCCCGACAATGCGGTGATGTGATAAGGTTATTTTGGTTATACTGTTTGAGGGGGTGATGTTTAGTGTTTGGTTTGGTTATTATTGGATTGGTTGTTGTTGTGGTTGTTCTTTTCGTGATGAGAAAGAGCATTAGTGATTCTCATAAAGTAGAGGCTGCTCCTGAGGCGGCGGGGATGAATTTTGATTTGGAGAATGTTCGGCCTTTTTTGGAGATGTTGTCCTCGGTTTTTGATTCTGGTTTCTCTGAGCGGGAGATTGACTTAATAGAGTCTGGAATAGAAGTGATGGATACAGATCATGAGGAAAAAGAGATTGGCACGTTCAGCATTACCTGCCAGGGAAAACCCCGTAAGGTTCGAGTCGTAGCTGAGATTCATATCGAGGATGAGGCTAAGGAATGTGTTTTATACATGTTTAGTCAGCCTGAGATTGTTCAGGTGATTGATGAGGAAATGATGAAATTCTCAGAGGAAATGGATATGTAGCTGAAGAGCAGTCTAGTCTCAGTGAGATTGGCTGCTTTTTGTGGTCAAATCTTTTGAAACGAAAACAATCAGCAGTAATTATGAAATTTTTAAGGCAATGTGCCCATCGAAGATGAAACTCCAAGTTTGTCCTATTCATGAAGTATTAAGTTCTATTTTGTCGCTGAATTAGGACGTTTTATCTGTAGTTCATACGGATGAAATTAAATTTCTTTACAATGACAAAATAGTATAAACGAAAATCATCATACTATCAATCTCGTCTTTTTATTAAAAAAAGATATGACATGAAAAGTTATGTTGAAATAGAAATATTTGTATACAGATAAATAATATTCTTATTATAATATACCTACATAAGTATTTGTTTGGAAAACATACGTTGTTTTACTCCATAGAAATCTCCAAAATTTTCTCATCTAGAATCCATCCACATTTATATTTAATTTTCTTTCTCCTCTTTTTATTATTTTGCAATATTACTATTCTAATCGGAACTCATGCTATTTAAAGTCAGGAGGTGAGTGTTAAAAGTACTCGATGGATTCACTGAAAAATATAAACTCTGGGGAATTCGTTAACAGCATGATTTCCTGGGATGGCTGTTGGTTTAAACCAACTTAAATATTCCCCTTTTTCGCAAATTATGCATAAGGTGAGGCGTTTATATGAAGCAAGTTAAAGAGGATTATCTTATCAATGAAAAAACCGTGCTGCTGACTGGAGAGTATGTAAAGAATGGCCGCCATTGGACAAGGGTAATCGAGGGTGAAGAAACATTCCTCGTAAGAAAGCGCCCAATTGAACTGATTAATAAGGCGCTGCTGTGTTTGGGGTCGGACTTCAGGGCGGCCCGCAGAAGTTCCAAGTAGATACTCGGAGAATGTCATATGTGTCCGATCAGGGTCAATTGCAATCTCGGAATATGGCTTTTCCCTACAAAATCGTACAGAGATGAGCATTGCATCTGGTTTTCGTTGATGCACGTTAAAGACACGAAGCCTTGTGGAATAAGAAGAACAAAGGTTTATCTCAGTTATAACCATGAATTTGAAATCGAGATGAAGGAATCATCTTTTAATAATAAAAAGAATAAAGCGAATCAGTTAAGAGAGAATATGCTGAGGAATGCACAAAGTCCCCTTACATTTTACCTGGAGCCGAAAAAAGGTCTTAAAATCATTGAAGGGCCTGGGTTAAATCGGTATGAGCTGAAGAAAGATTAAACGTGTCTGGCACCTTCCAAATAATAGGAAGGTGCCAGACACGTTTATTTTGTCGGTAAAGGTGGGTAAGTAGATAGTAACAATCTACCAAACCGAAAGAGGTGTTGATCATGAACAACGACAAGAAATCGAATTACTATAAGCCCGAAGAGCATAGAGGACTATTTATGGATATCTTAGAGACGGATGATAACACACAGCACCTTCTCAATCAGGAAAAAACGCGATACACAAAAGGCGCTGATGAGATCATCGACAAGGTCCAAAATGCTTTCCTTGAAAAAAGAAGAGCTGAAGAAATTGACCGATCCCTTGAAAACCGTGATAAAAAGAGATTTATGGCATTGACTTCAGAAGGCTGGGAAGAGGTTTTATAAATAAATCGCATACTGAATAAGTATATAAAACGTCATCTATTCGTAGTTGACGTCTTTTTCTGTGTGAAAATCTATCAATGACCAAGTCAGAAGTCACCGTAATAAAATCTTCTTGTCCCTCCTATTAAGTTTTATTTCCAACATATTGTCCAAACCAATTAACTCCAAAATAAATACTCAAGAAAAAATGATAAATTCCTTCGCTTTTACTCGCGGCAATGACTATTAAACTAATATTTCGAATTAAATTGGTAAAAAAATAGTCTAATAGTCTTGAATTTTACTGATATTTCAATATAATAATATTTGGGTAATTTTTCTATAAATAGAAAAAATATAATTTTTTACCGTTATTTTCGTTTTTAACGATTATATAAATTGATTATGGGGAGTGTCGATGATTTTGGGGAAAAAGAAGTATGAGAAGTTTTTAGCTGCTGCTGTATCTGCAGCAGTTGTTACAAGTGCTGCAACACCTGTTATCCAAGCTGAAGCAAGTTCTTTTAGTGATATACCACAGACTTCAGCCTATTATGATGCTGTACAGTCCATGACTTTAACAGGGGCAATCTCAGGTTATGCAGATGGAACTTTTAGACCGCATTTAAATGTAACTAGGGCACAAGCTGCCAAAATGCTGGCTTCTGTGTTAAAGCTGGATGTTACATTAGAAAAACAAGTTTCATTTTCTGATGTAAACAAAGATGCGTGGTTTGCTGGTTCTGTATCTGCATTAGTGAATAAAGGAATCATTTCTGGATATGCAGATGGAACTTTTAGGCCCAATGACACAATTACTAGAGCGCAAATGGCAAAAATGCTTGTTAATGCTTTTGAATTAACAGGCAAGGAGTCAAAAAATAGTTTTAAAGATGTTAAGCAGGGAGATTGGTTCTTCCAGTACGTGAACACGCTTGTTGAAAATAAGGTAACAGTAGGTAAATCACCTTCAGAATTTGGTCCTGGAGAAGCAGTGACTCGCGGCCAAATCGCAATTTTTATCCATAATAGTAATAAGATTGTTAAGACACCTGAAGTGCCTGCAGACAATGGGGGAGTTGTTGTTCCTTCAAATCCAACACCACCGCCAGCTACAGAGCCGCCAACACCACCTTCCACGGTAGATTTTTCAAAGCCAATCAGTGAAGCTGGTACTTACGGTCCTGCATCAGGAACCCAGACGATTAATGGTGATGTAGTCATTTCAAGTCCTGGGGTTACCCTTCAGAACGTTAATATTACTGGTAACCTTATTTTAGGTGCGGGCATTGGTGAAGGGGAAGTTTATTTAAATGGAGTAACTGTTTCTGGTACCACTGAAGTAAGAGGTGGCGGAGAGAACAGTATCTACTTCAATGATACAGTTCTGGCAACGGTCATTGTAAATAAGAATGATGGGAAAATTAGGATTGTCGCTGAAGGATCCACTGTTGTTGCTGATTTGCAAATTGAATCTTATGTAAAAGTAGAAGAAAAGAACTTGGATCAAGGTGCAGAAGGTTTTACTAATGTTGTTGTCGCAGAAAGTGTTCAAAGTACTGATCCAGCGCTGGCTGTTTCGTTAACAGGGACGTTTGATACTGTTAATTCAAGAGCTACAAATGTTCGAATTAATTTAACAGAACAAACAGACATCCAGACTTTGATCATTAACGCATTAGCTACAGTATTAGGAACAGGAACTATTTCAACTGCGGAAATTAATGCCGCAGGTACATCGCTTGAGACGCGTCCAAGTAATCTTGTTTTAACTATTCCTCCGGGTGAAAGCATCCAGATTGGGACAGGTGATCAAGTTCAAACAGTTACAGAGAGCTATTCAGATATTGAAACCACTGTTTTAACGGGTGCCTCTGCAACCCAAGGAATCATTGATGTAAAAATGGATTCCTTTGTCGCAGACTTAAACGAAAGTGATTTTACAGTGTCAGCTAAGCTGATTGGAACAGATGGAACTGAAGAATCAGTTGAATTACAAAACCTTTCATACCATCCAAACCAGCAGCGTTTTACATACGAACCGGTAGCATTGGAAGGAAATGCTGACAAAGCCCTTCATATTACAATTGCGCCGGCAAGTGAAAAAGTAAGTGGAGAAGCACGAACCGTTGAGGTTAAGCTTGGAACTGGTTTCGAAGGTAGAATTACTGATATCTATGGTGTAGGTGTCGCTGGTCTGAAAATCAAGTTCAGAGCGGGTTCAGGTACTACAACTGGTGAGGTTGCAGGAGAAGCAACTACTGATAAATATGGATATTATTCTGTATCATTACCAGCAGGAATTTATACTGGAGAACTTTCTGGTCAAGGATATATGACTTCCTATATGCTTGGTACTGCAGAGACCAACCGGTATGTAGTAGAGCAAAATGAAACAGCAATTCGCGCCGCAGCAACAAATGAAGTGAAAGTGATGCTGTCATGGGGTGAAAACCCAAGTGATTTAGATTCCCATTTATATGGTTATACTCCAGATGGAAAGGGAATGTTCCACACTTGGTTTGCTGATGAAATCCATTCTGAAAATGGGGAGCGGATTGTTGACCTGGACTGGGATGATGTTGATTCATTTGGTCCCGAAACGACTACAATCCGTAAAATAAAAGATGGAAAATATAAATTTATTGTTCATAACTTCTCTGGTGAAACTCCACTATCAACTTCAGGTGGAAAAGTAGAATTCTTCAAAGGGAACTCGACTACTCCGGATTATACTTTTAGTGTGCCTGAAGGGGACGGAACGGAACGTTACTGGATTGTATTTGAAATGACAGTCACTAATAATGGCGAGAATATTGATGTTGAGGCTATCAATACGTTAACCAATGAGGAGCTGGAATTTTATGCAGGTCCAGAAGCTCAGGAAGTTATGATTGATTCAGATACTCTTGAAGAGGGAACCTTAGAAGCTGGGGATACAATCGATTTAAAATTCAATACAGTTTTAGAAAATAGCAATGGCGAAGCGGTAGAAGCCGTTCGTAATGCATTAGCGGGAACGGAATTTGATGGAAAAGTCGAAGTATCCTCTGTCGCGGGTGAAAATTTAGATACTGATGTCATTAGATTGAAAGTTTTAGAGGGACAATCTGTAAACCTTTCAATGGTAGGTGAAATTTATCTGCCAGAGGGAGTAGTTACGGATACGGATGGAGTAAAAAATCTAAGTGATATTTATTTCGGTTTATACGGAAATGGTGATCCGGGTTATCCAGGAAATGAATATCTGGAATATAATATTGATTCCATTACTAACGGTGGTTTGTACCTTCCCCTAAACACAGAAGAAGTAGGAGCCTTTGCTACAATCAGCAATGGTGACTCCGTATTACAGGAAGACACTGGCGATGGAAGTGGTGATTACACTTATGAAACCCAAGGTCCAGACTTTGGAATCATTCATCTTAAAAAGGAATATATGGATAGCCTGAATTTACAGGCAGGTGACCTTGTTGATTTCACCCTTTCCTCTGAATCTGGTGAACAGTTAAAAGTGGTCACTGTGGAGGCTGTAGACTATCCTACGTTCACTCATAACTTTAATTTTGTTGATCCGGAAGGAAACCCGGGTGTGGTTGCAGTTTATTTATCTGAAGCGTTAGGATCCTCTGTTGGGGTTGAATTAGAGAACAATGCAGACGTATCTGCTTCTGTTTCAGTTGAAAAAGATTCTGAGATCATTAACGGTACAACTTCAGTCTATTTACAAGACTTTGATGGCGACAGCAGTAATGGAAAGCGTCCAGCAATCGTTATTTCCGGGCCAGAAGGAGCACTAATTGAAAGACCGTTATCTGTCATCATCGACAATACCTTGTTTGATTTAGATGGGAATTCATTTGGTCCGAATCATGGTTTTTATATCCCGAATATGTAAGAAGTAAGATTGCAGGCATCATCCAATAATTGGGGGGTGCCTGTTACTTTTATTTTGCCACTGCTTACCCACTTTATAGTAAACTAGTTAAAAAGAAAGCAATTAAGGGAGATAATCATATGATTTTAGTTGTTGGTGGTGCTGGTTATATCGGCAGTCATCTTGTTGAAAAGCTGGTTAAGACGAATGAAGTTGTGGTATTGGATAATCTTTCGACTGGGCATCAGAGAGCGATTGACACCCGTGCTGTGTTTGTGAAGGGTGACCTTGGGAACGAAGCGGACCTTGAGGCTGTTTTTGGCAGCTATCCTATCAAGGCAGTCATGCATTTTGCGGCTAATAGTCTTGTAGGAGAATCTGTCTTGGATCCGCTGAAATACTATGAGAATAATGTGGCTTCTACACTTACACTTTTAAAAGTGATGATGAAATACGATGTGAAGAACTTTATTTTTTCATCGACGGCTGCTACGTATGGAATTCCTGATGTGGATATCATCAGTGAGGACAGCCCGACGGTTCCGATCAATCCATATGGCCAGTCAAAGCTGATGGTGGAAAATATTTTAGCGGATTTCGCGCATGCATATGACCTGCGTTATGTGGTTCTGCGCTATTTTAATGCAGCCGGAGCAAGCGCTTCTGGAAGAATCGGTGAAATGCATGATCCAGAAACGCATCTGATTCCAATCATCCTGCAGCATCTGTTGGGACAGCGTGAGCAAATTTCCGTTTTTGGAGACGATTATGAAACGCCGGATGGAACGTGCATCCGTGATTATATACATGTGACGGATTTGGCGAATGCCCATATTGCTGCGCTTGAATCCCTGTTGAATGGTCAGAATAAGGCCGCCACATATAATCTGGGCAATGGCCTTGGCTATTCTGTAAAAGAAGTAATCGATATGTGTGAGAAGGTTACTGGACGCAAGGCGAATGTCGTCATGGCTGACCGCCGAGCAGGTGATCCGGCAAGATTGGTTGCATCTGCAGATAAAATTCACCAGGCTTTGGGCTGGATGGCAGAGCGGGATTTGGAAAAGATTATTGCTAGCGCTTGGGTGTGGCATCAGAGTATAGAATAGATACTTAGCAGAACCCTCCCAAATCCTGAAAATAGTCCAAATCATTCAATGACTGAAGGTTGTTATCTTAAATTTCTTGATTTTGTAAAAAATAATATAAAAATATTACGTAAATCGAAACGAAAAATTATAACCTAGAATGTATGAGCTAGTAAACAACCAATTATTGGGTATTTACTAGCGCTTTTTTATTATGATAATAAAATTCTAATTCTTTTGAAATAGTATTCTGATAGATATTTACTACTAAAGTAATATATGGTATTAATTAAATAATCGGAATCTTTATAAATTCCAGAATATTAGAGAAAGGAGTAAATTTCTGAAATCTAGCAAGTTTACTTAAGGGGGAAAATAGGTGTTTAAAAAAGGTATTGTTAGTGCTCTAGTATTATCGATGGCATTTTCGAATGCTGCCATGGCTGCTGTTCCAGAACCTGCAGCAAAGGTCAAACCAAAGGTTCAAAGAAGCTTAACTGATGCTGCTGTTCAATACAATGAGAATCAAAAGGTCCGTGTAATCGTTGAGCTTAAGGATAAGCCTGCTATTGATTTTGCTCAGAAAAAAGGAGTGAAATACAGCGAGCTTGATGAAGCGACAAAAGAAAATTTGGAATCCGCGGCACTTAAGCAGCAGGAAGAGGTAGTTTCTCAATTAAGCACAAAAAAATTGAATGTAAAAGTTCTCGAGAATTTTACAACAGTAGTGAACGGATTTAGTGCTGAGGTAGAGTACGGGAACATTAAATTTATAAAAAATCTGGAAAACGTTTCAGATGTTTATATTACACATGAATACAAGCGTCCTGAAGTAAAGCCTGAAATGCTTTACAGTAAGGAATTGGTTGAAGCTCAAAAAGCTTGGGATGATTATGGCTATAAAGGTGAAGGAATGGTTGTAGGTGTTATCGACACTGGTATCGACCCTTCTCACCGAGATATGATTTTATCTCCTGAAACAGAGGAAGAGCTCACTAAAGAAGAAGTGGATGGAATTGTTAAAGAAAATGGCCTAAAAGGTAAGTATTATACGGAAAAAGTACCTTATGGCTACAACTATATGGATGACAATGATACCATTCTTGACCTTGGAAAAGAAGCTTCCATGCACGGAATGCACGTATCAGGTACTGTTGGTGCTAACGGGGATGAAGAACACGGCGGAATCAAGGGGATCGCTCCTGAAGCGCAAATCCTTGGCCTGAAGGTATTTGGTAATGATCCTGAAATGCCGTCTACGTTCAGTGATATTTATGTAAAAGCGATTGACGATGCAATCAAGCTTGGTGTAGATGTTATCAACATGAGCTTAGGTTCAACGGCTGGATTCGTTTTACCGGATGATCCGGAGCAAAAGGCTGTTCAAAAAGCAGTTGACAATGGTGTGCTAATGTCTATCTCTGCTGGTAACTCTGCTCACTTCGGAAATGGATGGACTGCGGCTAACCCGAACCCGAACAACCCTGATATTGGAGTATCTGGTTCTCCAGGTGTTTCTTACAACTCCTTACAGGTAGCGTCATTTGAAAATAAATTCATGGATCTTGATGCGATCACAGCTAAAATTGGAGATGCAGAAAGCAAATATCCATTCTTGTCTGCAAGCTCTGTACACCCGAATGATATTGAACAGAAGGCTTATGATGTTGTGTATGCAGGTTTAGGCCGTAAACCAGGAAACTCTCCAACTGCTCCTGAAGCAGATGACTTTGTTGGACTCGATTTAACTGGAAAGATTGCCTTGATTAAGCGTGGAGAAGCAGGCTTCGTTGACAAAGCTAAGAATGCGCAGGCTGCAGGAGCGGCTGCTGTCATCATCTTTAACAACGCGGATGGTTATGTAAACATGGCTTCGGATGCTTCGATCAAAATTCCGCAGCTATTCATGCTGAAGACAGATGGTGACGCATTAAAAGCTGCACTTGATGCAAAACAATCAGTAACATTGGAATTCAAAGGCGATGTAACAAAAGCTTCGAATCCATCAGCTGATAAAATGAGTGATTTCACTTCATGGGGATTAACTCCAAACCTTGATTTCAAACCTGAAATCACTGCACCAGGCGGACAGATTTTATCAACATTCAATGATAACAAGTACGGAATGATGAGCGGTACATCAATGGCAGCTCCACACGTATCGGGCGGTTCTGCTCTAGTACTTGAACGTGTTGACGCAGAGTTTGGCGTGAAGGGACTTGCAAGAGTTAACCTTGCTAAAAATATTCTTATGAACACTGGTGCACCAGTTATCGATAAGGGTGCGATCAATAAAATGTTTGAATTTGGCATCCCTTACTCTCCAAGACGCCAGGGTGCTGGTTTAATGCAGCTGCATGCAGCATTATCGACTCCTGTCGTTGTGACTGAAAAAACAACAGGAGAAGCAAAGGTTGCTTTACGTGAAGTAGGAGACAAGGCTACTTTTACATTAAAAGCTAAGAACTATTCTGATAAAGCGGTTAGCTATAATGTAGGCGTCAATGTCCAGACTGACCTTGTTCTTTTCGGAGAAATGGGCTATGAAGCTAGCAAACTTGAAGCGCAGCCATTAGAAAACGTTCCAATGACTGTGAACGGTGTTGAATTCGATCCTGAAGCCAAGCCGGTTATTGAACTAGCTGCAGGTGAGGAAAAAGAAATAACAGTTGAACTTGATCTTTCTGCTTCTATGGTAATAAACCGTAATGCAAGTGGATATGTTCCTGCAACAGATGTTTTCAAGAACGGCTATTTTGCAGAAGGTTATGTTACTCTAACAGATACTGCTGACACTAATCCGGCGCTGACAGTTCCTTACGTTGGCTTCAAGGGTAAATGGGGACAGGCTCCAATTGTGGATGCACCAATGTGGGATGAGAACACATTCTACGGAATGACTGGACTATTGGATGAGAACTATAACTTCCTTGGCTATGACGTAGCGAACGATGAAGTGAAGCCTGAGTACATGGCATTCTCACCAAATGGCGACGGCTCACAGGATAAGGTAATTCCACTTGTTTCATTCCTAAGGAATGCAAAGCAGGTAGAATACAATGTCCTTGATAAGGATGGCAAGAAAATCCGTACTTTACGTACAGAAAACAACGTTAGAAAGAATTACTATGATGGTGCAAGAAGCCCAGAGTATTCTTTGAACCCTGCAAGAGCATGGGATGGCGTGGCTGATCTTAAGAAAGTTCCTGAAGGAGACTACCAGATCGAAGTTCGTGCGGTCGTAGACTACCCAGGTGCTGAATGGCAGTCATTCAAATTCCCTGTAAAAGTAGACGTAACAGCTCCAACAGTTGAAGCAGCGTTCAATGCTGAAACGAAGGAATTGACGCTTACAAATGCGGCTGACAATGAAAACGGAAGCGGCCTGGCTTATGTGGATGTCCTTGTTGATGGCGAGTCTGTATTAGATGCTCCAATAACTGGAGACGGCACATATACACTTAGCAAAGTTTCTGAAACTAATTATGTAGATGTTGTAGCTGTTGATTATGCTGGTAACATTACAGTAGTTAACGCTCAGGATGCTGTTGATGTAGAAATTCCAGATGTACACGTATTGACTCCAGAGGCATTTGGAACAATCAATTCGAAAGAAACAGTTGTTTCTGGATGGGTTGCTGACACTTCTGGCATCCATGACTTGAAAGTAGCTGGACAAGATACAGAGCTGGTTTATAACGTTCAAGAAAAGCGTTATGACTTCTCAACTAAATTGACTTTCGATACTGATGGAGTAAAGTACTATGACATAAGTGCTGTCGATGGAAAGAACAACAAAATTTCCTTCAAGCGTACAGTATTCGTGGATTCAACGGCTCCTACTTTAAAAGTAAAAGGAGCACCGGGAGCGGTTGCACCAACAGTTAATAAGGTTCCTGTATCACTTGAAGTAGCTGACAACTTCGATGAAATCCGTGTATATGTAAACGGGAACGAAGTATTCTTCAACGAATTCCTTGAGCCATACGCAATGCGCAATTTCAAGAAGACAATCGACGTTGATTTAGATCTGAAAGATGGCGACAACGACTTCGTATTCGAAGTGACTGACCTTGCTGGCCACAAAACTACTGAAAAAGTAACAATCAAGAAACTGGTTGAAAGCGGAAATCCTGGCGGCGGAACTGTCCCTGGACCAGCTCCAGCTCCAGTGCCAAACACTGATCTGGGTCAAGTTGATGTTGATACTTCTAAGGGCGAAGCAACAGTATCTGTTGATGAGCAAAAGTTCGCAGCAGCTCTTAACGATTCTTCAAGCAAAAATGTAACTCTAGACCTATCTTCTGTTTCAGACAAAGTGTCTACAGTTAAAGCAAAACTTCCTGCTGACTCAGTAGCTAAAGCTGCAGAAAGCAAGAAGAGCCTGACTCTTAAGACTGGCAGTGAATCAGTTGACGTTCCAGCCACTGTTTTAGCTGACCTAGCGAAAGAAAAAGGTAATGTTATCTTCACGATCGGTAAAGCAGCAGTGAAAGCATCAGCTGTACAAGCACTTGCTGAAGTGAACCTGTCCGTAGTAGTTGAGAAGGATGGAAAGCAAACTGCTTATACGAAGTTCGATAAGCCAGTAGCTGTTTCTGTATCTGTAAGCGGTAAGACATTCACAGATAAGCGCAAGGTTGCTGCATACGCTGTAACTGGCGGCAAGCTGGATTACGAAGGCGGTAAAGTAACTGGAGAAACATTCACATTCAAGACTCACCAGACTGGCAAGTTCGCTATCTATGAAAACAGCAAGACTTTCAAAGATATCAAGACTCACTGGGCTAAAGATGAAATTGAAGTTTTAGCTTCCCGCGAAATCATCAAAGGTAAAACAGATGAGTTGTTCGCTCACGGCGAAAGTGTCACTCGTGCACAATTCGCAGTGCTTGTAGCACGTGCATTGAACCTTCCTACTTCCGAGTACAAAGGAACATTCAAAGATGTACCTGCAAGCTACACTTGGGCAGCACTTGAAATCGAAGCAGCAAACCAAGCTGGAATCATTTCCGGTATGGGCAATGGCAAATTTGCTCCAAACGAGAAGATTACCCGCGAACAAATGGCGGCAATGGTAATCAGAGCGATTCAATACAAAGACGCTAGCGTTCTTGACGGAGTAAAAGCACCAGCTTCATTCAAAGACAGCAATAAAGTCAGCAACTTCGCGAAAGACTACGTAGGCAAAGCAGCAGCACTTAAGCTTGTAAACGGCTACGCAGACCAAACATTCGCACCAAAAGCCGACACAACACGCGCCCAATCAGCAGTCATCCTATACCGTCTATTAGACGCACTAGGTGAACTGAAGTAAGCGTAATTTAACACACTAAAGCGTTAGGACTTTCCCTCATTGGGGGTCAGACCCCCGGCGCTGTAAAGTGGAAAAGTGAATGTGAAAGACACCATCCTGAGGGATGGTGTCTTTCATTTTTTTACTTAGAAAATGGATAAATTTTGCTGGTATTGGTCGATATAATATAGAGGGTTTCCGAAATCACTTTCAATAAGGGGATAGTATTATGGACAGTAGTTTTACATTAATCTTTTCAGATATAAGGATTAAATGGTATGACAATTCTCCAGATATCGATATTATGATAGATTACGCTCGCCTTAGTAGAAATTCAGTAGAGTCAAATACCGGTGTTGTATATTCAACCAAAGTTATTCCTGGCAATGTTAATGGATTTCTTCAGTTACCCAATAGATTTTATATTAAGGTAACCATCTATAGAGAGTCCCTTATCAGATTAAAGCCAAGTGATTTAAAATCCTGTAAAATAGAGATAAACAACCTAAGCAGCACAATAAAATTTTCTATTGTGGACAAGAAATTTTTTTCTAAAAGGGTTGCTCGGGGGAAATACGAAAAAACATTATTGTTAGAGTCTCCAAGTCTTAAAGACCTCTATATGAATGTGGTCATCACGGCAGATTTAAAAGAATTGGAGGCAAACTTAATAACTTTAAGAGACATAGAGAAGGTGTCGAAGCTTATTGCCAAAGATACCGTGAGAGCAGACCGATTTCAATATGATCATGTTCCTAATACAGATGGGAACAGAAATAGGCATGAATACTTTGCTGGCACAGGAAGTAATATTGGAAAAGGAAGATAGTAATCTACTGGCAATTTAAGAAATAGAGGGTAATATTGATGAATGATTTTATTGCGAAAGTAAAAGAATCGGGTGTGTCAGAACTCTTTTGGATAGTAGTTGGAATCATTTTAGGTAAAGTCATAGAAATTATTATTATATCTGTAAAAAGGAATTTCCTGCGATACCAGATGAAAAAGAGAATTAAAAAAGAAGAAGGTATTGCATTAGAAAGCCAAAAAATACTTTCCCTGGATCACGGGGACCCTGCATATGACCTGCATGATATTAGTATAGAAACAGGGGATAAGAAATTGTTTGTGGATTGTCCTGAGGATTTAAAAGCCATTATATCTCGTATGGATCCGGAAATGAATTTTTCAAAGAATTATTCCTTTAATAGAGGAGAGAGTTTTGAAGACCTTGCAGGTATCACCGCAATTGGAAACCTTACTGGCTTAATTGAAAAGCATAGTAGAATTGCTGCAAAGCATTTTATAACTAAACTGGAAAATGGACATACCATTTTTAACGGGAAAAAATATGGTGTTTATCGGATTCAAAGAAAAAGGAATGCCGATGAAGATGAAAACGCATGCCTCAGGCTGGACTTATTTGAAACGGATTATTTCACTCACCTAGTTTTTCGTTCAATATATCAAGAGCTGAAAGAAGAAGGACATCCAATAAGCAAGATAACGAAATTGGAAGATTTGCAGCCATACTTCCCATTTACCACCTCGTTTGGAATGAATACATTTATTATCATTGAAACACCAAGTACAGATGAAGTTGTTTTTGCAAAAAGATCCAAATATCTAAATTCGGGCAGCGTTGAAAGTAAATGGCATGTCACAATGAATGAGGGGTTAACGGAAACTGATAAAGAAGGAAGAGAAATCAGCCTCATTAAATGCATGCATCGTGGCCTTAGAGAGGAACTCGGAATAAGAGAAGAGCATCATAAATCTATTATTGATGAGAAATTTATGGATTTATTCATTGAACTGAATAAATTCGAGATTGGGCTAACCTCTTTTGTGAAAATGGATATGACTATGGGAAAACTGCAAGACCTTTATAGTGTAGCAAAAGATGGAGAACTTGAAACCGATGGACTTACTGCCATTCCTATAACGGAAAGAAAACTTAACGAATTTATCAAAAATGAATCACTAACAGTTGCAGCCAAATACACTTTGAAAATGTATCTATCAAGAAGAAAGTATATCGAAAAGTAAGGTCCTTTTGAGGACACAAATGTATAAAGCATAACCCAAGCGAGTGCCTGATCCTCACGCTACGCCGCGTTAAAGGGGTGGGGGTCAGACCCCCATCTCTTTAAAGCGTTAAAGGCGTGTTGGTTGATACGAACTTATTATTCTTTGATCGAGATTGATGATTCTGTGCCGCCTTCAACTACAATGACTTTTGAGTATTCTTCGGATTTCCTCTTAGGTATTTCGATTACAAAGGTTCTTTGAGTGGCGTCGTCGGTGCAATTTCCGTCGGGCGATCTCAGATTAATTGTGATCTTTTGCTCCGTTAGTTTCACATCTTGGGAATTTAGCTCTAATGGGCAGCTTCCTGATTCCTCAACACCCAGGAAAAGGATTTCTTTTGTGTTGAAATCAATCTGAGGTCTTTTTGTCATTAACTGAAAAGATTTCCACGTTTTTTCAAAGTCGTTTTGATTGCTGACTTTATTTACTGCATAGGAATAGTGAGGAGCCTCCTCACGCCGAAATGCAACCTCATAAAAATTCTCAGGCCAAACCTTTTCCGAGTCTACAATTCTTATATCCCGGGCTTCAGTTTCATCATTGCTTTCACATCCAATTAACATTAAAGAAAAGAATATAGCAATAAACAAAGCAAACATCCATTTCATTCAAGCACCACTCCTTCGTTAATTTGACGTATAGGTTAGGGAAGAGTTTCACCATCGTTTATTAGTAGTATCATCGCACTAACGCATCACTGTACTGGGGGTCAGACCCCCGGTGCGTTAATTCGTTAAAGACGCTGGATGATTCCCTTTGAATTGAAACGTATTTATATTTCAAAACGTCTATATGTACAAAATGATAATTGTTCGTTTGGCAGTAGGCTCATTATAGAAGCGAGGGGTTCGATTATGAAGGGTATGATAAGAGTATTGATCGCTATGTTTATCGGTTTGTTTTTTGCGACAGCAACCCCAATGGCAGCGCCACCGCCAACAGAAGTAAAGGAAAGAAAAGATGAAGCTCCTTTACATTTAATCGGAACAGTCACGGCTGATGAGCTCTTTAAGGATACATCCAAGAGTGAGCAATTTCCACAGCAAGTTAGAAGTATGAAGCTTAAGGTAGACCGAATGATTAGGGTGCCCAGTACAGAGAAAGAAAAAACAAGCATTGAGGTGTATTATTGGTATATTCCATCCTGGCAGGCAAGAGAGTATACCGGTGGAGAAAGGGTGGATATTGCAGTAGGAGATATCATAGAAATTTGGTTGGTTGAAGGAGAATACGGCTGGGAACCGGCATTAGGCGGTAATACGGTCAACCATATTAAATATGCGGAAAATCGAGAGGAACCGATCCCTGAACCATTCTTGCATTCAATTGAAAGAAAAACCTCCTCACTTTTAAAGGAAAATACTGAAGAAATCGTCCTGATTCTTTTGTCTCTGGTTCTGATTTTAATAGTTATTAAGGCAAGGAAATCCATAAAGTAGATTCACCAAGTTTCGTTCAAAGCGAATTTTTAAATAGTAATTTTAGGAAATAAATTTCTAACTCTAAGCCTTTACTCATCCTTTAACGCACTGCACCTTTGNNCAAAGGTGCAGTGCGTTAATTTGTTAAAATCTAGCATATTAAGAGCTCGATTGTTAAATAAATATTAATTTTAAAAAAATGTGTTAACTTTTGTATTTTAATAGGCTAAAATAATCATTGCAACCGATTACATTATTTAGGGGGAAAAATCTTGAAGAAGATTAAAAAGATAGCTGCTACAGCATTAGCGCTAGGTATAATCGTGCCACAGGCTACACCGTCAATCTCTTATGCCGAAGTGATGGACGAAGATGTAGTAAAACTCCGAATTCTTGAAACTACTGACTTACACTCCAACATCATGAACTATGACTACTACCAAGATAAATCTGTATTAAACTTTGGCTTTGCTAAAACAGCTACATTGATTAAAAAAGCAAAAGAAGAAGCACCGAACAGCCTGTTGTTTGACAACGGTGACCTGATTCAGGGCAGCCCGATGGGAGATTATGTAGCGAAGATTAATAAATTGGCAAATGGCGAAACTCATCCGGTTTATAAAGCTATGAATCTTATGGGTTATGATGCAGGCAACCTTGGAAATCACGAATTCAACTATGGTCTTGATTTCCTTAATCTTTCATTGAAGGGTGCGAATTTCCCTTACGTAAATGCCAACGTTTATATCGATGATGCAACTGATGACAAAAATGCATTCACCCCTTATGTAATTATAGATAAAGAAGTGACAGATGCAGACGGCGAAAAGCACACTCTTAAAGTAGGGGTAATTGGTTTCGTTCCTCCGCAAATCACTCAGTGGGATGCTACTCGTATTAGCGGTAAAGTCATTGCGAAGGACATTATCGACACTGCTAATAAATTCGTTCCAGAAATGAAAGCAAAGGGTGCAGACTTGATCGTAGCTATTCCTCACTCAGGAATTGACGCGACTGCAAATGGAAAGAATGAAGAAAATGCTGTTTACAACCTGAGCAAGGTTGAAGGAATCGACGCTATTCTATTTGGACACTCTCACGCAACATTCCCAAGTGCTAAATATGCTTCAGTACCTGGTGCTGATCTTGAAAAAGGTACTTTAAACGGAGTTGCGACTGTACAAGCAGGTATGTGGGGAGATAATCTAGGCCTTATCGACATGACGATCGAGAAGGATGCACAAGGAAAATGGACAATCAAAGATACAAAGAGTTCTACTCGTCAAATTTTCACTAAAGATGCAGCTGGAACTACTTCAAATGCTGATGCTGATCAAAGCATTGTAGATGCGGTAAAACATGAGCATGAAGCTACAATTGAATATATGAAGGGCGAGCTTGGTAAAACAACAGCTCCAATCAATAGCTATTTCTCTCAAGTCAAAGACAATGAAGCAATCCAGGTGTTGAACGCTGCTCAAAAATGGTATACAGAAAAGGCGATTCAGGGAACTCCATATGAGAAACTTCCTGTCCTTTCTGCAGCTGCACCATTCAAAGCAGGTACACGTGACAATCCAAACTACTACACTAATGTTGCAGCTGGAACTTTGCAAATTAAAAATGCAGCAGACTTGTATTTATACGACAACAACACTTTACAGGCTATTGTTGTAACTGGTGCACAGCTTAAAGAATGGTTAGAAATGTCCGCAGGCCAATTCAACCAAATTAAAACTGATACAAAAGATGAGCAAAACATCGTAAACGGTGATTACCGTTCATATAATTTCGATGTTATCGATGGTGTTACTTATGAAGTGGATGTTACAAAAGCAGCGAAATATGATGGAAACGGAAAAGTTGTAAATGCAGACTCAAGCCGTATCGTTAACCTGCAATTTGACGGGAAAGCCGTTGATCCAGAACAACAATTTGTAGTAGCAACAAATGACTATCGCGCTTCTGGTACATTCCCAGGCGTTAAAGGCACTGAAATTATCGTAAAAGCTCCAGAATCAAGCAGGGAAGTTGTTTCTGCGTATGTAATTGAAAAGAAAATTATCGACCCAACTCCAGACTTAAACTGGTCATTTAAAACAATTAACGAAGATGTGAATGTATACTTCTTATCTTCACCAGAAGGTCAACAGCATGTTAAGGATACGGACAACTATAAATATGTAGCAACACAAGCAGACGGATTTGCTAAATATGCTCTTGATATGAAAGTTAAAGCTACAAACCCTGTACCACCGCAGAACCCTGGGGAGCCACAAAAACCAGAGCCAGGTAAATTACCAGAGAAGTTCAAGGATGTTAAAAAAGACTACTGGGCTTTTGAATTCATTGCTGAATTAACAGAAGCAGGAATTATCAAAGGTCAATCAGCTGACAAGTTTAATCCAAGCGGAAATGTTACAAGAGGTCAATTTGTATCTCTACTCGCCCGTACATTAAAGCTTGAGGCAACAAAAGACCACCCATTCAAGGATGTTGCTGGAGCTCTAGAAGCTGACATCGCAGCAGCTTATGAAGCAGGTATCACAGCTGGTATGAGTAAAGACAAGTTTGATCCAAATGCCTCCATCAATCGTGAGCAAATGGCAGCAATGCTTGTCCGAGCATACGAAGTTAAGACTGGCAAAAAGTATGACCCGCAAGCACCAGCTAAATTTACTGACGCTGAAAAAGCATCAAACTTCGCGAAAGACTCAATCAATGCAGTAAACGAACTAGGCTTCATGGTAGGAATCGGCGGCGAATTCCAGCCAAAGAGCAAAGCAACAAGAGCACAAGCAGCAAAAGTTGTATCATTACTATTAAACAAATAAACAAACCTTACAGAAAGCCCTCCAAATTGGAGGGCTTTTTAGCGCTTTAAAGTGCCGGGGGTCAGACCCCCG